>DFOV01000197.1:0-6367 GCA_002376965.1 Gammaproteobacteria bacterium UBA3532
TCGGGTCGGTTGCTACTTCAGCCGTCCCAATTCGGGCAAACACTTTTTCCACTTCTGGAAAGGCTTTGAGCCGCTGCTCCAGTATTTCCTGCATTTCCACGGCCTGCTCCAGCCCAGTTCCAGGGATACGCATGGCATGAAGGGCTATGTCACCTTCATTTAGTTGTGGCACAAATTCTGACCCCAGGGTCGATGCCAACCAGATGCAGACAACCACCAGTGCGGTTGCCGCTCCAACGACCAACCAACGTAACTTTAAGGCTAAGATCAGTAGTGGCTGATAGACTCTTTTAGTAGCGCTAATGGCGATACTTTCTTTTTCGCTTATTTTGCCGCGCATGAAAACGGCAACTGCTGCTGGTACCACCGTCAGAGACAGTATCATCGCCGAAAGTAGGGCCATGACAACGGTGGCGGCCATTGGGTGAAACATTTTTCCTTCCACTCCGGTCAGAGAGAATATGGGAATGTACACTACAGTAATAATGGCAACCCCGAACAGGCTGGGGCGAATGACTTCAGTCGTCGCCTCGTAAACAGTATTCAACCGTTCCTTCAGCACTTGTGTGGTGCCATTACGCTGTGCCTCAGCTAATCTGCGTACCGCATTTTCAACGATGATAACTGCGCCGTCGACAATCAACCCAAAATCCAATGCGCCTAAGCTCATAAGGTTTGCTGATACGCCGGTTCGTACCATGCCTGTGATGGTCATTAGCATCGACAGAGGTATCACTGCGGCGGTGATCAAGGCGGCACGCAGGTTGCCTAACAGTAAAAACAGCACGACGATCACCAGCAAAGCACCTTCGAGCAAGTTCTTACTTACGGTGGCAATGGCTTTGTCTACCAGGGCGGTGCGGTCGTAAACCGGTTCGGCGATCACGCCTTTGGGTAAGGATGCTTTTATTTTCTTTAGTTTTTTTGCAACATCCTGCGCCACTGTTCGTGAGTTTTCGCCGACCAGCATCATGGCCGTACCCAGCACGGTTTCCTGCCCATTTTGTGTGGCTGCACCCGTGCGTAGCTCTTTACCAATCTCTATATTGGCGACATCTTGTATCTTGATCGGGATGTTGTCGTGCTCGGTGATAATCACATTGCCAATGTCTTCTATCGTCGCTAATTGACCTGGCGAACGCACCAATAATTGCTGGCCGTTGCGCTCTATATACCCAGCCCCCCGATTAGCGTTATTTGTCTGGAGTGCTTGCACTAGATCCTCGACACTGATGCGGTAATACAACAACTTTTTGGGATCAGGCAATACATGGTACTGCTTGTTAAACCCTCCAATGCTATTGACCTCAATAACCCCTTTGACCTGTGCCAATTGAGGCTTGATGATCCAATCTTGGATTTCTCGCAGCGCAGCCGCGGTAAAAGGCGTCCCATCCTTTTGTGTTGCCCCTTGCTCCGCTCGCACAGTGTACATAAAGATTTCGCCCAATCCTGTGGAAATAGGGCCCATCTTTGGCTCTACGCCAGGGGGGAGCACACTCTTAATCGCACCAAGCCGGGCATTAATCAGGTTGCGGGCAAAGTAAATATCGGTGCCTTCTTCAAAGACTACAGTCACTTGCGACAACCCATAACGCGAAAGTGAGCGTGTATAGGCCAACTTTGGCAAGCCGTACAACGCCGTTTCGACCGGATAGGTTATTCGCTGCTCAGCTTCCAGCGGAGAGTAGCCCGGTGCTGCTGAATTGATCTGAACTTGCACATTGGTGATGTCGGGAACAGCATCGATGGGCAGGTGTTGGTAGCTCCAGCTACCAACACCAATGATCACCAGTACAAAACTTAAAATGAGATAGCGCCGCATAATCGAGAGGCGCAGGATGGAATCGATCATGATACGCCCCTTAGTGCTGGTGTTCCGCTTCGGATTTTTCGATATCGGCTTTGATCAGGTAGCTATTTTTACTAACATACTCCTGACCGAGTGACAGCCCTGAAAGTACTTCGACATGCTGATCATCGCGTCGGCCCAGCACTAAGGGCGTAAAAGCGTAGGCCTCTCCCTGTTTGACAAAGACTCCCGATTGTCCGTTCATGGTTTGGACAGCATCATTTACAACGGCCAGCTTGGCGACAAACTCATCGACAACGATACGTCCTTCAACCAGTAGACCGGGAGAAAGTTTCTTCTGGCGATTATCAAAAACGACACGCGCCAACTGGTAAGGCTTATCTAATGCAGGAATGATGTGTTGAATCGGGCCACTCAAATTTAAGCCGCTCGCTACAATATGAGCTGTTTTCCCAACCTGCACCAAAGACTGTTGAGATGGGTAGACACGAAACTCTGCCCACAAGGTATCAAAATTGGCAATGGAAAAGAGGACTTGTTCTTGGGTGAACTCACCTATGTTGGCGTGGCGTGTGATAATGGTTCCAGCGATAGGGGAGCGAACTTGATAGGTGTTCAGGCTCTCATTGGACTCTACCTCGGCCAACAAGTCTCCCCGGTTAACTTTGTCGCCTAGTGTTGGCTTTACCGACTTGATTATTCCAGGATAACGCGCTCGCACATGGCTCAGTTGTTCTGGTCCTGTCGTGAGGCTACCGTATACGATAATACTTTGATACAGCTTCATAGAGGACGCATGTTCGGTTTGTATACCGACTTGAGCGGTCATGTGGTCGGTGATAACTGTTGTTAGCTCATCTCCGTGTTCATGTTCATCATGAGCATGTTCGTCGTTATGTTCATCGTCATTGTGAGCATGCTCATCGTGATGCTCGTCGTCATTGTGAGCATGCTCATCGTGATGTTCGTCGTCATTGTGAGCATGCTCATCGCGATGCTCGTCATCATCATGTGCATGTTCAGTATCGTGTTTGTTCGATTCACTATGCTCATGAGGCTGGCTCTTGGACTCCGCCGCTTGGGTCGTTATTTGGGATAACCCCAGTAGAGCACATGTTAATACTAAAAATAATTTCATTGCTTATATCCTGTTAGGTCTCGCGCGGTAGGTTACGCCACTGAATACGCCTTATTGAGTGAATTGTTCAGCGGTTAATTGTTCGATCACCGCTTGATTCAATAATGCTGCACTGGCTGTTTCAATCAGTTGTTGCTTGGCGCTCAGTAGTTCTTGCTGCGCCGCGATCCAGTCCTGATATTTTAGTCGCCCGCGATCATAGCCTGTTCTGGTGATGCTTAAAGCTCCTTCTAAATTAGGAATAACTTCGTCTCTCAATCGCTGGTGTGCAGCAATGAATTGCTGACGCTGTGAATAGGCTGTAAATAGCTGGTCATGGAGTGAGAGCAGGTGATCTGAACGTCGATAGGCTACCGCATTGCTTTCGGCGAGGGCGGCGCTAACGCGGTGACGATTGCGCCGTTCCGCGAAGAGTGGTATTGAAACGCCCAAGGTTAGCGCCGTATCGCCGCTTTCTTCCAACCGCTTTACCCCAAACTGCCAACTCAGGTCGGCTTGGTTTTGGGTCTTGGCCAAGCGAACTTCTGCTTCTTTGAGGCGCATTTCGCTGGCAAAAACCATGATAGCTGGAGACGTCTTAACCTTGTTATACAGGTCTGTGAAGCTTACTGCTGAACCAAAGGCGGATAAATCACCCTCCAATTTCGAGTACGGTAAGGTTGTATCGCCCCAATAGCGGGCCAGCGATACTTTTTGGCGCTCAAACTTGTAACTCAGGCCTTCTTGTCGCAGCTGAGACTGCATGAACATCGCTTTTGCTCGCTTTACTTCAGCATCTGAGACCGCTCCGCGTTTTGCCCGAGTTTGGACCGTTTTATAAAGCCTTTTGGAAAGAGTGACGGCTTCCGAGGACAGTTGAAGCTCTGCTTGAGTCGTCAGTAGTTGGATAAAAACTCTGGTTACGTCACCGAGAACATCCAAAGTCTGTGCTTGGCGCTCGAGTTCAAGCTTATCTATCCGAGTATCAACCACTGAAACACGCTTGTCACGTTTATCGCCCAGTTCAATAACAGAGGATAGTGCTACGGTGACTTCGAGGTTGCCGAATCCGCTGAAATCGCCAGTACCAGCAACGTTTTCCGCATCCATGCCCAGCTGATAACCGGGTTTGAGTGCGTTGGCTTCGCGTTCAGCGAGTAGCCGTGTACGAGCAAATTTGAATTGATGAAGCTGTGGGTTTTGCCTTAGTGTTTTCTGAACCGCTAGTTTTAGCGTCAAGGCTTCATCAGCAGCCACCGGAGAGATTGGTATAGCTACAAGGAGGCAGGATAAGCTGGTAACACAGGCTATCTTCCATCCCTTGTTAGTTATTGCTTTTAACATGGTTTTTTCCCTTCTGATTTAGTTGCACTATTAGAGAGTGCCCGCACGCAATGAGCGGGCAGTATGTCGGCTGTTTACCGTGCAATATTATTGTTATGTGAAGGGGGGCTTAAACGCCCTATTACCCGAGTGGAGGAATCGTCAGAAATGGCGTTCAAACGCTGAAAGAACCACTTTCTATCAGGCTGTTTTACGACATGTACGGATAGAGTATCAGCCCATGTCACTGGTACTGTATATGCAATAAAGAGAGCAGAAACTAAGAGTTTCTTCATGATTATTCCCCATAAATAGACTAACTGGCTCACCAAGGCAAACTGCTTTGGTCTGTCATTAAGATATTGGTCGTCAATTAGTAAATGGGGGGAGGGTTATCGGGAGATGCATGAAATGAAGTGTAATGCGCCTGGTAATCAATAGTCTCATTAGCAGACTGGATCACCAACGAGTTCTCTTGTTGATTGTCACTGAGGAGTTGAGTTAATCCGTGACAATGACAGCAGTCGTTGCAATCAAATGATCCGAGCTCGCCGTGATCGGGCGGCGGTTCAGCTTTACTAAGTAAGCATGCTTGCTCACTTCCATCGTGCAGATGTTTGAAAGGGACGTTCTCTGTACCAGATTGATGCATCCAGTGATTATCCGCCACAGCTGCTACCACTTGAACCGTAATCAAGATGAGCATTAGGAATGTGATGGCGTGACGGAGCATGGCGCGATTGGGGTTCCTTAATAAAGTCAGTTGATTGTAGCACGGAATTCGAAGAGCTAACAGGCTCTAGAAATATAGCATTTTAATTCGTCTGAACGGCGCTTGTGGGCTTTTCAGTACGTCTAGACGTGGTGCTGAAAAATGCTAAAGTCTGGGTGGTATTCAATTCTCAAAGTGTAAGGAATCGATATGGATAAGAAGTTTGTAATGACAGGGCTTGGCTACGGTATCTTAGGTTTAGCTTTGGGCATATTTATGGCGGCTACCAAGAATCATGGGCAGTTGGCTACGCATGCTCATATCATGTTGCTTGGTTTGGTTGTGTCTTTTATCTATGGCGTTTGTCATAAACTGTGGCTGCACGATGTGCCAAAGAAATTAGCGACGATTCAGTTTTACTTGCACCAGACTGGCACCTTGGTGTTGTTGATTTCTCTGTTCTTAATGTATGGCGGCTATCTAGCCCCTAGTGTGTTGGGGCCGGTGTTGGGCATTGCCTCGATCGTCGTGCTGGCGGCAATGGTTATGATGAAGGTGCTTTTTATCAAGGCGAGCCGGAGTTGATTTATCCGGTCTCCAAGCAGGGGGAGTAGTTCAAAGGCATAGCAGGATGTTTTCTAAAATTCGTTGCTTCATTTCTAAATGTTATGATATAACACACAAAATGTTATGATATATCCTATATAGAAGGGTGGCCGATGAATACGAGTATTGGTGGAAAAATGTGGATTTTTGGGGTTGGGGCGTTGAGCCTGAGTCAGGTTGGCCTGGCGCAGTCGCTTAACCCGAATATTGGATTGGTTCTTAGCGGTTTTTATAAATCAGAAGATAGCGCACTTTCTGAGCGAGAGTCTGGGGTTGGGCTAGGGCATACCGAATTAAGTATCGAGAGTGCAATTGATAGCCATTTTCAAGGTCGGCTAACGGCTGCGTTAGAAACTAGTCATGGAGATACTGAGCTTGAGCTTGAAGAAGCCTATGTCGATACGCTTGGTTTGGCTGCTGGAACCACCGTTCGGTTTGGACGATTTTTCTCCGATATCGGCTATTTGAATGCCAAGCATAGCCATAGCGACGCTTTTGTTGAGCGTCCGACGGTTTATCGTGCCTTTATGGGCGACCACTATTTTGATGATGGCCTTCGTATTGAGAGCGTGTTGCCAACACCGTTCTATTGGCATATTAGTGCAGAAGCATTTGATGGCGGTCAGCTCACGGATAAAAGCAGCGACGACACCATTGGTGTTTATGCGTTGACAACTCGATGGGGCGGTGATGTAGGTAACGAGCATAGCTGGCAAGTAGGATTTTCATACTTGCACAATCGCTCCAGCGGGGAAAACGCTTTTGAGCTAGCGCATGCGGAAGAAGAGCATGAGCA
>DFOV01000197.1:6677-15365 GCA_002376965.1 Gammaproteobacteria bacterium UBA3532
GAAGAAGAGCATGAGCATGAAGAAGAGCTCGACGATCACAGTGGTCACTCCCATCAAGCTCAATATCATGCCAAGCATAATTACGTAGTCCATGGTGTGTGGAAATGGGCTCCTCAGGGAAACGCCAAGAATCAGCAGCTGACCGTTAGTGGCGAATATTTTCTATTGGATGAGTTAGGCGAAGGAGAGCTTAGTAAAGAGCAACATAAGGGTTGGTATTCATCCTTGGTTTATCGTTTTCACCCTCAGTGGGCTGCCGGTGTGAGATACGGAGATTTGTCTGTCACCGCGATAGAAGAGGAGCATGATGGTGAGTGGTTATTTGACGATCAGTCACTGCGTGAAACGGACTTGATGCTATCATGGTCGCCTTCTCATTTCTCGACGTTGAGGTTGCAATACACCTGGCAGGACAGTGACGACTTGGACGACGCTGATGATGCCTTAACGCTGCAGTATGTTATGTCGCTAGGAGCTCATAATGCACACTCATTTTAGACAATTCGTTGCTGGTGCTTGTCTGTTGCTAGCTGGGCAGGCAGTAACCGCTAAGTTACAAGTCTTTAGCTGTGAGCCTGAGTGGAAAGCGCTGGCCGAAGAGATCGGTGGCGAACTGGTGGATGCGACTTCGGCCACCACCGCTTTTCAAGACCCGCATTTTATCGAGGCGCGCCCTTCACTTATTGTCAAGGCCAGGCGGGCCGATCTGGTTTTTTGTACCGGAGCAGAGCTAGAAGCTGGTTGGTTGCCTTTGTTATTGCGTCGTTCGGGAAATGCCAGCATTCAGCCGGGGGGCGTTGGCTATTTTATGGCTGCCGAGCAGGTTTCCACCATAGAGAAACCTGAAGAGCTGAGCCGCTCGCTAGGCGATGTGCATGCTGCAGGTAATCCGCATGTGCATCTGGACCCTAACCGCCTGCTAACGATTGCAAAAACGCTCAGTGAGCGCTTGGCTGTACTTCAGCCAAATAACGCGAAACAATTCCAACAAGGCTATATCCAGTTTGAACAGCGTTGGCTGAAGGCGATGGCTGAGTGGGAGCAACGAGCTAAAGCGCTAAACGGAAAAGCCGCAATCGTTCACCATAAGAGTTTCAGCTACTTACTTAAGTGGTTGCAGGTAGAGGCTGTGGCTGATCTTGAACCCAAGCCAGGCTTACCCCCCACAACCGCTCATTTGGCAGAATTGGTAGCTTTGACTAAAACAACACCGCCCCATTTTATTTTGGTGGCTAACTATCACGATAGCAAAGGCGCTGAGTGGTTAGCTGATAAAACGGGCATTGATATGATCAAGCTGCCATATACGGTCGGAGGTTCTGAAAAGGCCATGGATCTTTTTACCTTGTTTGATGCGATCCTTAGCGAGCTGGGAGTTTAGCTGTGGTCGAAGTTATATGGCTCCAGTTCGATATCATTTTCCCTGCATTCGTGGCAGGTATGCTGGTGCTGTTAACCCATGTACCCATGGGGCAGGAAGTGTTGCGGCGGGGTATCATATTTCTTGATTTGGCAATTGCTCAAGTCGCAGCACTGGGTGTGGTTGTGGCTTCTGCAATTGGTGTTCACAGCAGTTGGCTCCAGCAAGTTTTAGCGATGTTAACGGCAATTGGCGGAGCATTGATGTTGGCACAATTGCGACGTTTTGATGCCAAAATACAAGAAGCGATCATCGGAATCCTGTTTGTTTTGGCTGCAACTGGCAGCATATTATTACTCGCAAAAGATCCGCATGGTGGAGAGCGTCTAACCGATATGTTGGTAGGGCAAATTCTGTGGCTACAATGGCAAGACCTGATACTGGCATCCCTGGTATATGTCGTTGTCATGGCGGTTTGGCATTGGGGACGCAAACGCAGCGACATTCTGTTTTATCCGATTTTCGCTATTACCATTACCTTGTCAACGCAATTGGTCGGGGTTTATCTGGTATTTTGCTGCTTGATCATTCCTGCATTAGCAACCTTGAATAGTTCCAATGCAATTTCCAAAGCCTATGGCATTGGTGCGCTGGGGTTTGCTCTTGGGCTGAGTGTTTCTGTATGGTGGGATCTGCCTTCTGGCGCGGCGGTGGTTTGGGCGTTAAGTGCAACTGCTTTAGCCTATTCTTTTTTGGTGCGCGCGCTGACAAGTGGTAAAGTAACATAGTTTCTATTGCACACGAGCACCACTTGATGAATGACATCGTAAAAACACTGGCGCATGCCGAACAAAGCTGCCAAAGTCATGGTGCCAGGCTCACCGATAAACGCAAAGCTGTGCTTTCGGGATTATTAACGTCTGGCAAAGCGCTGTCGGCTTATGAGCTGGTTGATTATTGTCGAGACGAACTGGATACCAGTATTCCTGCCATGTCGGTCTACCGCATTCTGGCATTTTTAGAGCAGGAAAACCTTGTTCACAAGCTGCATGTGACCAATAAATATGTTGCTTGCTCGCATATCAGTTGTGAGCATGCTCATGAAATACCTCAGTTTTTGATCTGTGAGAGCTGTGGCAATGTTAAAGAAATTGGCATTAAAAAATCGCTAATTGACACGCTCAAAGACAATGTTGAGCAAGCGGGATATCACCTAAAAAGCCCTCAGCTTGAGTTACATTGCCTTTGTCAGAATTGTGTATAGCTTTTATCGGTAAGGTATATTAGCGCTTATTCGGGTTCTTTTAACTCACTAAAAAAAGTTAAGCCGTCTTTACCATGATGTTTAGAGTGATACATCGCTTTGTCAGCGCGCTGCAATAGCAGGTGGGGTGTGAGCCCTGCCTCCCATTCAGCAACGCCAATGCTCAATGTTATATCAAGTGTTGGGAGGCTGCTGTCAGGTAGCGTTACCGGAACACGCAACTTTTCAATCTTGGAGTCTAGCGCGTTTTGTAGTTCTTCGGTTGTTGTATAGTGGTTATATATCAGTACAAACTCATCCCCACCTAGTCGGCCACACATGTCCGCTTTGCGTAATGACTGCTTCAGCCTGTTGCTTATCTCCTGCAATAAATCGTCCCCTGCGTGATGACCTAGTTGATCATTCACTTGCTTGAAGTTATCCAGATCAATCATCGCCACAGCCAGTGGGCTTGGATTGCGTTCGGCATTGGCAATTAAAACATCCAGCCTTTCAAATATGGCTTTGCGGTTGGGTAAACCGGTTAATGCATCGGTTACGGCCTGCAGGCGAATTTTCTCAAGTAACTTGTGGCGCTCGATTGCATAACGAATGGAACGAGACAGCATGGCGCTGTTGGCCTCTGCCTTGGGAATGTAGTCCTCAGCGCCTAAGGTGATGGCATGGTGTCCCAATGCTTCATTGTTGACACCTGTAAAAACCACAAATGGCGGCTTCTCTGGGATTTGTGAAAGGGCTTTGATCGTGTCTGTGCCGCGGGTATCTGCCAAGCCCAGGTCGAGCAGTATCAAATCAATTTGATGTTGGCGCAGAGTAACAAGTGAATCACTAATGCTAGACACATTATAGATGCTGTAACTCTGTAGGGAATCATCCTCCAGCATTTTAGATACCAGGTAAACATCGTCTGGATCATCCTCGATTAACAGTATTTTTAAGCTATTGTCTCCACGGTGTTGTTCTTCTGATTCATTCTTCGCAACAGACATAATACGTAACCTATGATAATCGTACCGTGTTGAACCAGTAATTACACAGGTTCCTAAACACCGTTACTGTTTCATCAAAGCCGCTGGGCTTGATAATGACGGAGTTGGCTCCTTCAGCATACGCCTTACGTATTTCTGTGTTAGAGCGAGTGGTTGTATATAGTATAGTCGGTATATTGGCGTACCCGGGCGATTGTTTGAGCATTTGCAGTACTTGAAAGCCATCAAGCTTCGGCATGTTGATATCAAGTACGATAACAGTATTTTTCAGCTGAGCGTTAGAAGCAAGCGCATACTGTGATACTTGAGGTTGGTTTGCTACCTGATCGTTAAGATGGTGCAATAACTCTTCTCCGTCATCAAAAAAGAGCATGTGGGGATGGTGTGGCAGCTCTTCTATTGCGCAACGAACCAGGTATTGCTCGTCCTTGTCATCGTCGACAAAAATCAGTTGAGATGTACTAGTTGGCTCCGTCATTTTGGCGCTCCTTTGGAAAACGTAAGGTAAATGTCGTACCACTATTCGGTTCGCTTGATACGGTTATTTCACCGCCGTGGGCTTTCATAATTTGTCGGCACAGAGCGAGTCCCATTCCAGAACCCTTCGTTTCTTTACCGGCTAACCGGCGAAAAGGTTCAAAAACTTGTTCAGAAAACTCGTTTTCGAAGCCAATGCCATTGTCGCTATAGTGGATGACTATTCTCCTGGAGTAGCAATGTGCTCTAACTGTGATATGAGGTGGATGCTTATGATCACGATATTTGATGCTATTGCTGATCAGGTTTTGAAACAGGTGCAGCAGATTCAATCTATCCGCAAACAACGACACGTCCTTTTCTAGAGTAATTTGAGCCGTGTTTTCCTGCAGTAACTGGCTTAAGCTGTCTTTGGCTTCGCCGATTATCTGGCTGAGTAGAACAGGCTCTTTTTGTAGAGACTTATCTGAAATACGTGATAATTCGAGTAAGCTCTCGATCATTTCGCGCATCCGCGATGATGCATCTATCATCCGACCTAGCTCAAAAGCCGCCTGTTCGCTCAAATTCTGTTCCGATAAGGTACGTTGCAGTCGATCAGCAAAGGAAGTGATTTTACGTAATGGTTCCTGCAGATCGTGGGATGCTGAATAGGCAAAGCGTTCCAAGGCAGCATTGGATTCTGCCAGGGCAATTTGCGTAGCTTTGCGTGAGCTGATGTCTTCGATAATCGCAATAAAATATAGCGGCTTGTCTTGAGCATCTCGCACAACGGAGCCCGTCACATTGGCCCAGATTATTTCGCCATCAGCTCCCATATAACGCTTCTCAAAGTTGCATTGCTTTATTTCGCCAGATATTAGCTGTTGAACCACCCGTTCATCGTGCTCGATATCGTCTGGGTAGGTTAGCTCCTGAAACCGCTTGTTTAACAGTTTTTCTCGTGAATAGCCAAGAATAGTGCATAGTCGATCATTGACCTTAAGCCATGACCCATCCAGGGCAACATGAGCAATGCCTGCTGCGGCTTGATCAAACGTCGTCTGGTAGTCACGAGCAAGAGAGCGTATTTCTTCTTCCCGTTCCTTGATATAGGTGATATCAAAAAAGGTGCCTAACATTAGCTCCGGTTTATCGTCTTCGGTTCGACTGTAGAGCGAGTCTTTAGAATAGCACCAGATCCAGTGGCCATCTTTATGTTTGAAACGATATTCCAATGCGTGTTGGGTGTTGTGGCTTGCGCTTTTGACAGCCTCAATATGGGCATTAAGTGCATCAAGGTCATCGGGATGGAATAGTGATGTAAAATCGCCGCGCTCGACGAGCTCTTCGATATCCTCATGACTGTATCCGGTAATATGGGTGTAGGCTGGATTGATATAAACATTCACATTTGCCTGCAAATGATATAGATATATACCGCACAGCGACTTTTCTAAAATGGCTGTTAGAAAGGCCGTTTTATCCACCAACTGCTTTTCCATTTGTTTGTATTTATGGATATTTTCTAGCGTTCCGGACACCAGGAGCGGCTCGTTCTCATCCCCGCTAAGGGTATCTCCAACAATATGAAACCACTCATAGTCACCACAAGCGGCAAGACCTCGGTAAGTCAGGTCGAATGGCTCTTTGTCATTCAGATGGCGACACAAGCTGTCTAGAGCTAGTTCCAGATCGTCTGGGTGTACATGTTGGATCCAGGTGAAAAACGCGGGAGCTTCGTTCGGCTCAGCGTTGATCATTCGCAGCATACGATCGCTATACCAGGTTTCGTTGCCCGAAATGCTCCACTGCCAGATACCTTCTTTGGTCGCTTCAATGGCTCGCTGAATGCGCTTGGAGCTTTCGACCAATGCATCGCGCTTGAAGTTTACATCGGTCACATCAAAGATAGAGGCAAAGGCATATTGCCCGCGGGCGTCACTAAAGCTGGATAGGTTGATCTCGATATAGACGGTGCTACCGTCTTTCTTTCGCCCCTTTACCGTTCTGCCTGCTGCCATGGCATGATGCTGCTCAGGGTTGGAAAAGTAGCGGTGAACGAAATGCTGGTGTTGAGAATGATGGCCATTGCTAAGAAGCTCGGATAGCGGGCGGCCTTGTAATTCGCCTTGCTCGAAGCCAAATATGCTCTCTACTTGTCGATTGGCCATGCAGATTGACTGACTACGGTCAATCACCAGTAAACCCGCCGGAACAAGATCAAGGGTGAAGCGGTAAAATGATTCGGTTTCAACTAGCTTTTCGGCATGATGTCTAGCTGCTCGCTCTTTTTTTATGGCTGTCAATGCGTCATTAAATTCCTTTTCGCTAGGTAGACTTAATAAACGAGATAGATTGGCAAACAAGATAGATGCTGCACCGACGGATACGATAGCCGTAAAGGCCTTTATCAAAGCTGCTGCTCCATAGCTTCCAAACCACAGCGTGTGAATTGCGGAAAGATGAGTAAAGCCGCATGATAAGATAAACAGGCTGAACCAGGTTAAGGTAGCGCGTTGATTCAATAGCGGCTTTTTTCGAGCAACTATGAATAGAGCGATGGGAATAGAAAAATACGCCAATGCTATGATCAAATCCGAGACGACTTGAAGCCATAAAATGTAAGGTTCCCATGAAAAGCAGTAGCCATGTGGCATATAATCGCTGCGAAGTAGTGGGTGCGTTGCGCTCATAATCAATCCATGTAAAGTGACTGATTTAAACTATAGAACAATTCGGAGCATGCGTGAAAAACAACCAAAACAGTGTGGACTTGTTGGTCATTGGGGCTGGCCTGGTTGGGCTGGCCAGCGCATATTGCTTCTTGAAAAAGAACCCTGACAGCCGCGTACTTGTCCTTGAGAAAGAGCCGGACATTGCAATGCATCAGAGTGGGCGCAATTCTGGAGTCATTCATTCTGGTTTGTATTATCCACCAGGCTCATTCAAGTCGCAGTTCTGCTTGCGTGGGCGGCAGATGCTATTGGATTATGCCCAGGCCTATGGTGTGACGCATGAAATCTGTGGCAAGGTGGTTGTCGCTACTAAAGAAAGCGATATTGCCCAGCTCGATACGATCTATTCGAGAGGTCTGGCGAATGGGCTCAGTGGTATACGAAAAGTTGACGCACAGGAGATCCAGTCCATCGAGCCTTATATTCGAGGGCTGGCGGGTATACAGGTGCCAGAAGCTGGGATTATCGATTTCCGACAGCTCGCTCAGTCGTTGGCTGAGCAGGTGTGCATGCTTTCGGCATTGGGCAAGCAAGCGTTGCGTCGTAATAGTCGAGTTGAGCACATAGAATCGCGGGAATCTTTGGTGAAGGTATACTCAGGCCAGCAGTGTTTTGAGGCGAGAGCCTTAGTGAACTGTGCTGGACTCTTTAGCGATCGGATTGCGACGATGGCTGGAGCCAAGCCGGAGGTACGCATTGTACCGTTTCGTGGGGATTACTATGAACTGCTACCGGAATACCAGGAGCGAATTCGCCACTTGGTGTATCCCGTTCCCGATCCCAACTTCCCCTTTTTAGGCGTGCATTTCACGCGGATGTGTCGTGGTGGCGTTGAGTGCGGCCCCAATGCCGTTCTCAATTTCGATCGAGAGGGTTATAGCCGCTGGAATTTTCGCTATCGAGATGCTGTAGATAGCCTGATCTACTCTGGCACCTGGCGTTTGTTGGCAAAGCATTGGCGCTATGCGCTGGGTGAGTACCACCGCGCTTTTTCCCGAAAAGCCTTTGTTAAAGCTTTAGCTAATCTGATGCCTTCTATTCGTCGCGACATGCTGGCACCTGCTCGGGCCGGTATTCGGGCCCAAGCGATGCGCCCCGATGGTTCATTGGAAAATGATTTTGTAATCCAGCAACATGAGCGATGTGTTCATGTGTTGAATGCGCCGTCACCGGCGGCGACCAGCTGTCTGGCTATTGGTGAGCATGTGGTTGAACAGATTGGGAAAAGCGCCATCTAATCATTGCTCAAGTCCAAAGCCTGACTATACTTTAAGAGATTGAGCGCATCATGCGTATTAACACCTGCTTACTAGTTGCTTCTGCTTTATGTCTAATAAACGCTTGGCCCATTGGAGCCTGCTTGGTGCATTGATTGTGACATTAGTGACAGCATTGCTGACCACTACGCTTTTTACTAATGCATTTCGAACGGGTAATGACTGGTTTCATGATCTGCTGACTCTAGAGAGTAGCAAGCCGTTTTCACCCCCCGCCGTTTCGGTTATCTATACCCCATCAATTCTAGCGCCTGGTTTGACCGAGGAGGATTGGCGAAGGCTGATAGATAGGTTGGTGCAAAGCGGGGCGCAACAGCTGGTGGTCATTGACCCTCGTTTTCAGCTATCAGCGGCTCCGTCTTTGCCAACACTGGTATACGCTGGGGCATTCGGTGCGAACACTGCTCCATTAACCAGACTGTCTAGAGAGCGAGGAGTATATCGCCAATATTCCCTCTATGTGGATAGTAACGAACAACGGCACTATGGCCTTATTGCGACAGCTGCCAGTGCATCGCTTAATCCAAACTGGAATGCCAAAGTGGGAGTGAATTTCTCACAAGGGACTAGCTACCTCCCCGTCATTGATAGCCATGAGATTCTG
>DFOV01000193.1 GCA_002376965.1 Gammaproteobacteria bacterium UBA3532
TAAATGAAAGATAAACAGCCTCTAAAGTCATTCGCGGAATTGACGGCGACAGGCCAAGCCACGCTACTGATTAATGGTCCCAACATCTATGGAATGATCGCTGCTCCATATTCCATAGAGCATCACTCCGATCGGTATATTTTTGGTCAATGGACCAAATGGATGTAGCCAAAAGTGCGGGGCAATGACAGTGAGAATCAGCGTGTAAGCAGTCATCACCACCAGCTGCGCCATACAACAAGCTTTAAGCTTTTTCCCGCTAAGCAGCCAGATGCCAAGCGCGAGATCAACCAAACTTCCCGCCCAGATCGATACCGTCGCCAGCTCTCCAGTAATTCCCGCACTCGATAAAACCTGATAGCCAATGTCGGGAGCATTTTTATTCGGTACCTCACACCTATGTAGGCAAGGGGGTCGAAGTGCATGCAACGCAGCGACTGGTTAGGATCTACCATCACCGGGAGTGCATCGCCCAACATATCAGGAGTGCACGTCGCGGTGGCTTTACCTGCTGTGACGAACATATGCTTCAACATCATCAGCATCAGAAATGGTCGCTAGGACGACTAAAGAACTGGGCCAACCAGGTGGGGGATGCCACCTTAGCCGTCACCTCAGCCATTTTGGCGTCCAAACGCCATCCCGAGCCGGGGTACCGAGCCTGTCTAGGCCTTCTCAATCTGGCTAAGACCTATGGCGACAATCGACTCGAACTGGCTTGCCGTAAGGCTATGGGCATGGGCAACCCCTGCCGAGCGACAGTGCAGTCCTTATTGAAGTTCCGACTTGATATTGTGCCGACTGAACGTGAAGAGAAGACGCCTAATCTCACTCATTCAAACATTCGTGGCGCTAACTATTACAAGTAAGGAAAATAATCATGAACGACATCATTATTCAACAATTACAACAACTGCGCCTGACAGGGATTGTAGACATGTTAAAGCAGCAACGTACGCAACCCAACACCTATGGCGAACTTGCCTTTGAAGAGCGCCTGTCTTTACTAGTCGAGCACGAAGTCACCTTGCGCCACAATAACCGAATTAACCGGTTACGCAAGCAAAGTTCCGCCTGAAAGCCTCCCCCGAAGCCCTAAGCTACGGGAATGGGAGAGGCTTTGAGAAATCAAAGATGGCCGATCTTCTCTCTGGCGGCTATCTGCAGCAGCGTCAAAACATACTGATCACAGGTGCAACAGGCGGAGGTAAAACCTTTGTGGCCTGTGCACTGGGCGAGCAAGCATGCAGGCAAGGGGTAAGCGCCCAATACTGGCGGCTCTCACGACTTACAGAGTGCCTTCATATTGCCAGAGCTGATGGGAGTTATAGCAAGCAGCTGGAGATATTAGCCAAACAACAATTGCTTATTCTGGATGACTGGGGTTTAGAGAAACTCAATGTTAAACAGGCAACCGATCTCTTGGAAGTTATCGAAGATCGTCATGGATTAAACAGCACGATTATTTGTAGCCAACTACCCGTTGAGCAGTGGCACTCGATGATTAGTAATGGGACAGTGGCCGATGCCTTGCTGGATCGGCTAATCCATAACTCGCACCGGCTCGAATTAAAAGGTGAGTCCATGAGACGGGTTCAATAAGGAGGCTCGATAAGGTGCCGGATGACGATATCCGGCACCACTTGTTACCCTGATCGGGTGCTCTGGAATACCAGTGATCGGGTGCACCGGAAGCACGCTGATCGGGTTGCCGGAATACGTGATCGGGTGTGGTGGAATATGCAAAATTAAAAGATGAAACGCGCACCTAGCGAGATGTTGGATGCGTCATCTTCATCAAGCTCAAACATTTGATACTCAAATACGAGACCGAAGTTTTTCGCTAGATTTGCGGCAGCGCCAAAACCAAGACTAATATCTGTTCCATCGTCAGTGGCGAATTCACCATAACCCGCTTCCTCTATGGTCGCATCCCACATAAATAGACCGGCTTTAGCGAATAAATCCACGCTTTCATTGATTGGAATAATCCCGACAGCAGAGAAGTTAATACCGTCAGCCTCAATTGTCCAAATAGGATCAATGTCATCACTGGAATCACCCAGATCGATATATGATGCCTCAACGGCGAAATTGTCGTTTACTTTGAATCCGCCAGTAATCGCCACAGAAGTCCCGTCATCAAACCCGTCTCGGTCAGGGTCTGTTTGGCCAACGGATAATCCGACATAGCCACCCGCTGCACTGGCTGCGGTAGAAATAACGACTAGAGATGACACGAGCAGTAATTTTTTAAGCATAAGAGTTCCTTTTTTTCGTTTCTAATACGTTGCAACGCATAAAGTTGAAGCCTGTAGCTAGCCCGCAACAGCGATAAGGATAGAAGGGGTGTCGTTAAAAAGTAAAGAAATTGCAAAAAATACTATACATTGTTGATTTTACTGGCTTTCAGCGAACCTGTATTGCAAAAAATGCAATTTTTATACAGCCCATAAATCCAGTATAGGGCCGCTCGCTTGCGCAATAGCAAAGAGCGTATTTCTTGGTAAGTTTATAGCTATGATACCGCTAGCGCTTTTCGGAAGATTGGCGCTGGTGGCTAAGGCAATCGCATTAAAACAAGCCAAGTAGTTTAAGCAGGTACTGCTCGTCCCAGCC
>DFOV01000260.1 GCA_002376965.1 Gammaproteobacteria bacterium UBA3532
AGCCTATCAAACCCCGCTCTATCACTACCTTATTCGACATCAGGTCGGCGAAACCCACCGAGATGATTTGCTACAGGATATTTTTATTCGTATTCATCAGGGGGCTTCGCAGTATCAGCCAGACAAGCCACTTCGCCCCTGGATTTACACCATCGCTGCTAATACGATGCGGAATTTCTTCCGTGATAGCGCCAAGCATCAGCATGAAACATTCGACGAGCAATCTTCTGCCTGCGACTACCCCAATCAGTTCGAGCAACTATCGGATCAGGAACACCAGCAATGGCTGGCCTCTCAGCTCCATCGATTGCCGTTGACTCAAAAGGAAGCGCTCATACTGCTTACAACGGAAGGGTTTAGTCTGAAAGAAACGGCGGAAATTATGAACTGCCCTGTCAATACAGTAAAAACACTGGCACACCGCGCCAGGCAATCATTAATGCAACAGTTTGCCAACACGCACGCACTGTCCAACCAGCCCGCGTCATCAAATCCCGCGCTATCCAATAAGGGAGAGCAACATGTCTGAGTGCCAAACTATTCAATCTCTTATTGCTGAGACCAATACGCTAAGCGACTTATCGCCCTCTCAACAGCAGCATATGCAGCAATGTCCCCATTGCCAGTCGTACTGGCAGCAACTACAGCGCATCAATGCCAGTTTAACCAACATGGGGCAGCAGTCTGTACCAGCAGATTTGAGTCAACGCTTGCTCAATATTAGCGCGCCACAAAAAGAGCAGACAAAAAGCAATTGGGGATGGAAACAGTCTATCGCCGCCAGCATCGCTGTATTGGTTAGCGCTTTCTCGCTGTGGGATTTAGGAGATCAACTCCCCTCCCCCGTAGACCATGATCTGGCATGGCGGCATGCTCCTAGTACGGTATCCATGGACGCAGCTGAAGCATTTCCGGCTTCAGCTCCCTACTCAACCTCAGGCTCCTTACGGCAAAAAGCCAGTGCTGACGACACAGTGGCTCGCCCAATGCCTGCATCGCCACAAAAAATAGCTGTACTCAATGAAGTTATGGAGGAGGAAGCTTTCTTAGCAGAATCGGCTCCCGCCCTATCCGATGCGCCAGCAGAAAAGCTCTTGGCCAAAAAGCAAAAAGAAGAGCGCAGTCGCCGCACGACTTCAGAACCTGCCATGCTCAGTTTTGGCGATGCCGTTTCAGAAAATGACCGTATGGACTTTATTGAAGCAGAGCCCACGGTCGAAGCTAAAGCGAAGCCTGCTAGAGCTGCGGTAGCAATTCGTGAAGCCCTGGAACGCAGAGCGCCTATGGATGAAATCTCACGATATTCCAAACTAAATGCTCAGCAGGGTTCCAAACCCGATGCCCAGCAGGGCTCCAGACCAGATGCACAACAAGGTGCAAGGCTGGAAACAAAGGCCACGAGTACAGCCCCATCGTACTTTTGGGCAGATTTAGAAGATACCAATATAGACAGCTTTTTTCAGCCATCTGGATATTGGGAAAATAGCTATGTACCCGGCGATCCCGATATTCGCATTCTGGAAGCTAACCTTAAACAGTGGTCGAACCAGCCAGGTAGCCAACCGTTGATTGAGCTACCCCAGTTGCTAACTACTACATGGCAACCCTTTGATCCGCCGAGCGATGCAGCATTGGGCCTCTACTTAAGCACGGATAAAGCAGGCGTTGATGCCCCCCAGCGCGTGCGACTGCAAATTGGTCTAAAAGGCAGCGCTCGTCAAAGTGGCCAGCGCTCACCAATGAACATTGGCTTGCTCATCCAACACCACCAGCTACGTGATAAAAATACAGCCGAGCGCCTAAGCAAATTGATTCAGGCTTTTCATCACATGAAGCAAAACGGCGATCAATTTGTATTGGTAGTGAGCGGAACGCAAACACCGGCTCATCAACTGCCGCAATTACGCTCTGATGATTTGCGCTATGGTTCGGTACATGTATTTTTCGAGCAAAGCAGAGGGTTTGCTCCCTCTCCCGCAGATGTCTATCGAGGCTACCAGCAACTGAGCGCAACATTAGCTGACATGGCAAAAGAGCACCCGCTCAGCACCAACCTCGCGCTATTGACGCTCGACAAACCGTTGCGTAACGCCTCGCAAATGAAAACCCTAGCGCACGCTAACGTATTAAATGATATCAGTACCAGCGCCATTGCACTGACACCATCCGCCAATAATCATGAGTTGGAGCGACTGGTTATCGCTGGTCATGGCAATCGCCGTATTTTCCACCATGAAACTCAAGCTGACAAACTGGTAAAAGCCGAACTATTCGACGCCAGCCGCACCGTTGCCAAAGCCATTCGATTGCAAATAGAACTAGCCAAACAGGTTCAACTGGTCGATATCTGGCGCTCACAGCCGCTGGACCAGCACCAAAGCGAACGAATAAAACAGGCAGAACGCCATGTGGATCAACAGCTACAACGTCAGCTGGGCATCAGTGCTAACCGGGGCGATGACGATCCTGGTATTCAAATTGTGATCCCCAAATTTATGGCCAACGACGACCATGTTATCCTCCTCGATCTGCTGGTTCCGCATGGCGGGCAATTGGCCCAGGTCAGTGCCAAGTACAAAGATTTGGTCAACCTGAAAAACGGTGAGGTACATCAATCCATTGCTATAGCAAATCATAAGCTTGCCGCAGGACCAATCCAGTACAACGTACAGCAAAATATCTGGACCCATTACTTCTCAGAACAATTAGATGCACTCGCCCTGCTGCTCAAGCAGAGCAACCGATCCGCCGCCACTCACCAGCTCGAAGCGCTGGCCAACCAAGCCAGTCAGCTGCGCTTAGCACCAGCATGGCAGGCAGACAACGCACTACCTCACGATATTCAAGTATTAAACGCCTATTTACAGCACCTGCGCCACAGCGATATTGATCTGCACAAGCTGGGCCGATCGATGGAGTTCTCAGCCAGCCAGCGCCTCAGGAGTATTCAACCATGATTGCGACACACCACCCTAGCAAGCCCGCCCTAGAGCAGATTTTGCGCTACCTTATTCTATCGATTGGCTTTCTTGTCATATTAGCCAGTCAGCTGGCGCTTGCCACATCGCCCAAACCGCAGGGGCGTGTTGAAGTGCCACTGAGCACCTACGAACAGTTGATAAAGCAAGGCCAACAGCCACCGTTAAGCACCAGCTATGCGCTGGGTCGCTCCGAACTTGAGGTTCAGGTACGTAATGGCAACAACCATCAATACGCAACGATTGTGGCTGAGGTGGATATTGATATCCTGGAGCCGCGCTGGACATCGGTTCCTTTGCTTGGTATTGGCGCAACTATTACCCGCGCTGAAAAAAATGGTCAGCCGATCCAGCTGGTTCCAACCCTCAATGGCCATCATTGGCTTAGCCAAGAGCAGGGAACCCATCACCTAAGCCTGCATTATCAGGTTTCATTACAACAAGGTGCTCAATCTAACTTCATTACCCTTCCCATTCCCGAAGCAGCGGTTAACCGGCTTCGTCTAACAGTACCCGAGCCGAATCTAGACATAGCCATCACTCCTGCCACGGCGATGCAATCTCAATCAACGTCAACCACCACTCATGTCAGCGCCGATATTCCTACATCATCGCAGCTAGCTATCAGCTGGCGATCGGCCCAGCAAGTACATTACAGCATGAGTCGCGCCCACTACCAGGGCAAAGTACTCGACGATGCCATCGAGTGGCAGGGAATGTTGGATGTCGAAGTGTTTCATGCTAAAGCTGGCGTTGTCCCCATTTTACCGAACCATGTCACTTTGACAGAAGTACTTGTCGATAATAAACCTGCATCCGTACGTATAGAGGAAGGGTTCTTTGCTGTTCCACTGGTGACCGAAGGCAAGCATCAGATCCAGGTCAAGTATCAAATTCCTATACAGCGAGATCAAGGCCAACCCGTTGCCATTACTCCTATCCCGAAGGTCCCTATGTCGTCTTTCTCGCTATCCCTTCCTGGAAAAAAAGCGCTTCAGGTTGAGCCACGAACCGCGATTGAATACGAGCAATCAGATAATCAAACTCAAGCCAAGATGTTCATCCCAATGACAGATCGCGTGTCCTTGTCATGGCAAGAAGCCGTTCCCGAAGATGTGACCGTCGAGGCCCGAGCCAATGCCGCGATTTACCACGGGTTTTACGCCGAAGAAGGCGTAGTACACGCTAAGGCCGTCGTTCATTACGACATTACCCGCGGTGAAACATCGAGCTTTATTCTATCCGTTCCCAGCGATGTACAGGTCAATAAGCTCAATGCATCGGTTGATGGCTTGAGCGACTGGGTGGTTGCCGGAGGCGAGACCCCACAAGACCACAAAACACTAACCCTATTCTTCAATCGCAAAATAAATGGCAAGGTTCAGATACATATCGATTATGAAAAACTATTCAGCACCGAAGAAAAGCAGCCTCTACCCTTGCCGTTGCTCCAAGCCGACAATGTACACCGCCAGCGCGGAATGATTGCCCTGCTCGCATCAAACGAGCTGTCACTCAAGCCCGAGCAAACCGAGCACTTATCAAAAGTTGGGGAAAACCAACTGCCAGCGGATGTTAGAAATGCCTTTGCTCATGGCGTCGCTCATACATACAAATACAGTCAAACCGATGCCAGAATCAGCGTGGTAACAATGGCCCCCGAACGCAAGCAGGGTAAATTTGACGCCCAAATCCATACCCTGATTTCCATCGGTGAAGTTGCAATCAAAGGAACGTCCACGGTCAAGGTCGCGGTGAAATCCGGCGCATTGGCCGAGCTAGTCATGACCCTGCCGAACGATGTCAGCCTTTTATCACTGAGTGGCCCTTCAATTCGCAATCATAAAACTGCACCCCACCAAGACAGACAACAAGTACATGTTGAGTTTACTCAGGAAATGGCTGGGCAGTTTAATATAGATCTACAGTATGAGCAGCTAATCCAGGATCAAAGTAAACCCGTCACGGTTCCGCGACTGAATGTGCAGGATGCTCAGGTTGAACACGGTAAAGTTGCGATTGAGGCCCTTACCGCAGTAGAAGTGCAAGCATTGGAAACACAGCAACTGTCGACCGTCGATATCAACGAGCTGCCCCAACAGTTAATACTAAAAACAACCAATCCGATTTTATTGGCATATAAATACCTGCACGCCGAACCACCCTATTCACTGATATTGAAAATTACTCGCCACCAGGAAATGGATGTGCAAAACGCAGTGATCGATCAAGCCCATTATCACACGCTCGTCACCAACGATGGGCTTAGGGTAACACGTGCACAGTTGAATATTCGCAACAGTCGCCGCCAATTTCTGCGCATGACTCTACCGGAAGGTGCCAGTGTCTGGTCGCTAACCGTCAATCATCGCGCCGAAAAGCCCGCCATTGCCGGTAACGATGCCAACACAGTATTGGTTAAGCTTATCAATAGCCACCAAGGCTTTCCAATTGAGCTAGTATACGCTGTGCCCAGCAAAAAAATGGCCTTTCGCGGCAATATAAACGCATCTTTGCCCATGCCGGATATGCTGGCAGGCAAGACATTGTGGGATATTTATCTGCCTTACCAATATGAGTATGGCAAGCTCGATTCGAGTATGAATGAATCACAAAGTCTGACAACAACAAATCCACAACAAAAAATGCAAGCGGCACGCTCGTTGCCCCAAGCACCAGGATTTCCGATTGCCGTACCATCGCAAGGTGTCCACTTCCAGCTTGAGCAGCTTTATGCCAGCGAGTCCGGCGAAGTGCCTACATTCAGCATAAGTTATACCTCGGAAGAGGGTGTAACCTTTGGTAGCTTGTTAACAATAGTCGGAACCTTATTGTTGTGGTTAGGATTATCGGTATTACTCTTACGTCCAGCCCGAGTCAGCGCCACAATGGCAGCGGGACTCATGGCAACAGGAGCCATTGCTACAGCCGTTGCCTTTAGCTATTTAGCCAGCCCAACGAGCTTAGCCTCACTAACTTCTATCATTTGTTTAGCGGTACTGGCGGGTATCATGATAGTGACAAAAGTTCGTGGACTACGAAGTCAGCGGTCGAACAATAGCGAAAGTGCTTAGTCATTATCGCAAAGGGTAGCGCGGGCAGTGTCCAGATTTATGGATATTGCTCGGATACCCCAAATTTAGCAAGCAACTAAAGGGAATCAATATGGACACCTTATCACCGAAGCTAGATCTGCTGTTTAAACGCATTTTTGCAGCCGAAGACAATAAGTTGTGCTTAATTGATCTACTTAATGCTTTATTTGAAAATACCGACACCCCACTAATCACCGATGTAACGGTTATCAATCCACACATCGATCCCGATCATATTGGTGACAAGGCTGCTGTTCTCGATATCAAAGCGGTTACCAACCTAGGACAAAGGATTAACATTGAAATGCAAATGCATAATCACCGCGATATGATCCCTCGAAGCCTGTTCTACTGGAGTTCACTATTTGCAAAGCAACTTAAGCAAGGAGAAAACTACAGGAAATTACAACCGACATATGCAATCAACTTTCTGAACTACCGCCAATTTGATGATAATGAACCGCTAAACCACTTCATGCTAACCGATAAAAAAACAGGCCATGTATTAACCAGCCTGATGGGGTTATACTTTATTGAACTACCAAAATATCAATCAAGCCAGCATCTGAACCAGCATTTGGTTGATTGGCTAACATTTTTAGAAACGGAGGACGATACTGTGCGAGAAAAACTGGCCGAAAAGAATCCTGCGATAAAGAAAGCAGAAGATACGCTTAAATACATCAGCCAAGATGAAAAAGAGCGTTGGTTGTACGCTGATCGTTACAAGGCGATTATGGATTACGAAAGTGATATGGAAGGTAGCCGAGAGGAAGGAATCAACATTGGCATCGATAAAGGCCGATTAGCCGAAAAAGAAGATACAGCTCGCGCTCTATTGTCTGCAGGACAGTCTATTGAATTCACAGCGAATATCACCGGTCTGTCGCTAGACACGCTCCAACAACTACAGCAGGATTTAAGACATCACTAAGCATGACGCCAGCTAGCTTTTCAAGGTAAGATAGCGTCACCCTATTGTTATGATTTTCGAATAGAGCCTATGTCATCCCTAACTCCCTGGATCGCCCCCTCAATCTTATCGGCCAACCTGGCCAAACTAGGCGAAGATGTTGAAGCTGTTTTAGCCGCCGGAGCAGATGTCATTCATTTTGATGTCATGGACAATCACTATGTGCCAAATCTGACCTTTGGCCCCATGCTCTGCTCGGCCCTGCGAAAGTATGGGATAACCACACCGCTGGATGTTCATCTGATGATTGAGCCTGTCGATGCGATGATTGAGCCTTTTGCCGAAGCAGGTGCAAGCATTATTACCTTCCACCCAGAAGCATCCAGGCACTGTCACCGAACCATTCAAGCCATTAAAGACGCTGGCTGCAAGGCTGGTCTGGCCCTTAATCCTGCGACCCCTTTGAGCTATCTTGACCATGTATTGCCCGAGCTGGATTTGGTACTGGTTATGTCGGTCAACCCTGGCTTTGGAGGGCAACAATTTATTCCTCATAGCCTGGAGAAGATTCTGCGTGTTAGACAACGAATTGATGAACTAGGCAAGCCGATCCGTCTTGAAGTTGACGGTGGTATCAATCCAGACAATATTGCCCAAATAGCTAAGGCGGGCGCAGATACCTTTGTGGCAGGCTCCGCCATATTTAACAGCCAAAGCTACAGCCAAACTATAAATTCAATGCGCAACGCACTGGTCTAGCGGCGTCCACTTTAGGCAATATCCTCCCCAAGGAGGATGCGAATCAACCCCCGATAGTCTAGGCTCCTCCTCTGCGCTTTCGGTCTTTGCGCTTTGGTTCAAAAGCAGGTAATCCTACCAAGATAGGCTATACTTGGCTGATCAGGTCAAAGGTACCGAATTCCATATGCTAGACAAACAACACTAACCCTATAAGAGGTCGAAATCATGCCTTCTTTTATTAATCAGCTACGAGCGCTCATGGTCGTGGTTGCCTCCATCGGTTTTATTGGATGCACTGATACTGGATTTGAAAATGACGACGTTCAGGTATCACAACCCCCAACTCCTGAGCCAGAGCCAGAACCAGAACCAGAGCCAGCAATCATCCCACCCCCGTTGGACGATAA
>DFOV01000399.1 GCA_002376965.1 Gammaproteobacteria bacterium UBA3532
GTGGCAACTGGAGCAGGACTTGTTAACATAGTGCGTTCCGAGCTTTCCTGCCAATTCCTCGAAAACACCATTGTCAGGGCTTTCATCGTGTTGCCCGCTATCGAAGGCCGTATGATGAATGCGTCGGCCCAGGACAAAGGGTTGTCCATTGAGGCTGGACAGATTGGTGGCCATTTGCATAAAGTGGTTATCAGGTTCGCCGGAATGCATATAGGGTAAGGTTGTGCGACCGCCTAGCCAGCCTTTTGGATCGATAGGGTGAGAGTTTTCACGTTCGCCGTCTGGATCGTCGGGTTTAAATTCGTACGGCGTCTCGAAATCAAACAAGCCGAAGTCTTTGGCATACCAAGGCACCAACCCTCCTTGACCGATGGCATACAAAAAGGTGGTAGCGTAGTAGTTGTCACGGCCTATCGGTGCTTGGTCCAAAAACAGACTGCTCTCGAATTCCATAAACTGCCCAATTTCCAGCGGCATATCCTCGGGACGAGGGATGTCAGAATCGCGGCGTAACGGATAGTATCGATCGATGGTTAAGCTGTACAGGCGTTGGTCGCCATGCTCATCAATGTAATTAAAATCGTCATCATAGCGACCTTTGGGCCCCATTACGACGCCTGGCCCGGCGTTGTTGTGGTAGGAATTAGTGCCACCTTCACCCGAATAGAATGCTCTGAACTCCGTCGCGCTTAGTGTCCATTCAGTGACATATTTAATGTCGATGGTTGATCCACCTTTGGCGACATAATCAACAAACTCATAGCGAGCGGTACGATGCTCCCAGTAGTGAGTCAGGTAGTGATCGTAGGCTTGAAAATTGTCTTCACGGGCATGCCTGTCTCGGGCGCGATCGGCAAAGCGAGTGACAATCGCATCACCGCGATCGAATACAGTGACGGGTTCCTTGGGCGTATGCATGTCATACAATGGCATGATAGGTGCATTGTCTTGCGGGTGCTCTAAAGGTGGTAAATCACTGGATGGCGCGGCATTGCCATCGACGATGGCTTCGCTAAAACCTGAGCGGTAGGTCAGTGGATTGCTCCAACCTTCATGAAGTGGGCCGGGAATAAAAACGCCCGCGCCGTTATCAACAATATAGAAGCGGCTATCAATCTGATCGCCATCGTTAAATGCATGGCCGGAATGAATATACACATGGGTAAAACTGCCATCGGCATTGGCATAGACTTGTGGCTCGCCGCTGAATTGCTGGCCATTTATACGGAAAAAGATTTGCGATACGTCGGATTGAATATCAGTTTGGTGACAAAAAGCGATATCGCCATTGGGCAGCTGACTAACAAAGCTGTTATCTACATAGGAAGCGTAATCCTGATTATTGGCAGGCCCTTCGTAAGTGAGAGGCGCTGTCCAAGGAACAATAAAAGGAACGCCTTCCTGTTTCGGGGGCAGTGGAGGAGTAAAGACGGATTCAGCGCCGAGTGCCACAAAGCGAACTTCGATGTGATCGCCGTGTTTGAAATGCTTGGCTGGGCGGACATAGCGATGGGTGTAGCTACCATCGTTATTAGCACTAACGGTTGCCAGATGTTGGCTAAGTACACCATTGGTTTTGATATAAACGGTTGATTGATGTGTCGGCTGCTGGATGCGCTGCTCGACAACAAGGTCACCATTGGCTTGCTGGGTAATGTGGCCATCGGATGAGCTGCGGATCTGGCCAAAATCGGTATTTTGTTGAGGGTAGAGCACACTGGTCTGGCAAGCGCCTTCCAGAGTAACAGGTGGTGGTTCAGGTTCAGAGCCTGATTTTTGGTAGACCCGCACATAATCCACTTCCATACGCTGGGGGAAGGTGGTGTTGGCATCTGGGCTACCCGGCCAGTTGCCGCCAACAGCGACGTTGAGAATCATATGGAATTGCTGATTAAATGGCGCTGGATAGGGCGCTGCTTCACTGAACCAGTCGGTTTGGGTTTGGTAGTGAATGCCATCGACATACCAGCGAATCTCGCCTTCTTCCCACTCTATGGCGTAGGTGTGAAAGGTATCAACCACGCTGCTAGACGGCGTGAATGCTTGACCGCTATGGGTATTATTGGGCCAAGAGCCACCGTAGTGCAGGGTTCCATGTACCGTATTGCCACCGCTGGCATTAAGGTTCACCCCTTCAAAAATATCGATCTCGCCGCTGGCAGCCCAGCCGCCATAGACCCAGTCTGTCGGTAGCATCCAGATTGCAGGCCATAACCCTTGTCCCTCCGGCATACGAGCGCGCACTTCGAAACGGCCGTATTTCCAGTCGCCTTTATTCAAGGTGCGTAAGCGGGCCGATGTGTATTGACGCGTGCCATCTGGGCCCGTGTAGCTTTCTTCCAAGGCTTGAATCACCAGTTTGCCATCTTCGATAAAGGCATTGTCGGGGCGGTCGGTGTAGTATTGCAGCTCGTTATTACCACCGCCTTGGCCGTTGACTTCAAATGACCATTGGCTGCTATCAATGGTCGAGCCGTTGAATTCATCTTGCCAAACCAGCGTCCAATCGTTGGTTGTCGGTTGGTGGGGTTCAATGTTCAGGTAATTAAGGTTCAGCTCGATACTGTCAAACACAATATCGAGGCGATGCCTTCCGGCGGGGAGATCGATGGTTTGGGTTATATCGACCCACTGCTGCCAGCCGCCAGTGTCTGAAAAAACAAAAGGCTGGCCGATAGACTGGCCATTTAGTTGTAGATGGAACTGGCGTTGGCTCATAATGGTCGCAACCCGTGCTGTGATATCGAAGCTGCCAGCTTCGTCAACGCTTATTTCAAATCCCAGCTGCTCGCCGTTGTCGACCCAGCCAACATTAAAGCCCCCGTTTGCATCGCTTGTTGGTTCAATATCGACGTCGTCGTTCCGATAGGCTCCGCCAATGTTACCTGGGGTGGTGTCTGTGAAATAGTGATAGTCTTCAGCCTGAAGCAAGCCAGGAATGTTAACTGGAGTATGAGCGGGTGGTTGCGAGACGGGGTTATTCGGTTGGTGGCTGACTACTTGCCAATCGAGGCTAGGTGGGTTATTCAGCAGGGCTATCCGGGATATGGCCCCATCAGCCACAAGATAAGTGGCTAAGCGCCCATCTTGCTGATGTCGCCATAATACATCGGCGCTGCCATTACCATCGAAGTCGTCAGCACCTAGGATATGCCATTGGTTGTCGCCTACCGTGTTGAGTTGGTAGCTGTCACTGATAGCACCATCATTAATGAGATAGATCCAGTTAACACCACTGTCTGAGCGCCAAAGTAGGTCATCGCTTCCATCACCGTTCATATCGGCAATAGCGGCTATACGCCAGTTAAGCGGCACCCTGTTAAACGGCTGGCCATTTTGAACTTTTCCCTGTTCCATCAGATAGAAATAATTTTCGCCTGTTGTTACGTTGCGCCACACCAAGTCGTCGGTGCCATCGCCATTCATATCACCGCTGCCGATCAACTGCCAGTCTGTTGATGCTACCGTTGCAACTGCGTTGCTATGGGCTATTTGATGGCCGTTCATTCCATACCACCAAATTAATCCGGTGGTGTTGTGGCGCCACACGACATCGTCGCGGTTGTCACCGTTGAAGTCACCAATGGTAGCAATCTGCCACTGCGTATCACTGATTTGATTGATTTTTCGGCTTTCGCTAATGTTAAGTCCGTCCATTAAGTAGGCCCAATTGGTGCCATTGGAACGGTTTCTCCACCATAGATCAGCTATACCGTCACCATTAAAATCGCCACGATAGGCGTGCCACTTCTCAGGAATAGATTTAAACGGAACGGTTTGTTGGGTGTCGCCATGCATGAGCATGTAGTGGTAGTCATTGGTCGATGGATCATGCCACAGTAAATCAGCATGGTTGTCGCCGTTTTGATCGGTGGCCGCGAGTGCCAACATCGGCAGAGCAGCAGATAGTGTAAGCAAGGTCAGTGTTTTCATTATTATGTCCAGAGCCAGATTTGCGATTGTAATTAATTTGGCATTTATATGCCAATTAAGTAGATGATAGTGGTGATAATGGTGAAGTGTCAATAAATTGATTAAATTTCATCCGAATAGATGAGAGGCATAGGAATTTGATTCCCGTTCCCGCCTGGGATAGTATCCAGCGCAGAGGCGTTGCGACGTCTAGGCTAAATAAGACATAAGGTTTGAGAGGGCAAAAATGAGCATAACATCCGCTTTTCGAGCAACAGTGATAGCAATAACCATGGCTGGCATGACGTTTTCCGTTGGGGCCGCTCCCGGTGCAAGCGCCGTTCCTCAGGCAAAGGCTACCAAGCCATCTGCGGAGCAAAGCGCGCCAGATGCTCGCCACTGGATTTTGCATACCCATCGCTCGGCGTTGTCCTTTGTTATGACCAAGAACAGCAGTGTGGCTGAAATTGGATACTTTCGCGGGATCTATGGTGAAATCACGCCAAGTGGTGATATGACCCTATATGTACCCCTGGATAAAACCAGTACCCAGGTTGAAATACGCGACCAGCGTATGGCGGAACATCTGTGGGAAACAGACAAGTTTAAGCTAGCTAAAATCACAGCCAAGGTGATGCCCTCCGAAATCGAAAAAGTTGAAATCGGTAAGCCGGTGAAGCTCGATCATATCAAGGTCACTATTGATTTGCATGGCCATCAAAAAGAGTACAAATCACGCTTTGTCTTTTTCCGAATCATAGAAGACCGCTTTATCATACAGGGCTTAGAGCCTATTATCGTCAATGCCGCAGACTTTGGATTGACTGACGGCATTAATAAATTGCGCGAGTTGGCAGGGCTCGAATCAATCAGTACCGCCGTTCCTGTTAGTTTCGATTTTACCTTTGAAAGCAAAGAGAAATATCAGCAGCGCATCGCTGAATGGAAGCGCCAAAAAGCCATCATGGATCAAAAGCGCAAAGAAGCCGAAGCCGCTAAGAAGTCCGCCAAATAATTTACCTCAGCAATCAGATACGAGAGCCCTTATGAGCGTTGTTGTCGCCGCATTATACAAGTTTGTTGCCTGGCCAGATTATCAAGACTACCAGGAGCCTGTTCGACAGGCGTGTGAGAAATACGATATTCATGGCACCTTATTGCTGGCAGCCGAAGGCATCAACGGTACTATTTGTGGCTCGCGTAGCGGGATTGATCAGATCCTCAGTTACCTTAAATCTCTGCCCGGACTGGCAGAACTGACTCACAAAGAGTCGTTCCATAAGGAAAAGCCGTTCTATCGTATGCGTGTGCGGTTAAAAAAAGAGATTGTGACACTGGGAGTGCCAGGTATTGATCCCAACAAAACGGTTGGCACCTATGTAAAACCCAAGGATTGGAATGCCATTATCTCTGATCCTGATGTGGTGTTGATCGATACGCGCAA
>DFOV01000401.1 GCA_002376965.1 Gammaproteobacteria bacterium UBA3532
AACAGTTACTAGCCGTCCAAAAAGCTCTCATTACAGCCCATGCGAACCAACCTGGAGATGATTTCAACTTAATTACGCTCTTGCGCAAACCCCATGAAGAGGTAAAACTCCACTCCGCAATGTTGGCCTTTTTACTAGACCCTAGTGAATCTCATGGATTGGGAGGCGTCTTGTTTGATAGCTTCATCGAAAGGCTGTCCTCAAACGCGATTACTGGTTTGAAGAACCGTAAGTTAGAGGTTCTGGAGATAGGTAGAGAAGTGCGAACTTCTTGTTCAGAGAATAGCGAGCGATCCATTGATATACGGATCGTTGCAAAAGATAACGAGCAAAGAAAACACTATTTTGTCATCGAAAATAAAATTGAAGCTCCGGATCAACCTAAACAACTAGCGGACTATTATAAGGATACCCGTAACCTAGCAGGGGAGCATAACAAGGAGCGAATATACGTGCTCTATCTTACTCCACATGGAGATAAGCCGAGCCAAGACTCGTATGTAGAAGATAAAGATGATTATTTTTCTTGCATATCTTATAAAAATGACATTCTTCCGTGGCTAGAGGGGTTGTTTGACGTCGTTGATCACCGGCAGCTGCAAATGCGTAGCAACGTTAGCATGGCTATTAAACAATATATTGAAGTAATACAGATAATTACTGGAACAGTAAAAATGACTCCATCAACTAAGGCAATGAGCGAATGGCTATGTGCCGACGTTCAATCAAATTTTGATACAGCAATCGCGCTGAGTGCTGCGATATCTGATGCGGTTCAAACCTTCAAGAAGGACTATTTCAGGCTTTTGAAGAGTCAAATTCAGAAGAAACTGGCATCGACATCTCATATTACCTGTTCTAGTGAGCCTAAGGGTAAAAGCCATCCTCTACTATCCAATCCAAAATACTCACACGGCTTTGGCTGGAACATTGCGTCGTCTGACTATTCATTTTGTGTGGCCTGCTGGACAGATGGCTTCGTCTATTTCGGGGTGAATGGCGTTAAGATTGGCAGTAGTAGCCATAGCTGGCTTGAGGAGGACATACTGAAAAGGGTTGATACCTATTATGACAAAGCCGAAGCTGACAAAAGCTGCTTCCAAGTCTATCAATATTTGCCTATCCAGTTTTATGACATGAGTTGTATACGGCAAAAAGAAGCACTTGCATACAGCGAATTTGATTCAGATAAGACTATTGAGCAGCATGCAGATACTGTCATTGCAATGTTTAATAGAGTGAAAAAAGAACTCTTGCAATAGTTAGTACTGTTACTGCGGGTAGCAAGTAATTGGCTGTATTTCAAATAAACTGAATAAAGTAAATACAGCCAATTATCTTTCCTGAACTGAACAACCTTTCCGCATAGCGAATAAAACAATTAATTTGAACGACGCAGCCGTGAGATTTTTGGTTGAACTATTTCAGCTTTTGCAAGCCTCGTATGTTGTCCCATTAATTGGCGGGGACACTGCTACATTGATATAAGGAATATTCCCCTTACCCACCCTCGTTATTAAATGGTCAGTACACGGTAGTAACAATTATAAGTAATTTCTACACTTGTATAAGTACACTAGCATACGTTGTAAAACAATTGAGTGGCTAGGCACTCGAAGCAGGCCAGTGGCTTTCCAACTTACCCAGTTGGCGGGTTGTACTCGCACCAAATAACAACTACCGAATAGCCTTTATATCAAATCATTGTTCCAGTTCGCCTGCTGAATTAGGGTATCCAGCTCCCTAAGTTGTTTTGCGACATTGTCAGCCATTGACTGTATTTCACTGACCTTTACGGCACTTACAAATTTTATCTCTTTTTTACTATACCTATCTTGAACAGGCGTAGCTTCCGATGCTAGTGATCGATATGTCCGATGGCTAAGCTTTAACATATCTCTTTCTGCAAGTGCATCTACCATATCTTTGCCATCACCTAGCTTGATGGCATTATTCGTTTTATTGATACGAGTAACCATGTTCATGTATTCAACCGCTACCGATTCGAACTGTTCCAACAGCTCATTAGGGTCTTCAGAAGGGCTGTCGCCCTCCTGATATTTCGCATTGCTAATAATGCGTTCACGCAACTCCATCAAACGACGGTTTAAATCGGACCTAACATTTAATGCTTCTGCTAACGTCATAATTGGTTCATCCTACAGTTTTTGCTGACAATATTTTTAATGCCGCCAGTATTGACTTTGGCGATAATGGTTTGGAAAGCGACCAAGATTAGCTTGGAACCGTACAAAATGAGCAACGAGATAGCGCTGGGCTTTTTTACCAATTGTTCATGGGCATCCACCGCCGAGAACTCATCAGAAAAGAATAGATTTTCAAGTTTATCAGGGTTCATCTTTCAGCTCCTGCCAACAAGTATTTTTTGTATGATATCTTCGGCAGGGCCGATTATTTGTTCTTGAAAATAAGGGTTTGATGGAAACATGGCCTCAGTATTAATTGAAACCGTTCTCGCGCCAACATAGTCAGCTGAACGCGCAAAATGACATGCAGGAGCGACTGCCCCAGAAGTGCCTATAGACAAAAACAGGTCACAATCACGTAAAGCCCGTTTGGCTTTCCAACTCGCTTTTGGCGGTAATGGCTCATTAAAAAGCACAATATTAGGGCGTAAAGGGGAGCCGCATACAGGACACAGCGGCATTTGTGTATACACTATATAATCGTTGAAAGGCTCCAAATGACAATCAGGATCGATACAGCGTGTTTGCAATAGTGAGCCGTGAAGCGCTATAACATTTTCGCTACCTGCCCTAGTGTGCAGTTCATCCACATTCTGCGTGATCAGTGTCCAAGACTGCGCGTTGTCCAGTGAAGATTCTAGCTCTGCCAAGGTAATGTGCGCAGGGTTGGGTTTCGCATCTTTCATGATGCTGCGCATAGGACCAAAGAATTGCCATATCTTCCATGGATCCCTCTCCAATACCGACCTATCCGCGTGCTCTTGGGGATCAAACTCGGTCCATAACCCTTTATCTCCTCGGTAGCTCCTTATCCCCGAGGCAGCAGAAACACCCGCGCCAGTAAGGATAACGATGTTTTGATACCTCTCTATATTTATGGTTTTGATAAAATTCATCACGCCCCCCAGTGAACATTCACGAAATGTCTAAAACAATGATGCTGATATTATCGTTACCACCTCGTTCGAGGCAGATGCTCATCAACTGTCTGATTAATTGAGAAGGTGAGCAATCGAGTGCCAAGGTGTTTGATATTTCATCCTGCGTCAAATGTTCATCAACACCGTCGCTACAAATAACATAACGGGTCCCTTTACTCAGAGGTTGGTGCATCAGTTCCACCAAGGGAGCATCAGATAGTCCATTAAATACAACAACACCATCTAATGATGCTCCTAAAAAGGTTTCCTTTATTTGCTCATACTCATCATGATCAATTTCTCCGGTCCTTAAAAGGTTCATGGCCAGAGTGTGGTTGTTACTGAGTCGGCAAACAGAGCCATCCTTCACACTATGGATCGGTGAGTCTCCACAATAGGCGAACGACAGCCCACTGCCACCAACTTTTAGTGCTGCAAAGGTAGTCGCACCGTTATCGAGCTTATGCTTTAGCTTTGCCAAGCGCTTTTGACATAATTCGTGCAGTACATAGGTGAACTCTTGGTCACTAGCCCCCCAGTCATCCCCCATCTCTTTGAGCGCTGAAAGAATATTGCGGCTTGCTGCCGCTGGCCTTTCTGAGAGAGTAACTCCATCTGCAACAGCAAAAACGGCACTTCGGTCCCCCAAGTGGTGAGTCCCATGGTAGATCTCATGTGATTTCTGTACCAAATTACCACACGCTAAAACACAGTCCTGGTTTTCACTATACTTTCCTGGATGAGTAATAAAGCTATAATCAATATTGATACTGTCTTCTTCTGAACCGCGATTCACCATGTATATATTGGCCTCTTCATAAAATAAAGGGTATACTTTGTACCGGTACATGTCGAAGCTACCGATCAGCATTTCCTGAATCAACTTTTGCCGAGCTCGAGTCACATTCTAGGGAACTATAATTGTACCAAACTCATGGACACTGGTTGTCCATAGTTATATATGAACCGCAGAGGGCCAGTGTCAACCCGACAATCTTTGCCGGGCTGCGGACCATTATATATACGTCAGTTGGATGCCTGATCCGTTGACGAAGCCATTCGAGCAGCTTCTATTTCCTCTATGTGTTCTAGCACTCGATTTACTGCAGCATTAATATTTGTATTGGAAAGCTTGTTCCCATCTTTGAGAATTGCCCGCTCCTTATCAAGGTTCACTCGATGCGAGACATAATAACGATTGGAACGATTGGGAATATTGGATGTCCGGCAGTCGAGGCTGGGGACGTGCGGTATTACGTTATCTTTGCTCTCTTCATCAACGTAGGGGTAAACACCAAACCAATAGTGTTTATATACCTTAACCCATAAGCCCTCTGGCCAATCGTCTAGCCGAATATCCAGATCACACTTTACTATCCACTTTTTGTCATCCTCAAAAGAGGACGTCGTTTCTAGCTTGCTAGACCATTGAGACATTGCGGGGCTTTTTCTGAGCTTTTGTTCAAGCTCGCCAAAAATATCCTTTATTCTTCTTCCTATACAGTAGTCGTGATATTTCACTAGTTGCTCATAGGCATCTTCATGCTTATCAAACAACTGCCAACACAGTTCTTTTAGTTCATCATTTCCTGCCATATAAACCTCGATATGATTAATAAATTGCTCGATAAAGTGTAGGGCCGCATCGTTTGCTTGCTCTTTTAGGGGCTTAAGCAGGTATGCAAGCCTTCCATAGGACATACAATAGACGGGGATGCTTGAGTGTGGGTTGATTGTTTCTGGTGCTCGGCCGTCTGGTGTGAGAAAAATCATCGCTGCTTTATAACCGTTATAGCGAGAGGCAAGCGTTTCTTGATAGCGCTCTATTTGCCGACTCTGTTCACCTGCCCAGATTTTGTTTTCAATCGCCAGTACCAATCGACTACTGGCAAACTCGATCACTAAGTCGATGTTATCCTGTTCTCGATAGACCTTGGCGTCTTGATTGGTGGCAGCAATCAGCGTGGACAATGGCAAAGGCTCGGCATCTTGTTGCTTTCCTACCATCTTTAGCCCCGGAACTGCTTTTATAAAGCTATTAAGAAATAGGTGATTCAAGCCATGAGGATATGACGGGTCAAGTAAACAGGCCAGAATATTCGAATGAATGAGTTCCTTGCTGCGAACTCCCATCATTTTGAACAGATCAAACTTGAGAGAGTATGCATCTACTGCTGAGAATTCATCAGAAAAGAACAGCTTTTCTAACTTGCTGAGGTTCATCGTATTAGCTCCTGCTCATAAATATATTGGATATACTGTCTTCGGCACAACCGAAGAGATGCTCGTTAAAATAGGGCGGAAACACGAGCTCCGCTAAGCGCGATAATATGTAAAATTGGTCAAGCCTTATGGGGGGAGTTCTATTTACCATAATCGTGACCTATATTGAGATACTGAAATCAATGGCACGCTAGCCCCCGCTCATTGAGTGACAACAGAATCAACTCGCCAGCCATTGAAAAAAGCTTTCAGGCATTTCTTTATTGACGAGCGTCATCAACTTAATGTCAACGGTTGAGTTGGCTCCCATCAAAGGTACTTCGATGACGTCTGTTTGACCTGACCAATTCACCTTCAGGAATCTAACATTCGCCTCATCGTATTGGATCTTCTCAACCCTGCCATGACCATATAGTTTCATTGATTTACCAAACGTGTGTCGTTTTTTCAGTACAATGAGGTCGCCTGGGTAGATACTGTTAAAACGTTTAAGTTGATGGGTGCTATCAATGTAGTCAAAGCGACAAATTCCTTTCTCCCGCCACTCAATGTCCTGTCGGTTGTCGAAATCTGCACCCGGGCAGAAGCCCATAAACACAATATAATTATCGGACGGAGTGGCGACATCGATCGCATCCAGTACTTCTTTTGCTTCAATATCCCCTGCTGCATACTTTTCCAGTGCCCTACTTCGTAGCTTCGCTAAGTCATCACGACTTGCGCTTCCCGGTTCGATTTTTGCCAGAATTTTGTTATATTTCATGTACACCTCTTGGTCACAGCGCAGGCCTATCGCTTAAACGTCTAATGTAAGTATTATCATAACTTACATTTTGACATTCATTGTCCGTAATGGACGTTCCCTAAGGGAAGAATGCGCTTTGTACTTATTGGTATCTAGCTAAGGCATTGGTTAGGTAGTTCTTGATCTCTTTGCGTAATTGAATAGGGGCAAGAACCTCGACAAGCCCGTGCTGGCTTAACAGCCATTTGACCAGCTCATAAGAAATCACGGTTTCTACTTGAATGCTATTTTCTTCATCACCGAGGTGCGGGGCATCGAACATTTCCAAAATGCGATCAAATGTACTGTCCGAGTGGCACTTCAGGATCACTCGCTCTCGTTTAACCGCACGCAAATTGTTACCGCCAGCTAATGGGTAAACCTGATCAGAGAACTGAAAATATCCACCCTCAATGTAGGTATCCAAGTCAAAGTCATGGCATTTTTCACTTATCGGGTATTCGCTTACCTCGACCTCCCAAAACCGTGACACTGCCAGCTTGCGAACATCATTAAAGTGACTGCCGCCAAACTTACAAATCAAGTAGCTTTCCGATTGAAAAAACACAAGTCCTAGAGGGCTGACATACTTATACTTTTCTGAAGCGTAGTCCGAGCTCTTTGAGCAGTATTTTATCTTTAACTTTTTTTCCCAAAATAGAGCGTTACAAATAGCAATAAATACGTCTTTTCCGCGCTCATCATCCAGCGCGTATTGCCTCTGCCCCATAATATTCGAGTTCAATCGACGTATTTTTCTCACCCATTGTTGATATTGCATATTCTTAAAAAGAGTATCATTCATCGCTCTCTGGTGGCTTCGACACTCAGTATCTTCTGCATCGTGGGCGAGATTGTCGAGCGCAAAGACAAACGATCGTGGCAGCACGCTAGCGAGTATTTTCTCTTTAGCCAGTAGGAATAAATCAAAGATCGACGCGTCTTTATTCAGAGCATAAAGCGTCGAGCGTCCGTTAGCCCAACTGACAACCAACTCCCTCTCTACCAGCTTTTTTAGTCGGCGCTCAACATCTTTACGTATTGCATCTTGTTGTCTTCCTTCACAGAAATCCTCATGCTCCCGCGAAGCAGATTCCATTAACTTCTCCGTGATATTCTTTGCGGACCATCCTTTCTTTGGCGTTTCCGAGCACTTATTATTAGACAGGTCGAGCAAAAGTGACAATAATGCGTCACTCTTCGAAAGGTTCTGCAATTCTTTTTCTGAAATAATGGGCATATTTTTACCTTTTTCAGTGGTTTTCTATACGTTCGATGACGCTGCCCGCCGGGTACAACAAAAGTATCTAGTTACAACGAGTGTATCTAGTCGCTGTATAACCGGCAGGCACGTGAGGTGCCTATGCTTTAGGGCGCGTAAAAAGTACAAATAAGCCTAGGATAATATCGCCAAAAACCCAAATACTCAGTACCACTGCCATACCCAGCCCGGCTCCCACCGCTGTCCCGGCCTTTTCGGCCTCAGACATCGCATCCATGCCCTCTGTAGCAGCTCCCATGCCTCCTACCAGCCAAAGAACCATCAACACGTTAAAGACGATAAAGCTGTATTTCACCAGCTTACCAAAAAAACCTCGTTTGGGTTTTCTTAGCTGCACACCACAGCTTGGACATTTCATTGCTGAATCACTTACTTCGGAAGAACACTCTGGACAGTTAATCATTGCCATGTTGTATCACCTTTACTATTGATGGGGTTAACGGTTTGAAACTTGAATAGAAATTCCGGTGCCATAATGGCACCTTTGGTGGTTATGCTGAGTTCTCGGATATAGTCCTGCTGAGAGCTTATGAAATAACCAGAGAACTCTACCAGCTGACCATGCGTTAAGTTGATTAATTGTTGGTAAAGAGACGACTCCTTGCTAATTAGCGTATTGGTATTGAAATCGGAAAACGTG
>DFOV01000418.1:0-2407 GCA_002376965.1 Gammaproteobacteria bacterium UBA3532
GCTGCCAGTGCCATTCGATTACAAATCGATTCCAAGCCAGACAATATGGATCGGCTAGAACGCAAGCTTATCCAGCTCAAAATAGAGCGTGAGGCGCTGACCAATGAGCAAGACGAAGCGTCGCGTAAGCGCCTCACCGATCTGCAAGAGCATATTGATGCTCTGGAAACAGAATACGCAGAGCTCGACGAAATCTGGAAAGCTGAAAAAGCCGCTCTGAATGGTACACAGTTTATTAAGGCTGAGCTTGAGCGCGCTCGTCATGAGATGGAGTTGGCCAAGCGCGCTAGTGATTTGGCTCGCATGTCTGAATTGCAATATGGACGTATTCCTGAATTGGAAAAGCAATTGGATTTGGCAACACAGGTTGAAATGCAAGAGAAGCGTTTGTTGCGCAACAATGTGAGTGCCAATGAAATAGCTGATGTGGTATCGCGTTGGACGGGAATTCCTGTTTCCAAAATGTTGGAAGGAGAAAAGCAAAAACTGCTTCGTATGGAAAATGTGCTGCACGAGCGTGTTGTAGGGCAGAGTGAAGCGGTTTCGTCGGTGGCCAATGCACTGCGTCGATCTCGTGCTGGCCTATCTGATCCCAACCGCCCAATTGGTTCTTTTCTGTTTTTGGGGCCGACCGGTGTTGGTAAAACCGAGTTGTGTAAAACACTGGCATCGTTTTTATTTGATACGGAAAGTGCTTTGGTGCGTATTGATATGTCCGAGTTTATGGAGAAACACTCTGTCGCTCGGCTTATTGGTGCCCCCCCTGGTTATGTTGGCTATGAGCAAGGTGGCTACTTGACCGAAGCTGTTCGGCGCAAACCCTATTCGGTGATTTTGCTTGATGAGGTAGAGAAGGCGCACCCTGATGTGTTTAATATTCTGCTGCAAGTCTTGGACGATGGTCGTTTGACGGATGGGCATGGTCGCACGGTGGATTTTCGCAATACCGTTATTGTGATGACATCTAACCTTGGCTCTGATCGGATTCAAGAATGGGCCGGTGGTGATTACTTGCAACTAAAACAACAAGTGATGGGCATTATCGGTGACTATTTCAGGCCGGAGTTTATTAATCGAGTCGATGATTGTGTTGTTTTCCACGCGTTGGGTGAAGAGCACATTAAGCGCATTGCTGCTATTCAAGTTGATTTAGTCGCCAAGCGCCTTAAAGACAATGATTATGAGCTGGTACTTGATGATGAGGCACTATCGATGTTGGCTAAGACGGGTTTTGATCCAGTGTTTGGCGCGCGCCCCCTCAAACGAGCGATTCAGTCAGAGTTGGAAAACCGTTTAGCTGAGGCGATTTTATCTGGAAGCATCCAGCCAGGGGCGATTATTCGTGTATCTGTTCAGGATGGTGAGTTGGGGATAGTTGCTGAGTAATCTAGTTATATGTTGGCTTGGCTGCCGTTGTCGGCGTCGACCCTTTTACTAATCAGAAACATTTAATCAGAAACATAGCGCGGATGGACTCGCGCCCGAGCATATAGGGATATATTTACTGCGTTTTCTGATAGTAGAAGGCTCGACGCCGACAACGGCTACATAGCTTAAAGGCAATGTTCATTCGCGGTAGCGTTTATTTACAATATAAGTCGACTTCTTTTTTGGCTAAATCCCGCTGCTGTTTCGTTTCCGCTTCAGATAATTCTTTAATTTTTCCATCAGGATCCTGGAGCCGTACCACTTTACTCTTTTCAAGAACGGCCAAATTCTCTTTAGCTTTATTACAGCGTTCTTCGACATCTTTGGCAAAGGCCTCATCTGGAGTAGGTGGTGTTTCCTCTTTTGCCTCTTCCTGTTGCTGTTGAACGCGAGGACCTTTTACATTCACTCGGGTTACTTTATCTGGGTCGACCCCTTCTGGTGGAAACTGGCTGATCTGGGTGTAGCCGTTTTCATCAACCCATTTGTAAGCCGTTCCGGCCTGAGCAGAAAAGCTGATTGCCAAACATAATACGCAAGAAGAGAGTAAAATACGCATGGAATACCTCAATTAGCTAGACGTTTTTTTATACATTTTTAGTTTATTGGTTCGAGCAAAGGCGAGTATGTCTTCAAACAGCGCCGGATGCTCGATACCTAGGTATTCATCAACAATAACACATTTTACGCCATCTCGTATGGCAGGGCGAAGTTTTGGTGAATAATAAATACGCCGATTACGAAAGGTGCTGAGGCTGCCACTTAAACGCTCGGCCCAATCGCTTGGACGAAAGGTTTTTCCTTCGGTGGTCACACCCTCAATAATGATTTTTCCGAAATTGCCACTGTCTGCCATGAGCCACCATCACTGCACCTGAAACGAGTTTGAAGTATAAAGGATCTTAACGTCGTCAGCTAATAGTGAATGACTTAGGATTCAGAAACTTGAGCTGTGCCAGGTTTTCCTTGGATTTCCATT
>DFOV01000418.1:2721-5848 GCA_002376965.1 Gammaproteobacteria bacterium UBA3532
GATTTCCATTGCATATCCCTTGCTCAATGGTGGCCCATCGGCCATAATTGCGGGTTGATTTTGACTGTAACCCGATACTAGGGGAGACGAATGAAATTAAGTGGCGGAGACATGTTGGCTAAATTCTTGGCTGACGAAGGTGTCGATGTAGTATTTGGGTACCCAGGTGGGGCCGTTTTACATATATACGACGCACTTTTCAAACAAAGTGCAGTACAGCATATTTTGGTGCGCCATGAGCAAGCGGCTACCCATGCTGCCGATGGTTATGCACGCTCTACGGGTAAACCTGGTGTAGTGATTGTCACGTCTGGCCCTGGTGCAACCAATGCTATCACGGGAATAGCGACAGCCTATATGGACTCGATTCCGATGGTCGTTATTTCCGGTCAGGTAATGTCTCACTTAATTGGTGAGGATGCGTTCCAGGAAACGGATATGGTCGGTATATCTCGACCGATCGTCAAACATAGCTTTTTGGTAAAAGATCCGGCTGATATCCCTTTGATCCTCAAAAAGGCTTTTTATGTCGCAACCACAGGTCGACCAGGTCCTGTAGTAGTTGATATCCCAAAAGATATGACGGCTCCAGGTGAGCTGTATGACTACGTCTATCCTGACTCGGTTAGCATTCGCTCTTACCAGCCAACGGTAAAGGGCCATAAAAAGCAGATCAAGAAAGCACTCGAAATGCTGCTTCAGGCCGAAAAGCCGGTCATTTACAGTGGTGGTGGAGTGGTGCAAGGCGAAGCCTCTGGCCTTCTAACCGAAATCGCTCAGCGCTTGAATATTCCTGTCACCAATACATTGATGGGGCTTGGTGCATATCCTGGTGATGATCGTCAGTTTTTGGGCATGCTTGGTATGCATGGCACCTACGAAGCGAATATGGCGATGCATGAAAGCGACTTTATCTTGGCTGTTGGTGCGCGCTTTGATGATCGTGTTACTAACAACACCAAGAAGTTTTGCCCTCATGCCAAAATTGCGCACATTGATGTAGATCCGGCATCCATTGCCAAAACGGTGCGTGTTGATGTGCCTATTGTTGGTGAGTGTGCAAGCGTTCTTCACGATATGCTGGAGATACTCAAAGCCAGCAATGAAAAGCCAAGAGAAGACGACATTGCCAATTGGTGGCAGAAGATTGATAAGTGGCGTCAAGTGCATGGCCTACGTTATCGCACTGATGACAGCGACATGCTTAAGCCGCAAACAGTGATCAAGACCTTATATGATGTCACCAAAGGCGATGCATACGTCACCACAGATGTTGGTCAGCACCAGATGTTCACCGCCCAGTATTACAAGTTCAAACGTCCACGCCAGTGGGTTAATTCTGGGGGCTTAGGCACCATGGGCTTTGGTTTGCCTGCCGCCATGGGCGTTCAGCTGGCGCATCCCGATGCCTTGGTTTGTTGTGTGACTGGCGAAGGTAGTATTCAGATGAATATCCAAGAGCTTTCCACCTGCACCCAATACGGTATTCCGGTTAAAATCATTAACGTGAATAATCAAGCATTGGGCATGGTCCGCCAATGGCAGGATATGCAATATCAAGGGCGCTACTCATCTTCCACCTATGAAGACTCGCTTCCCGATTTTGTAAAACTGGTTGAGTCATATGGACATGTTGGCATGAAAGTCACCGATCCAAAGGACTTGAAAGCCGCCATGGAAGAAGCGATGTCGCTTAAAGATCGTCTTGTATTTATGGATATTTATGTCGACCCGTCTGAGCATGTTTACCCCATGCTTATTGCAAATCAGTCATTAAAAGATATGTGGCTTAACAAGACGGAGAAAACATAATATGCGACGAATTATATCGGTACTCATTGAAAATGAGCCAGGAGCACTGTCTCGCGTTGTTGGTTTGTTCTCTCAGCGTGGGTATAACATTGACTCTTTAGCGGTTGCACCGACCGACGACTTGTCATTGTCGCGCATGACGATTATCACCCGCGGTGATGATCAGGTGCTGGAACAGATCACTAAGCATTTGAATCGACTGATCGAGGTGGTGAAGCTGAATGATCTGACTGATGGCTCGCATATTGAGCGCGAGATTATGATGATTAAATTGCGTACTACAGACAGCGATAAACGTGATGAAGTTTACCGAATGGCCGAGATATTTCGTGGCCAGATCATCGATGTGACCAACGCTATTTATACCGTGCAATTAACAGGCACAAGTGATAAGCTCGACGCCTTTATCGAAGCGCTAGAGCCTTCCTGGATTTTAGAAGTGGTTAGAACCGGGGCTGTCGGAATTAGCCGCGGAGAGAAAACGCTTAGCTTGTAGAGCGATACGTTAGTTTGTAGCGTGATACGTTTTAATACCTTCGTTTTTATAGATCGCGCAGAGCTATATACTCTGCGCCATTTTATATCAAGGTTGGGGTCGTTGGTAACGTGGTTGCCAATACACACATTTTAGATTTGAAGACTTAGATAGATAGTAGAGGTTTAGAATGCAAGTTTATTACGATAAAGATTGTGATTTATCGATCATCCAAGGAAAAAAAGTTGCCATTATCGGCTATGGCTCACAAGGTCACGCTCACGCAAACAACTTGAAAGACTCTGGCGTCGATGTTGTCGTTGGCTTGCGTTCTGGTTCCAGCTCTGTTGCTAAAGCGGAAGGCGCAGGCCTTACCGTTGCTTCTATCGATGAGGCGGTTACAGGTGCTGACGTTGTTATGGTACTTGCTCCGGATGAAAACCAAAAAGAGCTTTACCTTAACCAAATCGAACCAAACCTAAAGCAAGGCGCTACACTGGCTTTTGCCCACGGTTTTGCTATCCACTATAACCAGGTAGTTCCACGCAAAGATCTTGATGTTATCATGATCGCTCCCAAAGCTCCTGGCCATACGGTTCGTTCTGAATTCGTAAAAGGTGGTGGTATTCCTGATCTGGTCGCTATCTATCAAGATGCGACGGGTTCTGCTAAGCAGGTTGCTCTTTCTTATGCTTCGGCTGTTGGTGGTGGACGTACTGGTATTATCGAAACTACGTTTAAAGACGAAACTGAAACCGATTTGTTTGGTGAGCAAGCAGTATTGTGTGGTGGCGCGGTAGAACTGGTTAAAGCTGGTTTTGAAACGTTGACCGAAGCTGG
>DFOV01000416.1 GCA_002376965.1 Gammaproteobacteria bacterium UBA3532
AATCAATACCCATGATTCTCTCAATGATAAGCGGCGCTATGCGTCGATGTTAATCAAAGGAGCTAATCTGCTGGGTTTACTAACCTGCGATGCTGAAGGCTGGTTTAAGCAGGGCAGCAGTGAAGCAAACCTTAGCGACGATCAAATTGACGCGCTACTCGTTGAGCGAGCAGAGGCGCGTAAAAACAAAGATTTTGCTCGTTCAGATGAAATTCGCGATCAACTTACCGCCGAGGGTATCAAAATATTAGATACTCCCGACGGGGCTAAGTGGCAGCGCGCGTAATTTACTCGGCTTGTTGTTTAGTCTGAACTTGTTGTTTAGTCTGATAGAAGGCCGCGCATTGCCGCAAGGTGAGCGCGGCCTTTCTTTTGACGGGTCTTCTCATCTAACGGTTTATTAAGGTAGCTCCATTCCAAATCATCTTGAGGTATTTCTGCAAGAAAGCGGCTTGGGTCACATTTAATCATTTCACCATAGCGTCTGCGTTTTTTGGCAAGTGTGAACGTTAGTGTTTTCTGTGCGCGGGTGATGCCTACATATGCCAAGCGGCGCTCTTCTTCAATATCACCCGATTCAATGCTGGAACGGTGGGGGAGTAACTCTTCTTCCATGCCAACTAAAAAGACATGCGGGAACTCCAAGCCTTTAGATGCGTGGAGTGTCATAAGCTGTACTTCGTTGGTTTGGCTTTCTTCTTTTTGCCGTTCAAGCATATCGCGTAGCAACATTTTGCTCAGGACTTCTTCTAACGAAGGGTTCAGGTCGTCTTCTGTGCCTTTAAGTCCTTCCTGTAGCCACCCAAGAAGCTCCATCACGTTCTTGATTCGAAACTCGGCAGCTTTAACGCTGCTGGAGATGTCTTGCAAATATTGCTCGTAACCAATCACTGTTGGCAACCGGACTAGCACCTCTCTTGGATCGCCTCGTGTAACTTCTTCACTGCAATCGACTATCCAGCGACTAAAGCGCTGCAATAATCCCAGGTGTCGGGCATCAATATGCTCGGCTATTCCAAGCTCCAAGCTGGCTTCCAACAAGCTAACATGACGTTGATTGGCGTAATTACCTAGCTTCTCAAGGGTCGCAGGGCCAATCTCGCGCTTCGGTACGTTAACTATTCGCAAAAAAGCATTGTCATCATCAGGATTCACGATCAAACGTAAATAGGCCAATATATCTTTGATCTCAGCGCGCGCGAAAAATGAGGTGCCTCCCGTTAATTTATAAGGGATCTTGTGGGCCATTAAGGCTTTTTCAAAAATTCTGGATTGGTGGTTGCCACGGTAGAGTATCGCGTAATCGCTATAATCATTCTTATGTTGAATTTTATGTGACAACAGTTCACTGGCAACACGAAATGCTTCATCATCGTCATTCTTCGTCTCGACAACACGTATGATGTCGCCATACCCGAGCTCACTCCATAGCTTTTTTTCGAAAACGTGAGGGTTATTGGCGATGACCTGATTAGCGGCCTTGAGAATGCGGCCAGATGAGCGATAGTTTTGTTCCAGTTTCACAATGTTAAGCTTAGGAAAATCTTGCTGCAGTAATACCAGGTTTTGTGGTTTGGCGCCTCGCCAGGAATAGATCGACTGATCATCATCGCCGACAACGGTGAATGTTGCCCGTACACCGACTAATAGTTTAACCAGTAAATATTGGGCGGTATTGGTATCCTGGTATTCATCGACCAGCAGGTATCGCAGGCGGTTCTGCCAGTATTCCCTGACCGTTGCATCTTCGTTCAACAGCTTGGTTGGCCCCAAAATAAGATCGTCAAAATCAACGGCGTTATAGGCAGCCAGCTGTCGTTGATATTGGTGATAAACCAAAGCGATTTCCTGCTCGCCCGGTGACTCGGCTGCGTTCTCTGCCTGATCAGGAGTCAGCATGTCGTTTTTAAGGTTTGAAATAGCGCTTTGGAAGCGTTGAATTTCATCTTTGGGGAGTTCCTCGCCCAGCAATGACTTCAGTAGTGTGAAGGAGTCTTGGTCATCAAATAGCGTAAAGTTTCGCTTTAAACCAACCTTTTTGGCTTCGCGGCGTAGCATATTTAAGCCTAAAGTATGAAATGTCGAGATAGTTAGACCAGATGATTGTTTGCTGCCAATCGTCTGGATAACTCGTTCTTTCATTTCTTTGGCTGCTTTATTGGTGAAGGTTACCGCAGCGATATTCTTGGGGTGATAGCCACATTGTTGGATAAGGTAGGCTATTTTGTTGGTAATTACCCGGGTTTTGCCGCTACCAGCTCCCGCTAGCACTAGCAAAGGCCCACTGATATACTCCATGGCTTGTTGTTGACTGGGATTAAGCTTCACCGGTGCACCTCGTATGTTGGTGGCCGATTCTACCCATTTATCGATAAAATATACAGCCCGAAGGAATTAATACAATGTCGCTTCAAGATCAACTACTCAAAGCTGGCTTGGTTGATAATAACAAAGCTAAAAAAGTACGCACTGATAAAAGAAAGCAGAGCAAAAAGGCTCGTAAATCTAACCAGGAAATTGTCAATGAAACCGCTATCGAAGCTAAAAAGCGGCGTGAAGAGCAGGCGGAGCGAGACAGACAGTTAAATCAGGAAAAGCAAAAAAAGCTAGAGCAAAAAGCTATCCAATCCCAGATACAGCAACTGATTAAGATGAATCAATTGGATCGGGGAGATGGGGATATAAGCTACCGATTTATGTTCCGCGATAAAGCACAAAGCATTTATGTTACGCCGCTTATTCAAAAGCGGTTGGCTAGCGGGAAGTTAACCATTGTTTTAGCAGGAGAACAGGAAGGCGTATGGCAGTTTGAAGTAGTGCCACCACAGGTTTCCGAGAAAATCGCTCTAAGAGATAGTAGTAGATTGGTTGAACTTAATGGTATTGAAGAAGACGAAGAAGATGACTACTACGCAGATTTCCAAATCCCCGATGACCTTATGTGGTAACCGTAAGCCCTATGGTTGATGAGCCGCGAGGTGATATAGGGGGGGATCATGATGAAAAAGTCCGAAATGGCCGGTGAAACGCTAGGTTATTCGTGACTTATTCTTTACAATGGTTTTTGATACTAGCGTAGATAGTGTAGTAAAAGCAGTAGAACTAGCTGGAGATAAATATGACACAGACTGCATCCTCTTTAAGGATTATGTTAGCAGCAACCTTACTTTCCATGACCATCGCTGGGTGCGGTGGTGATAATTTTGATGGCGACGATACCAATCTGGATACTCCATCGGGGCAAGAAAATGGCGGCGAAAATCCAACAGAGCCGGAGTCGCCCACCGAACCAGAAACACCGACTGAGCCAGAGACACCGACTGAACCAGAAACACCGACAGAACCAGAGACACCGACTGAGCCCGAACCTGTTTTTGATATCAATGTTAGTGCCGGCGAACAAGCACCGCTTGAAATTTTTGTTCGTGGTTCATTCAATAGTTGGGGCACCTTGCCCTTGGAATATGATGATAGCGCTAGTGTCTACACCGCAGTAACTGAGCTGGATATCGGCGAGTACTTTTTCAAAGTGGCGGATCAGGACTGGTCTGAAGGTACTAATTGCGGTTCGGCCAGTGGTGGTGACGAAGCACTGGCCTTGGGCGAACAAGTCTTACCAATGGCTTGTAACGCTGGCGACACACCACGCATGGTTATCACACCGGACGAAGCCGGGCCATTTACCTTCGCCTTCAGCTACCTTGGCGGAGACATGGGCGAAATTCAGGTATTCCCAAACCCTAAGGCCGTTATCGTCGATGAGCCAACCATTGGTCATGTAACCATTCATTACAAGCGGGAGTCTGAAAACTACAATGAATGGGGTCTTCATCTATGGGGGGACGCTATTCCTGCTAGTGTAAATACCACATGGAATTCACCGCGTGAATTTGATGCTATTGAAAATGGTTGGGCGACAGCTGAAATCCCCATCGTTCGCGACAATGTCGACTTCAACTTTATTATCCATGCAGGTGAAAATAAGAGCCCAAATGCGGACTTGATTATTCGCCCAAATACATTTGGAACCGACGTGTGGGTTGTGCAAGATACGGTTAGTATTTTTGATAATCAAGCAGATGCTGAGCAAGCTCTTTCATTATTAGGTAACCTGTCTTCCACTTTAGATATGAGCCCAGTGAGCGTTGCGGACAAGGACAATGGCTTGCCTGCAAACTGGAATCAAACAGCAAACTTCATGGAAATTTATGTACGAGGCTATCAGGACTCAGATGGCGATGGCGTTGGTGATATCCAGGGTTTGATCGACCGTCTTGACTATATTCAATCGCTTGGTGTCAATGGCCTGTGGTTAATGCCTGTTACAGAAAGCTCGGACAACGATCACGGCTATGCCACGACAGACTACCGCGATATTGAAGATGACTATGGTACGATGGCCGATTTCGAACGCTTGTTAGAAGAAGCGCATAATCGAGATATTGGTATCATTATTGATTACGTTATCAATCATAGCTCAAACTCAAACGTGCTATTTCAGGATGCGTCATTCTCGGCTGATAACGACAAGAACGACTGGTATATCTTTAATACGGAAGATCTGGGTTGGAATGGCTTCGGTGGTCCAAGCTGGCACCCAACCGATTTAGGCTACTATTACGGCGTGTTTGGTGGTGGAATGCCAGACTTTGACTTCCGTAATCAAGAAGTGGTCGACTTCCATATGAATAACCTGCGATTCTGGTTAAACAAGGGGGTTGATGGCTTCCGCTTTGATGCCGTTGGTGTACTGTATGAAAATGGTGGAAGCGCATGGGTCGATCAACCTGAAAACCATGCTTTGTTAAAACAAATTAATGACTTGGTTGGTAGTTATACGAATCGTTACATTGTTTGTGAGTCGCCTGACACACCGCACGAATATGCCGAGCCAGACTCTTGTGGCCGCGCATTTGCGTTTGGTACTCAAGGTGCGATCCTTGGTTCTGCAAGAGAAGGACGTTTGGATAGTGGCTTGGTCAGTCAGCTAAATAACAGCCACCGTGACACCATGCCGATGATATTATCGAACCACGATTCTTTCGCTGGAAATCGCGCCTACAACCAGTTAAATGGCGATGTTGGAGACAATAAAGTAGCTGCATCGATTTATATCTTGGCTTCAACTACGCCATTTACCTATTACGGCGAAGAAGTTGGTATTTCAAATGGCCAAGGGCTTGATGGTGATCACGCGTTGCGTGTGCCTATGAGCTGGACTTCTGATGGAGATACTGCAGGTTTCACTACAGGTACGCCATTTAGAAACCTGGCATCAAACAGCGAAACCTTTAATGTTGAATTACAGCAAGGGGATAACGCATCGTTGCTGGAACATTATCGTAAGCTGTATCAAGTGCGCTTGGAAAACCCGGTATTAGGTACAGGGGATTTCGACCTGCAATCAAACAGCGGTAATTCCCATCTTATCTTTACTAGGAAGGATGCTAACGATACGGTGGCAGTGCTTATCAACTTAAGCAGTAGTGCGCAAAACCTAACAGTGAATGTCGGAGAAGCGGGAGTTTCCTTCCAACAGGCACTGGCCGGTGGAGAAGCGCTGGTTAGTGATACAGACTCGACGATCAGTGTGTCTGTTCCTGCTCAGTCTACGGCTGTGCTGGTGAAATAAGCTAGTCGCTGATTAGTAGTACCTGAAAAGCGCTTGTCGATTGGCAAGCGCTTTTTTTATGCCTAATTAAAACTTGGTAAACCACCGCCTCTGGCGGTGAGACCCGAAAAGGCTCTGCCATTAAGGCGTGCAGGAAGGAAAATGACCTCCTTTGAACCGGCAAGTTCTATAAGGAGGCCATTATGCGAGACTGGCAAAGTCAATCTCACGTTAAACATTATTGCAAATATCATGTGGTATTTGTGCCAAAGTATCGAAAGAAAAGCATTTATGGAAGGCTAAGGCGAGATATTGGTAGTATTTTGAGGGAATTGTGCAGACAGCAAGGAGTTGAGTTGGTTGAAGGCTACGCAATGCGAGATCACATTCACATGTTGTTAATGATTCCGCCCAAGTATAGTGTAGCGAATACAGTTGGCTTTCTGAAAGGGAAATCAGCAATACGAATATTTCGAGACTACCTACAAGTTAAGCGAAACTTTACGGGTCGGCACTTTTGGGCACGAGGATACTGCGTGAGCACGGTGGGGCTAGATGAGAAAATGATCAGAGAATATATAAAAAATCAGGAAAAAGAGGAAATACGGCAGGAGCAAATGCAGCTCGCAGGCTTGTAATTCAGCCCCTTCTAGGGGCTTTCATCATACCACCTGCTTTGCAGGTGGTTCTGATTCCACCAACACCTGAATCAGTCTACCTCCCGTTGCCTGAGCACGTCGAAGGACACCGCACCAAGTCCAACACGCTTCGACAAGCTCAGCGAACGGTGCTTTGGTGCATACATCCTGTTGCCTGAGCCTGTCGAAGGCTACCGCGCCAAGTCCAACATGCTTCGACAAGCTCAGTGAACGGTGCTTTTGGATATCGCTAGTTGCCTGAGCCTGTCGAAGGCCACCGCGCTAAGTTCAACATGTTTCGACAAGCTCAGCGAACGGTGCTTTGCGGTATCTCCCGTTGCCTGAGCCTGTCGAAGGCCACCGCGCCAAGTCCGACCGCGCTTCGACTAGCTCAGCGAACGGGGCTTTGGTGCATACATCCTGTTGCCTGAGCCTGTCGAAGGCCACCGCGCTAAGTTCAACCGCGCTTCGGCAAGCTCAGCGAACGGGATATTTCAAGCATAAAAAAAGGGCTGATAAATCAGCCCTTTTCTTCAAGCAATATCAGACGCTAATTATTTCTTCTTAGCTTCTTCACGCTCTTTTACTTCTTTAATCACATCCTCAGCAACATTGTTAGGACATTGCGTATAGTGTGAGAACTCCAT
>DFOV01000178.1:0-10184 GCA_002376965.1 Gammaproteobacteria bacterium UBA3532
GATAGCGGCATGACGAAGATTATCGGTATAGGAAAACCCTGTTTTCTCCCCAGAAATAGCCCGTATGCCAACTCCCGATTCAATATTAAAGCTTCCCTCTTTAATGATGCTGTCTTCTAATACCCAAGATTCATGCTGGGCATGTTGAAAATACAGATCAGCATCATCCACTTGTTTAGAAAATAGCTCGCCAAATGCTTGCTCTATCGTTGACAGCTCTAGTCCGTTGGCAGCCAAAATTTGCTGTGTGGCTAATTCGGTTTGACTCACAGTATTCCTCCTACCCTAACCGGCGATGTTTATCGACAGGCAGGTTTCGTCGAATCGACTCTTGCTTATCAGGGTCAATCTCAGCTATAACAAAACCATTACCCTTTTGCTTTCGATCCAGCACAATTCCCCAGGGATCGACAACCATCGAATCACCATAGGTTTCTCGACCACAGGTGTGATAGCCACCTTGCGCAGCCGCAACAATATAACAAAGATTTTCAATGGCTCTAGCTCGAACCAGTACCTCCCAGTGAGCTCTTCCTGTAATCGCAGTAAATGCCGACGGAATAGCGATAAACTCAACGCCCTGCTTGTGTAGCTGGCGGAACAATTCAGGAAAGCGTAAATCGTAACAAACAGCAATCCCCAGCCTGCCAAAAGGTGTATCAATAACCTGAATTGAATCGCCAGGGTATGTTGTTTTTGATTCAAAATAAGCTTCTTTGCTCGCGTCTTCGCCGACGGCATGGGAGATTAAGTTGGCATCGAAGAGGTGGATTTTGTCATACCGACCTTGAACCTCACCCTGAGCATCATAGACATAGCTAGTAGCGTAGACTTTATCTTGCTCAGGAGATTGCACTGGAATGGTTCCACCCACCAGCCAAATTCCTCGCTTCTTGGCTTGCTCAGATAGAAAAGTCTGGATTTTCCCAGAACCATCCGCTTCAGCGATATCCAGCTTATCAGCATCTTTATGCGGCATTAATGCAAAATTTTCAGGAAGAACAACCAGCTTTGCTCCGGCCTTCGCGGCATCTCCGATCAGCTTTTTCGCTTCCATTAAGTTCGCATCAACATTGGATCCGGACGCCATTTGAATGGCTGCGAGTTTTGTCATCATGTTCTCCAATGGTCTCTTTATATTCTACTAGAGACAGACTCTAGTGCTTAACGCATATTTTAATAGTACTCTGCACAACGCACCCCTGCCAACTCTTTATACTTTTTGGCATTTCAAAATACTATTGGCAACTCAAAATACTATTGCCAACTCAAAATACTTTCTGGCAATTCCAAGACCAACTATTGTGGAGCCGGCGCCAGGTTTTCAGGGGTAACTTCAGGGCGTAAAGAGTCTGTTTCAACCGTTTTCTCATCGGTTTTCACCTGGGTAATTACAGGCTCATCCCAGCTGCCGGTGACATCGTACTCAACCTGGGTAATTACTTTTACCGCAGGTTGTAACATTTTATTCAGCAAGAAAATAGCGGCTCCAGTAGCCGGGTCAAAAACCCATGCAGCCAGTAACGGCAGGCTCTCTGTTGCTTTTGGATTAATCACAATGTGCTGATCAAATTGCTCTTCCTTGATCAGCGTGTCACCGGTAATGCGAATTTCTGCGGCAACACCATCGATAAAATAATTATCCGTCTGAACCCTTCCTCCAACGAAATAAAAATCGCCCGACATGCTGTCATAATGAAAGCCTTCATCGAATATATCGCTAAAATCCAGTGTTAAGCGACGAGTAATGGTCGATAGACTCAACAAGGATAGAATCCTGGCTCCCTGATCAGAAACATCTTTAAGGCTACCTTTGCCCAAGTCGACTGTCGCTTTGCCAACCAGCTTCTCAAGTGACAACTCCCATGGAGCCCCCTCCCAACGAACCTCAGAGCGAATACTCCCTTCGCTCTTGGTAATCCCGGAATCCACTCCGATCAACCGCCCAATAGAACTTCCAAGGGCCTGAGTATCCAGATCCAGACTCAACAGAGATTCTTCATGCAAGCTCTTCTGCCAGGTAAGCTGAGCTTGCAACCTATGTAGTTCAGGCAAGGCTAAGATAATATCTTTCCACTTATAGCTATCTGATACTCGTTGTCCTTTTAAACTAAGCTGCCCTAAGTCACGCTGGTCCACGACTAGCTTATCTACTGTTACTTGCATATCCCATAGCTCAGCTGGCCAGAATTGAGACTCGCCACCCTTTTGCGGCAACGAACGTTGTGATGGCGCTGATTCGACGGCGTTTTCAACATCAAAACGCACTAGCTCCATATCCGCAACCAAAGGCAAGTCTGGTTGCAAGGGCAACGTCAGCTCACCAATAAGTTCCCGAGAAGTAACGTTTAAAGGGAGGTGAGTAGAATTAGTGCCGTTTGACTGTAGGCGCAAATAGTCCTCGCCCTCAGCTGCAGTCAATCGATGTTCGAAAACACTCAATTCATGGCTAGAAACATCCACCTGTTTCAAATCAGCTACCGCTTCCCTGATAGCCGGTGGCTGCCTAATAACCGAGCTGTGCTCTACACTATTGTCAAACAACGGGGCCACATCCAGCCAGTCATCAACGTTTAAATAAGCATAGTTGCCACCAATGTAGACTCCCGTCAAAGAGCGTGGCGCCCCCCACTGAGAAGCCGGATTAACGAGTAGGCGCTCAAGTTTATCCGACCAATCAAAATAGATACGCTGCTGATTAAAGCGACTCTCCGTCAGTAGTTGACCCGAAGAATGTTCACGCTCAAGTATAAAGCGAAACTCTGCAGCCTCGTCTTGTGTCTTGGTCAACGGCGCAGGAAATAGCGACTTGACACCCTGCAAGTCGCTATTAACCGTCACCAACACACTATCCCTATCTACCTCAATATCGGCCTGATAGTCAAAGTCGCCAGCTAGGCGACTCCATGCCTTATGCGGATACGCTCGTGCGATATCTGCAACGCTCGCACTTCCTGCCAAATGGACCATCACATCTGTATCTCGGGAGCGTTGGTAACTCAGCTGTGCCTGCACCGGATATTTATCCCACAGACGTCCATTCAGTGCCGTTGATTCCAAATGTTGCTCGCTGAACACCAGCTCACCGTTCAACGCAGCAAGTCGCCATGGCGAATCTTTAACACTGAAATCACCATCCTGCCAACCAAAACGCCCGGCCACTCGCGTAGCCTCAAGATCTTCTAGAGGAATTCGGATATCAATATCCAAATCACCACGCGCATTAATTGATAACGGCTCCAATGCTTTGTTTATAAAGGATAACGGTGACTGGGCGAAAAATGTCTTGGCATTTGCAGATGACGCCTTCGCTTGAGCTTTAACCTGCAACTCGCCACCCAAGTAGCGAGGAAGCGTTATATCCGCTTTGAGTACTTTCGCACCCGAAGCATTCCCACCCTTAACATGAATATCCATCCCTTGGTGAGTAAAAGACAGATACACATCCTTTCCCTGCACCGTGGGCCAACCGGGGCCGATTTGATAAGTCCCATCGGAAACTTGTCCCGTAATATGCAATTTTCCCTGGTTTTCAGTATAGGGAAAAGCGGTAACAGGGCCATGCCAAAGCACCCGCGCCTCCTTCACTGTACCGCCCCGAATTGACCCCGAAAGATATTCGACCAATTGATCTGGCATGATGCCGTCAGGAAAAAAAGTCGCGGCTTCTTTGCCATCACCGGAAGTTGCTTCGGCGTAAAGCTCGATTGAAGGTGGCTTCCCTTTTTCTAACTGCAACCGACCGCTACCAGTAGTATCAACTGATCGCACCGAACCATCCCATAGAAACTCAGCCAACCATTGCTGCTGACGCTTTTGCCACTTAGCTTCAACTATGGGTTTATTCATCACCAATTCATGACTAAACAGTTCACCAGCGTGCACGGCTATTGCGTCATCGAGAGACAGTTTTCCTCCTTGTGGATTTGCCGCAATAGCTGCGCCTCTGAGGGTAAGGCCTGGCCGCTTGCCGCTGCCTTCTACATTGATCTCATCAACATGGGCATTCGCCTGCCAATTCCAGTCGCTTGTTTTTTGGCGCCACAGCTGCAAGCTTGCCTGACTAACCAGGCCATCAAAACGCGGAATGCGAGATGTTACTTTATCAGCCACCATGTCAGCCAATAGTTGGTAGACAACTCCCAGATCCAGCTGGCGACTGGCGATCTTTATATTTTGCTTGCCCGAGTGTTGTTGAAAGCGAAAAGCCAGGTCCCGATAGAGAGAATCATGCTGATTGAGCGAAAAATGAATATCCCCAACATCAAGTTGAAAGCCTCTATTCAAAGAGGTCAAGTGCGTCGTAAAACGGGCATAAGATAAATCAAGTGGTTGCTTCAAATACGAAGAGCGACCTTGTAAGGCTTTAGCTATCATGCGGCTACTTGCCTTATCGAAGTGATCGGCTTTGAAATCCAACCAGAATTCCGCCGAAATTTGGCCTGAATCAACCACGAAATCCGCTGTGGGCATCATTGCCATAATGGATGTGGCATCTAGCTGATCTGCTCGTAAATAGAGTGAGATATTACGTCCTTCAACGTCAACCAGATTACCGCGATTAAGGCCTATCAGGTGCAGTTGGTTATCTTTAACCAGTTTTAGCGCTTCATCTCCAGCAACATCACCGATGTATACATCCCCTACAAACTGTTGTCGTTTCGCCCCACCGATATAATGGAAATCATTGATGGCCAGTTGCCAATCCTGTTGGAATGATTGTTGTTGGAACGTGAAAACAACGTGAGCAGTGTCGATCTCAATTAGGCGTTGCTTAACCAGCGTGTCGTATAGTACTTGAAAATTAAAAGCCCTTCGGCCTGTAGACTTAAATGCCAGGTCTCCCAGGTAGAAAACCCCTTCCTTAGAAGCCAGCTGGACCTCAACGTTTCCCACCCTGGCTTTTTGTGTGACCGGCCGCTGGTAAAAAAGCGAAGCCAGTAGATTAAACGAGACATCAATATTTGTCGCCTGAGAGAGCAGAGCACCGCCGTCCTTATTGATTAGGCTTAATCTTTCAACGTTGATACGAGGCCCGAGCTTATGCCAACTAAGCTCAGCTTGTTCAAGCTCGATAAGGAAAGGCAGCCGCTCATTGAGCATTGCCAGCAGTTGTTCCTGCTCACGCTCTACCCATGGAAAGGCCAAGCGACAAAGCGTGACCAGCACCGCCAGCAACACAAAAACGCCAACCAGGCATTGCCATAACCAGTGACAACACAGCCGGGTACAACTACGTGCGAATTTCAATCCTATTCCTCAAGGACCAGCGGTTTATCACACAATGTCTACCCCTCATTAGAAAATAACCTAGACCAAAACCACATCGAACTGTTCTTGAGAGTAATAGGCCTCCACCTGAAGGTTTATCGGGCAACCGATAAAGGTTTCCAGCTCCGCCAGGCTGGCCGACTCTTCATCCAGCATACGGTCGACTACGGGCTGGCTGGCCAAGACCATCAGCTGCTTTGCTCCATATGCACGAGCAGCACGGATAATCTCCCGAAATATTTCGTAACAGGCCGTTTCAGCGGTTTTAATGGTTCCTCGTCCACTACACGTAGAACAGGATTCACACAATATGTGCTCCAAACTTTCTCGGGTGCGCTTACGCGTCATTTCCACTAAGCCTAAAGGTGAGACTTCACAGATGTGAGTTTTAGCATGGTCTTTTTCCAACGCCTTTTCCAAAACACGGAACACCTGGCGTTTGTGACTTTCGTCAGTCATATCGATAAAATCGATGATGACGATGCCCCCCAGGTTACGCAAGCGCAACTGACGAGCCACTGCGCTAGCGGCTTCCAGATTGGTTTTGTAGATAGTTTCCTCAAGATTGCGATGACCAACAAAACCACCGGTGTTAACGTCAACGGTCGTCATAGCCTCAGTTTGGTCAATCACCAAATAGCCGCCGGATTTTAGCTGGACCTTACGTTCTAGCGCTTTTTGCAACTCATCTTCAATACCATACAGGTCGAAGATTGGTCGTTCGCCCGCATAGTATTCAAGCCGTCCCGAAACACGAGGGACAAACTCGTCGGCAAATGCTTTAAGCCTGACAAATGCTGTACGTGAATCAATGCGGATTTTTTCGATTTCATCCCGCGTGAGGTCGCGTATCGTGCGCATGGCTAGAGAAAGGTCTTCATAAATGATATTTCCCGCTGCCTTAGGCCGCTCTTTGATCCGATCCCATAGTTTAATTAGAAATTCCAAGTCTGCAGTGAGGGCATTTTCTTCGACCCCTTCCGCTGCAGTTCTAACAATAATACCGTGTTGTTCGTCGCTCTTGACCTTATCGACCAGCTCTCGTAATCGAATCCGTTCATCTTCGTCTTCTATACGGGTCGAAATACCAACATGCGGTACATTGGGCATCATGACCAGATAACGTGAAGGAATGGATAGCTGAGTGGTTAGCCGAGCTCCTTTGGTTCCAAGCGGATCTTTTGTCACCTGAACCAATACCATCTGGCCTTCACAAATTACTTCTGTGATATTGACCGGATTCTCATCAGATAAGTCATCCGTACCAAAGTGCTCAGCATATTTAGAGCCTTGCAGACCAATATCGGAAACGTGTAAAAATGCGGCCTTATCTAACCCAATATCGACAAAAGCAGCCTGCATCCCAGGCAAAACTCGGTTCACTTTTCCGTAATAAATATTGCCGACGATGCCGCGCTTTCCTGTGCGTTCAATATGTACTTCCTGAAGTACACCATTTTCAACCATAGACACCCGTGTTTCCCTTGGGGTGACATTTATCAGTATTTCTTCGCTCACAGTAATCGTCCTAACAAGGCTTAGCGACAGTGAAGTATGCTCGCCACTGTCTATCGATGCGTAAATATTTGGTTGCCCCTAAGCTCACCAAGCTGCTAATAATTGTGCTGTCTCATATAAAGGTAGTCCAACAACGCCAGAGTAGGAACCCTCAATATGTTTGACGAATGCTGCCCCCATCCCTTGAATGGCATAGCCACCCGCTTTATCCTGTGGCTCCCCGCTATCCCAATACGCTAGCATTTCATCGCGCCTGATGTGTCGAAAGTATACCGTTGTTATAGATACAGCCACTTCCGTTCGTCGCCCATCAGACAAAGCAATAGCTGATGCTATCTGATGTTCAGAGTCTGACAACATCGACAAAATTTCAATAAAATCATCACGGTCTTGTGGTTTAACAAATAACTGCTCCGCTTGATAACCTGCGGTATCGCAGCCCAACACTGGCCAGCTTTTATCAGCCATTGCAACTCCGGCTGCCGCCTTTTCCTTCGCCATGCGCTCAACATAATGACGGGGAGATTCATGAATCGAGCGACTCTCATCGATATCAGGGACTAATTGCTCAAAACCAACCCCCAACTGATGTAGTAGCTCAACGCGGCGCGGCGAACCGGAAGCCAATATGATAGATGGATAGTTCGTCATTTTTTGCCTACGTCACCTTAAACCGACGCCGGCCATCACGCAAGATCATGAATATCAGGGGCCAGATCGCTGCGCTGGTGACTGCAGGGATGAAGTAGTCCCAACCAATATCCACCCCCTTAGTTAACTGTAACAACCATAGAAGGATTAAGTGATAGGGAAGCAATAGAAGGAATACCACGCCCGCCTGCTGCCACAAGGCAAACATACGAAACTGGTGATTAATTAACAAGCAAGTATAGGCCAATATCGACATTGCTAGACCATGACAACCTAAGGGGTAGTTGAGTTGCACATCGATAAACAACCCGCACAACAACGCCTGAAAGATACCAAATCGATAAGGTAAGGCAATGCACCAATAGATGACTCCCAACGCAATAAATCCGGGACGAAAAAGCGCCAGGTTGTCCGGAATGGGAATCATAGCCAACACAAAAAGCCAGATTAAAGAGAAAGAAATAAACCACCGCCCAGTGGCAGGTTGAATCGTCATAGCTCGCCCTCCTGCTCGTTAGCTGTCGCGTTATTCATTTCGTCAGCGCGCAGCTCGCTGGGGATATTAGGCCATAGCAATAAGACTTGTTTAATACGCTCTAACTGAGCAATGGGCCGCAGGACAATATCAGCAAAGGCTTTACCCGGATCACGATGAATGCTGACCACTTCAGCAACTGGATAACCATCAGGAAAGCGCTGTCCCAAACCCGATGTGATCAGTATATCTCCAACAATAATATCGGCGGTATCTGGCACATGCTGCAATACCATTTCATCCAGTTTTCCCGTTCCAACGGCAATAGCTCTAACGCCATTTCGAGAAACACGAACCGGAATGCTGTGAACCCGATCAGTCAGAAGGAGGACTTGGCAAACCAGCTCGCTGGTGTGAACCACCTGACCAATCACTCCACGAGAATCTAGCACCGGTTGGCCTTTAAAAACGCCGTTTAAGCGACCTCGATTGAGGGTAACCAAGTGAGAAAAAGGGTCGCTGTCGACCGAAAGCACTTCCGCTACTAAACGCTTCTCATCACTGCGCTTGACAGCCCCGAGTAGATTACGCAGCTGGATATTCTCTGTTTCCAATGCAACAGAGCGTTGTAATTGGGACTCCAGGATCATGACTTTATCGCGTAATAACGCATTTTCCTGGAGCAGTTCGGAGCGGGAGGTAGTGCCTTCATCTAGCCAGTCGGCTAGCTCGAAGGGCGTATTGACGAATAGTTGTACCGGACTGAGCACGGCATGTAGCGTACTGCGTGCATATTCAACGATAGCATAACGCCCATCAGCCCAGATCAACGCCAAGCTGATGGAGATGGCAAGCATCAAGTGGCCCATATGAGCGGGCCCGTTTACGAAAATCGGCTTAATGACGCATACTCCCTTCCCTAGTTACCTCAGCAGTAGCCTTTGCGTCAACCGCTAACAGCCCAGGGCTTTTATGCTAAATTACTCGTATGAGAACAGGTCACCGTTGTGCTGATCCATCATTTCTAGAGCCATTCCTCCACCACGAGCAACACAGGTCAGAGGATCTTCGGCCACAATGACCGGCAAACCGGTTTCTTCCATGATAAGACGATCTAAATCACGCAGTAATGCCCCCCCGCCGGTTAAGACCATACCACGTTCAGAAATATCTGCCGCCAGCTCTGGCGGAGACTGCTCAAGCGCTTGTTTAACTGCACTGACAATACCCGAAAGCGGCTCTTGTAACGCTTCCAGAATTTCATTGCTATTTAGCGTAAAGCTTCGCGGGATCCCTTCAGCCAGGTTTCGTCCACGCACTTCAATTTCGCGAACTTCCGAGCCAGGAAACGCACCACCTATTTCCTGCTTGATTCGCTCTGCGGTGGCTTCACCAATAAGGCTACCGTAGTTACGACGTACGTAGTTGACAATCGCATCATCAAATCGATCACCACCAATTCGTACCGATTCAGAATAAACAATACCGTTTAATGAGATAACAGCAACTTCGGTAGTACCACCACCGATATCAACGACCATAGAACCTTGGGCATCATGTACAGGCAGACCAGCACCGACAGCAGCCGCCATCGGCTCTTCAATCAGAAATACTTCACGCGCACCAGCACCAAATGCCGATTCACGGATAGCTCGCCGCTCAACCTGAGTCGAACCACAGGGCACACAGATCAAAACCCTGGGACTAGGGCGAAACATGCCGTTTTCGTGAACCTTTTTAATAAAGTGCTGCAACATTTTCTCGGTCACATGGAAATCGGCAATAACGCCATCTTTCATGGGACGAATGGCAGTAATATTACCGGGCGTTCTCCCCAACATGCGCTTGGCTTCCATTCCGACTGCCGCGATAGATTTTGGCCCACCTGAGCCACGCTCCTGTCGAATCGCTACTACCGAGGGTTCGTCCAATACAATCCCTTTGTCCCGTACATAAATCAGTGTATTTGCCGTTCCCAAGTCTATCGAAACATCGTTCGAAAAAAGGCCGCGCAGTTTTTTAAACATGAGCTTGTCGCAATCCCTATAAATTAATCGGTTATAACAACTCAGCGGACAAAAGCACCAACTGAACTGTTGCAGTCTGAGTTCTGCGTCTAAATGACGAATTTAAAGCGCTAGATTATCCTATAAACTTAGTTGTTGTGCGAGTACTGTTTGTTATTTATTCCTTTTCTCCTTATCTGGTGCTTTGGTTAGAGCCTGTTTATCTTTCATTAATCGCTTCTGTTTGGCCTTAAATGCTGCCA
>DFOV01000178.1:10458-11217 GCA_002376965.1 Gammaproteobacteria bacterium UBA3532
AGTTACCTATTTAGCGCGGATTTGCTATGATGCGCCTTAAATTTTCATCCTAGCAACTTTTCATCCTAGCAACTTGGGCGGAATAACATGTCATTATCAAAAGACCAAGTCAAAAGCGTTGCAAATCTCGCTCGCTTAGCCATATCCGAAGAGCAGGCCGAGGCAACCGCAGACAGCCTAAATAATATCCTATCTCTCGTAGAGCAAATGAACCAGGTCGACACCACTGACGTCGCTCCCATGGCTCACCCGCTTGATGTTTATCAGCGACTACGCGCCGACGAGGTGACAGAAGCCAACCAGCGCGAACATTTTCAGTCCATAGCGCCAGCCACTGAAGATGGGTGCTACTTGGTACCTAAAGTGATTGAGTGATAACAACAGGATTCCACATGCATACAAAAACTTTAGCGCAATTATCAGGAATGCTGGCTTCAGGTGAATCCAGTAGTGTCGAGCTAACACAACACTTTCTTGATCGAGTAAAAGCACATAACGACACCTTAAACGCGTTTGTCAGCATAACTGAAGAACAAGCCCTGGCGCAGGCGCGTCAGGCAGATGAAGTCCGCGCCCAAGGCAAAGCCACTGCGTTGACAGGTCTTCCTATCGCCCACAAAGACATCTTCTGCACCCAAGGTGTTCGAACCAGCTGCGGCAGTAAAATGTTGGATAATTTTACCGCGCCTTATGAATCGACGGTAACGCATAAACTGGGTCAGGCTGGCATGGTTATGCTCGGAAAAACCAACATGGACG
>DFOV01000178.1:11522-14444 GCA_002376965.1 Gammaproteobacteria bacterium UBA3532
ATGGACGAGTTCGCCATGGGCTCATCCAACGAAACCAGTTACTACGGTCCTGTTAGAAACCCTTGGGACACTGAGCGTGTTCCTGGTGGTTCTTCTGGCGGTTCTGCGGCAGCCGTGGCGGCCCGTCTCGCACCTGTATCAACCGGCACCGATACCGGCGGCTCAATCCGTCAACCGGCGGCGCTGTGTAACATTACTGGCCTGAAGCCAACCTATGGCCGCGTATCCCGATATGGAATGATCGCCTTTGCATCCAGCCTGGATCAAGCAGGGCCGATGACTATTAGCGCCGAAGATGCAGCAATGGTCCTTAATGCCATGGCTGGCTTTGATAGCAAAGACTCAACCTCTATCGAGCGAGATGTACCCGACTATACAGCCAATTTGAACGACGACTTGTCTGGACTAAAAATCGGTTTACCTAAAGAGTACTTTGGTGATGGAATTGATGCGGGGGTAGCAGCCTGTATTGAAGAAGCGGTAAAAGTTTATGAAAAGCTTGGTGCCACTGTAAAAGAAGTCAGCCTGCCAAATAGTGCTCTTTCGGTTCCGGCTTATTACGTTATTGCTCCAGCTGAAGCATCTTCCAATCTTTCACGTTTCGATGGCGTTCGCTTTGGCCATCGCTGTGATGCCCCGCAAGACCTGGTTGATATGTACAAGCGTAGTCGCAGTGAAGGGTTTGGTGAAGAAGTAAAACGTCGGATTCTGGTTGGCACCTATGCCCTCTCCGCAGGTTACTACGATGCCTATTACCTCAAAGCTCAGCAGATCCGTCGCCTCATTAAGAATGATTTTGATCAGGCGTTTAATGACGTTGATGTACTTATGGCGCCAGCTAGCCCAACAACGGCGTTTAAGCTGGGAGAAAAAGCCAGCGATCCGGTATCGATGTATCTTTCGGATATCAATACCATCGCGGTCAATCTCGCCGGATTACCAGCCATGTCACTACCTGCTGGCTTTCATCAAAGCATGCCCGTTGGTCTACAGCTAATTGGTAACTATTTTGATGAGTCACGCCTACTGAATGTAGCCCACCGCTATCAGCAAGAATGTGATTGGCACTTACAGCTCCCACAGAGCAACACATAGGAGAAGAATCATGGCTTGGGAAGCAGTTATCGGGCTTGAAGTACATGTTCAGCTCAAAACTAACAGTAAAATTTTTTCCGGTGCCGCCACGACATTTGGTGCCGAACCGAATACACAGGCTTGTGCTGTCGATCTTGGCCTGCCTGGCGTATTACCTGTACTTAATCACCAAGCAGTGGCCATGGCGGTTAAATTTGGCCTAGGAATTGAAGCACATATCAACACCACATCGATATTTGCACGTAAAAACTATTTCTATCCCGATCTCCCCAAAGGCTATCAGATCAGCCAGTTTGAGATCCCGATTGTAGGCAAGGGCGAATTAGAAATCACATTGGATGACGGCAGCGTCAAGACCATAGGAATTACGCGTGCTCACCTTGAAGAAGATGCCGGAAAGTCATTACACGAAGACTTTCATGGCATGACAGGTATCGATCTGAACCGCGCCGGAACCCCACTGCTTGAAATCGTATCGGAACCGGATCTGCGCAGTGCGGAAGAAGCTGTAGCCTATTTGAAATCCATTCATGCATTGGTTACTTACTTAGGGATCTGTGATGGAAACATGGCGCAAGGCTCAATGCGCTGCGACTGTAACGTATCCATCCGCCCCAAAGGCCAGGAAGCCTTCGGCACGCGTGCTGAAATTAAGAACGTCAATTCGTTTAAGTTCGTCGAAAAAGCGATTAACTACGAAATTGAACGACAAATTATGCGCACCGAGTCAGGCGAAGAAATCGTTCAGGAAACTCGCCTTTACGATGCCGACAAAAACGAAACTCGCTCGATGCGTTCTAAGGAAGAAGCCAATGATTACCGCTACTTCCCCGATCCTGACTTGCTACCGGTCAAAGTTGAGTCGACATTGATCGAACAAATTAAAGCCGATATGCCCGAGCTTCCCTGGGCTAAATGTCAGCGCTACCAGGATGAGTACGGCCTCTCTGCTATCGATGCCAAAAATCTGTCGGGTTCTGTTGAAATGGCTTCTTTTTATGAAGCATTGGTGGCAGAAGCAGGCGATGGCAAGATTTGCGCAAACTGGATGCTGGGAGAGCTGTCAGCCTACTTAAATAAAGATGGTATCACGATTGGCGAGTCTCCGGTCAGTGCACCGATGCTTGCTGGCTTACTTAAGCTTGTGGTATCAAAAGCGATTCCAGGCAACCTGGGCAAAAAAGTACTTCGTGAAATGTGGGAAGGCAAAGGCAACGATGCACAACAAATTATCGATGCCAATGGCTGGGCACCTGTGGATGACAGTGCCGCGATAGAAAAAATGGTCGATGAAGTATTGGCCAATAGCCCACAACAGATCGAGCAGTATAAGGGCGGCATGCAAAAAGTCTTTGGCTACTTTGTAGGCCAGGTCATGAAAGCATCCAAAGGCAAAGCGGATCCAGCTCAAGTCAATCAGATATTACGACAGAAGCTGGATAGCTAAAGCTCAACAAGTTCGTTTCCAAGCTATCTATTAGGGCTGCCTGGGTAATCAACCAGCAGCCCTTTTTTACACTCAATCCCACTTCATTGATACCGATTCGCTCATCTGCTTCTATACTAAGAAGATAAACCAATAGAAAGTATAGAATTTGCAGTAATATCTTCACAAACGCAGTCCAACCTTGAACAAGGGCGGAAATATCTGTCTCGTTGGCAACAACAGACGAAGATAACACCTGCTGATTTGGCTACAACAATTCACCAGCTGCTATTAGATAATAGCGGTGCAGTGGTAACAATAAGTGAGAAAAAGCCTATGCCAATATTACAAAGCTTTGATAAATATCGCGCCACCATCGACGCAAGAAGTGATGCAGAAAA
>DFOV01000067.1:0-4227 GCA_002376965.1 Gammaproteobacteria bacterium UBA3532
TTCCAGCCACTCAGCGATAATGGACTGCTGCTGTTCATGATCTTGGCCTGTGTGTGAACCTCATTACCCGCTTTAGAAGGAGCAGACAATGGAGTTATCTCCAAGAGAAAAAGACAAGCTGTTGCTTTTCACAGCCGCGCTTTTAGCCGAACGACGCAAAGCAAAAGGCTTAAAGCTGAATTATCCCGAAGCCATGGCCCTTATTTCGGCAGAGATTATGGAGGGAGCGCGTGAAGGAAAAACCGTCGCCGAGTTGATGAGTTCCGGCCGAGAAATACTAACTCGCGATGATGTGATGGATGGCATCGCGGAAATGATTCACGAGGTGCAGGTCGAAGCAACGTTTCCTGATGGCACCAAGCTCGTCACCGTTCACAATCCGATTCAATAGCCAGTGGGATCTCAGATACCTATTGGCCTAACCAAGGAGATGCGCAGATGATTCCTGGTGAGTACCGCATAAAAAATGACGACATCCCACTCAATGAGGGGCGTCCAACCCTCAGCCTCGAAGTAGCCAATACCGGAGATAGGCCCATCCAGATTGGCTCTCACTACCACTTTGCGGAGGCCAACCCTGCACTGCAATTTGATCGCAGCGCCGCCCGCGGATTCCGCCTGAACATTGCCGCAGGAACCGCCGTTCGATTTGAACCGGGACAAACCCGCAGCATAGAACTGGTTGCGCTGGCCGGGACTCGCCATGTCTATGGATTTCGTGCTGAAGTCATGGGACAGCTCGATAACAACCCAACGGGAGAGAGCAACTAATGGCAACAATATCACGACAAGCTTATACCGATATGTTTGGCCCCACCACAGGCGATAAAGTCAGGCTGGGCGATACCGAGCTATGGATAGAAGTGGAGCATGATCACACCGTCTATGGTGACGAAGTCAAGTTTGGCGGCGGTAAGGTCATACGAGATGGCATGGGCCAAAGTCAAAGCAATGAGTCGACCGTAATGGATCTGGTGATCACTAACGCTCTCATTCTTGATCATTGGGGCATTGTCAAAGCTGACGTTGGTATCCAAAACGGTCGGATCGCAGCAATAGGCAAGGCTGGCAACCCGGATACCCAAGAAGGCGTCAATATTATTATCGGCCCCGGCACCGAAATCATCGCTGGAGAAGGCCAGATTCTAACAGCAGGCGCTATCGACGCCCATATCCACTTCATCTGTCCTCAGCAGATCGAAGAAGCACTGATGTCTGGCGTGACTACGATGCTCGGCGGCGGAACCGGCCCAGCAACCGGCACCAATGCGACCACCTGCACACCGGGTGGTTGGAATATCGGCAAGATGCTTCAAGCAACCGATAGCTTCCCAATGAATTTTGGCTTTCTTGGCAAGGGCAATGCATCGCTTCCTGACGGACTGCGTAGTCAGCTCGAAGCCGGTGCCTGTGGCCTCAAATTACATGAAGACTGGGGAACAACGCCAGCGGCCATCGACAATTGCTTAACTGTCGCTGATGAATACGACGTTCAAATTGCGATCCATACCGACACGCTTAACGAATCAGGCTTTGTAGAAGATACGCTCGCCGCCTTTAAAGGACGCTGTATCCACACTTATCATACAGAGGGCGCAGGTGGTGGCCATGCTCCCGATATCATCAAAGCCTGTAGTGAAAGTAACGTATTGCCTTCGTCGACCAATCCTACGCGCCCCTACACCATCAATACCATTGATGAACATCTCGATATGCTAATGGTTTGTCATCATCTCGACCCTAATATCCCAGAAGATGTCGCCTTTGCCGATTCACGCATTCGCAAAGAAACCATTGCCGCTGAAGATATTCTGCACGATATGGGGGTATTGTCGATGATCGCATCTGACTCTCAGGCCATGGGACGCGTCGGAGAGGTGGTTTGTCGTACTTGGCAAACGGCACACAAGATGAAAGTACAACGCGGCAGCTTGCCAGAAGATGAAAACAGTGGTGCAGATAACTTCCGAGCTAAACGCTACATAGCTAAATACACCATCAACCCAGCACTGACACATGGCATAGCCCATGAAGTCGGTTCTGTTGAAGTAGGTAAGCTGGCAGATTTAGTCTTATGGAAGCCAGCCTTTTTTGGCATTAAACCATCATTGCTACTAAAAGGCGGATTTATCGCGGCCGCCCCTATGGGCGATCCCAATGCATCGATCCCAACACCGCAACCTGTTCACTATCGATATATGTTTGGTGGCTTTGGTTCAGCTCCCAGCCAGACCAGCGTAACCTTTGTCAGCCAAGCAGGGCTGGATGCCGGTATTAAAGACACGCATGACCTGAAACGCACGCTAGTTGCGTGTAAAAACGTTCGCCAAGTACGCAAAGAAGATATGGTCCACAATAGCGCTACGCCCAAAATAGAGGTCGATCCGCAGAACTATGAAGTTCGTGCCGATGGCGAATTGCTTAGCTGTGAACCCGCCACAGAATTACCGCTGGCGCAGCGCTACATGCTCTTTTAGGATTAACTATGTTAAAAGTAATAAAAAACCTCGGACATATCCACCCTCAGCAGCTTGATGATGTTGTCACACTACCATTTGAACTGCGAACGCGCGGTCGCTTTAAATCCCAAACAAGTAGCGGCCTCGATGTTGGTGTCTTTCTTGAACGTGGAAAAGTCTTACAGGCTGAAGATGTGCTTGAAACGGAGTGCGGTAAGCGCATTCAAGTTAAAGCCGAACTGGAAGACGTGATTGAAGCAACCACTGACAACTGGGAAACGTTCTCGCGCAGTTGTTACCACTTAGGTAATCGCCACGTTCCACTGCAAATCGGTGAACGTTGGCTTCGGTTCAAGCCAGATCATGTATTGGAAGACATGATCAAACGCCAGGGAATGCACTGCGAACAAAAGCTGGCCCCTTTTTCCCCAGAAAATGGAGCCTATAGCGGAGGACACCATCATCACTAGTCTGGAGGGGGCTTCCTCTATATTACCTCTGCTCTACCTGTCGAGTCCCGCCTTGCCAATAGGAGCTTTTGCCTACTCACAAGGCCTTGAATATGCCATAGACGAGGGCTGGGTGAGCAACCAAAAAGAGCTGGCTCAGTGGTGTAAAGGCGTCATGCAGTTTGGCCTCGGCCGCTTAGATCTTCCGATCTTGTTACGCTGTTACCAAGGCTGGCTAGACAACGACAAAGAGAGCCTGGAAAAGTGGAATCAGTTTGTATTAGCCAGTAGGGAAACCGCCGAATTGGAAGCAGAAGACATCCAGCTAGGCAAGACATTGGGAAAGCTACTGGTTGATATCGACCACCGTCCTCCATACCCCATCGCCACTGCCAGCTATGTGATCTATTATGCATTTGCAGCCCAGTCTTTAGCTATTCCAGTTCAGCAGGCGGCGCAAGGCTTTTTATGGAGCTGGCTAGAAAACCAAACCACCGTAGCTTGTAAAACCATCCCTTTGGGACAGACTGCGGCCCAGAAAATACTAATTCAATTGCTACCCGAAATACCTAAGGTAGTCGATTATGCAATGACAATAGTCGATAACGACATAGGAGCGACCTTGCCTGTCCAGGCTATTGCCAGCGCGAAACATGAAACCCAATACAGCCGATTATTCAGGAGTTAATGAATGACGACACAATGCTTGCGAGTAGGTGTTGGCGGACCTGTTGGTTCAGGAAAAACCGCCCTCCTCCGCCAACTGTGCCTTAAACTGCGCCAACGTTTTAACATGGCAGTAGTCACTAATGACATTTATACCAAAGAAGATGCACAGTTTTTATTGCGCCATGAGGCGCTGGAAGAAGATCGCATTATGGGTGTAGAAACTGGCGGTTGCCCTCACACAGCTATTCGCGAAGATGCTTCTATGAATCTTGCTGCGATTGAAGAACTGCAAAACCGCCATCCAGGACTAGAACTGGTTCTGGTGGAAAGTGGTGGCGACAACCTTAGTGCAACCTTTAGCCCAGAGCTGTCGGATCTGACACTTTATGTTATTGATGTGTGTGCAGGCGACAAAATTCCGCGTAAAGGCGGCCCAGGAATAACCAAGTCTGATTTGTTAATTATCAATAAGACCGACCTTGCACCGATGGTCAATGCATCACTGGATATCATGGATCGCGATAGTAAAAAAATGCGCGGTGACCGCCCGTTTGTGTTTACTAACCTCACCAAGGGCGATGGCGTTGATGATATTATTCAGTTTATTGTCGACAGAGGAATGCTCTCTGACAGCCCTACTTCAGGCAATT
>DFOV01000067.1:4588-17932 GCA_002376965.1 Gammaproteobacteria bacterium UBA3532
TCAAACAATTCGTCTTCAAACAATGCCGCTTAAGAATTACTATTTTGAGGAGAAAACAGCTAATGAAAAAACGCATACTATTATTAACTGCTATGCTAACCAGCCAAGTAGCATTGGCGCATGATGGACCTTTCGGCCATAATCACGGAGAATATCTACCGTTAGCACTTGGCGTAGCTGCCGTCATTGGCGCCATTTTATGGTTTAAAAAGCGCTAAAACCGGGTTCTGCAAATAGCGCCACGTGGTAGGGTATTTCTTACGCAAAACGTCGTGAAATCATCCTTGATGACTAAACTGCCGCATCCATGCGGCAGGTGTTTGCTTCAGAAACACTCTACCACGTGGCGTTATTTGCAGAATGCACAGCAATATGCGAATCTAGTTGCATCTCAAGTACAAAAGTTATGCAACGCATGAGTCCCATAATAGACCTTTCAAACATTGACGCTATCCTCCTTGATATGGATGGCACCCTGCTCGATCTCCATTACGACAACCACTTCTGGTTACACCACTTACCCCAGCGCTACGGACAGCTGGTCAACATTCCTCATGACCAAGCCAAGCACAAGCTGGATAAAGCTTATGAAACGCTATCAGGCAAGTTAGACTGGTATTGTCTTGACTACTGGCAACAGTTTTTAGGGATCGACATCATTAAGCTCAAACGTGAAGTAGCGCACCTCATAGGCATTCACCCCGGTGTAGAACGGTTTTTACAGCTAATGAGAGATCAAGAAAAGAAACTGTACATTCTGACCAACGCCCATCAGGGAAGTCTGGACTTAAAGCTGGAATATACCGGAATAGAAAAATACTTCGACGGACTGATTAGCTCTCACGACTATGGTGCACCAAAAGAGGAGCAGGCTTTTTGGCAGCAATTTTTCCGTCGACATCCTCAGTTGTCCAAAGAGCGCTGTTTGTTTATCGATGATAATCAGCATGTTTTAGACAGTGCACACCAATTTGGTGTCGGACACCTATTAGCGATAAGCCAGCCTGATAGCCAACGACCTCAAAATACTATTCAACGCCATAGCAGTGTTGCATCATTCGCACAATTGTTAGAAAACTTAGGCTGAACACCTTAGCGCGTTTTCAGCACATAATTAGCGGGGCATAAAAAAGGGGGCTCAATAAGCCCCCTGGAACAATCGACTATATAATGGAGAGAGGATTATAGGTCGAAATTCAGTCCGTAAGAAACAACGAATTTAAGGTCTTCGTCAACACCAGCTTCTTCATCGCTATCAATAACCTGACTCAAAGTGAAGCTCAAGTTGTCGTTATACGCGTAGCCTAGATCCAAGTGAGCAAAGTCGCTATCCCAATCTTGGCCTGATGGGTCTTCAAAGTCGTGGTAACCCAAAGTAGCAGAGAAAGCGCCGAATCCACCGCCTAGTGTGTAATACTCATAACCAGAATCTCCAGCTATATTGTCATAGTACGAGAAGGAAACAGGTCCATACCCAAGAGTTACGATTACCTCAGATAATCCACCAAAATCATCTAACGAATTATCTGCAGAAACATAGACTTCTTCTCCTTCATCATCCAGTACAACATTTCCATCGTCGTCGACAAGTACTTCAGTTTCAGGGCTAGACGGATACAGGTAATTCCATACGCTTACATCGAAAGAAAAGTCACCGAACTCTTTACCGTAACCAACAAACAAATCGTACTCTTGTCCATTGGAGTCGTCGCCAGAAGATCCCCAAACACCAGCATAAGCACCGCCAGCACTAACAACGATATCACCAGAAACGGCTGGTGAACCATTACTTAAATCCACACCACGCCACAAATACATATTTGCAACAGCAGCAGACCCTGCCACTTTAACTTCTGCAGCAGCAGTTGAAGATACACTAGCAGCGCCTAAAGTTACTGCACCCAAGATAGCAAGATTTAATGCTTTCAATTTCATTTAAAATATCCCCTAGATAAATAAAATTCTCGAATTTGAGAGTAATTAATAACTCAAGCACCATAAAGCAACCTCGATGCCAATATTTAAATAAACATTTATATCAGACACTTAACAAGTACACTGTCCTAAACTGGAGCGAAGATGATCATTCGATGACATTATATGCACCAGATAAATCCATTACGCACCATAAGTAATCACTTGATTGGTGCACTGACTCGGGATGGGGCAAAACGTTGATGAAATACAGCCTGGCTCTAAAAAGAGCTATCAGGATCGGAGAAACAAAGAAGGATTTTATGGATATGCTGTGCAAACCCTTGGAGTATATTATAAGGCGAAAGAGAGTGTTGCACAGCGAACTGATAAAAAAGCTACTTTCAGGCGGCGACAACCGCCTCAGTGTAATGCTTATAGCTTTTGACAAAGCCCGTCATCGAGCCTTTTTGAATACTGGGAAAGTGTTGCTGCCAAAATTGGGCGAGCTCTTCGACAACCATGGTCTCAACCATCGCCAAGCCGTAATGCTTATACACAAACCAGGCAATAGCGGTAGCGTAAGCCAGGTTAGTTGTCAGCTCACGGTGCGGATCGGTCAAAAAGTGACGTTGTGAGGCTAATCCGCGCACACGGCTAGCTAAATCTGGGTCATAGGATAGGTAGTTGTCCCAAACATCCTGATGAACTTCCGCAGATATTTGATACATGCCGTGCCCCTGTCGACATGGAGGGATAGCAAACCCTAACCCCGACTCATGGATGGCGGTCGCTAGCAACAAAGCTGCAGCGCCCGAATCCCGAATATCTAAGTCGGTTAAGGTTGGCAAAATCACAGACTCTCTGAACAAATGCGCTGGAATACTCATCGCGCACCTCCTACGTCAAAATAACAACTCAGCACAATATTCTATGCACATAACCTGCCAAATGGCCTTGCTAAATCTGCCAAGTAGCTTTGCTACAAGAATGTGTGCCTGCCGGTGTTATCTAGGTTATCGGATACAACACAAAATACTTTACCCCCCGCCCACAAGTAAGGGAGGTGCTATCTATCCGAAAAACAACAAATTAGCGATGCCACCTATAAAGTATTAGCCGGTGCCATCACGCCCGTCAAACATTTATTCAAATTTAATGGCGCGAGTCTACCATCAAAACGTGCATTTTTTAATCATTTTCTGAAACAATTTTGTTCTATACCCAAACGATTTCAAGATGCTTGATTTGGCGCAAAGCAGCTTTCTGACAATCAGTAACAATGCTTTTTCGTATTTAAGTCTAACCTAATGTCATGCAAAATCTCCTTCTTACTCCTGTACAACATGTAATCAAGTATACTCCAGAGCTAGCTCTGACGACGCCAGTCAGCATACTAATGAATAAACTTTGCGACTCTATAGAGGTTGACTGGCGGCTATTCGAGGGTAAAACCATCGAGCTGTACGTCATCGACGTCAACAAGCGCCTTCAGTGGCACTGCCGTAATCAGCGGTTTCATCCATGTATAAGCCGTCAAAAAGCAGATGCCCGCATTTCCGGTAATTTAAATACTTTTGTCGTACTGATACAGCAGAGTGTTGATAGCGACACATTGTTTTTTGAGCGCAAGCTACAAATGGAAGGCAATACCGAGGTGGGGCTAGCTATGAGAAATATGCTAGATGCTATTGATTGGGATGAACAGCCGCCGATTATTGCCGTGCCTAAGCGTCTCTTTGATAGCGCCTTAGCTCGAAGCTTGAGCTCTTAAGTTGACGTATCGGGCGTACTGCTCTGATTGGGCCAACAAGCCAAATAGCCCTCCGGTATGGATAAACACAATATTTTTGGCAGTGATCGCGTCCTCTTCCAGCAGCTTGAGTAACCCGCTAAATGCCTTACCTGTATATACAGGGTCAAGAAAAATACCTTCGGCTTGTGCCAGACGACAAATAACTTGCCACACGTCTGGCGAAGCCTTGCCATAACCTTCCCCAATAAAGGTATCATTGATAAGAAAGTTGCTCGACGAGCCTTGCACTTCGTATCCATAGCGTTGATTAAAAGCCGTGACATCTTCGCTATATCGCTGACGAAAATACGCCTCGTTATCGCACACCGCAATCCCCAAAACGGGTACACCCTGCTCAGCCAACGCCCCTCCAACCACCAGTCCTGCATGAGTCCCACCAGAACCAGTAGCGCAAACGAGCAAGTCAGGCTTAAAACCCTTTTCCTCGCACTGCCCTAGTATTTCAGTATATGCCGATACGTATCCCCATAGTCCAATTTCATTACTGGCCCCAGTAGGGATGACGTATGCTTTCTTGTTTTCCCTGGCGTAGTGACTGACTAGCTCGGCAAATCCAGAGTCTCGTAGAGCACGATAATCACGCCAGTTACAATAGGAAATAGCGGCCCCAGCCAAATGCTCAAGCATCAGGTTACCTTGCGAAACTTGAGGTTTCCGGCCATGCAATACCAAGTGCACCTCAAATCCAAGCTGCCTCGCGAGAATAGCGGTTGCTCGGCAGTGATTAGACTGGAGATCGCCACAAGTAATTAGCACATCCGCTTTACAAGCCTTGGCATCTGAAAGCACATATGCCATTTTACGCAGCTTATTACCAGATAGGGCTGTACCAGTGAGATCATCGCGCTTTATCCAAAGGCGCGACTCAGAGCCAACGCCAAGCTTGCTCGTCTCTATCGATTGAAGCGGAGTAGGTGAACCTAATAGTGGGAGCTGGGCAGGATGCATCGGCAAAGAAAAAGGCCGCTATGCGGCCTTTCTATATTCAAATAGGGCTTGATTCAAATGGGCTTGTTGTCTCATTTGATGTTATCAGACTTGCGGTTAAGCAACGCATGTGGAACAAAAGCACTGATGGAAATGATTAACAAGGCTTCAAACCACCAGAAAAAATAAAGCGCGTTGCCCGTTGGAACATAACCAAAGAGCGACCAGTTGCCAGCATGAGAAAGGAAGATTGCCTGCTGCGCCACATAGGTCGGAGCGAAACTCATTGTGTCGGTAATGTAGCCGATACCCAAGGCCCAGGAAGCATACCACCCCAAAATACCGCAAAAGCTACCGACCGCAAACTGCATGGTAGGGCTATGGGCTTTAGCTATTCGGCCTGCACTGGCAATACCATGCGCAATGCCTATACCGAAAAAAGCACAGAATACGGGATTCAGGTATACAAATGGCATAAACTCAATAGCGAATGCGTATATATATGCGCCAGCAAGTGCTACAACTGACCCAAACAATAGCATCAAGGCATCTGCCTTAATTTCTGGTTTGTCTGGGTGAAACCAATGCTGAACATGTACTGTCATGGCAACTCCTACCTTGAACTTGCAACGATTAACTAAAAATGGCTACAGCCAATATTTTTTCACCATACCACAGAATTTTTTTGCAATACCCCAAATTTTTTTGATACAGGACAAAGTTCTGTTTATTTCGCGTGCAATCAGCCTTACCATCTAATACAAAAACTATTTCAAATACTCCCAGATATAAAGTATTTAGCCTTTCCAGCCTGCTATGGGAGGGTGATAAATCAGTTGTACAGTAATGCCGTCAGGATCTTTGCAATAAAAACTGCGAGCACCATCACGGTGGGTCTTAGGCTCAGTAATCATCGTCACTCCATTCGCCTTGAGGTGGGCATACCAAGCATCCACTTGCTCCATGGTATCCAGAATATAGCCAATATGATCAAGACGTTGATCTTGAGCCTGAAAATTCGGCGGCGCGCGATGTAGGGCCAGGTTATCATTGCCAGACGTCAAATAAACATTATCTTCATCAGGACGCCATTCGACCTCCATCCCAATCAGATCGACATAAAATGCCTCAGACTTCGCCAAGTCTGCAACAAAGAGCGCAACATGGCGCAATCCAGCAACAGGTAGTCTTTTCGTCATTATTACCCCTCAATGATTTCGTAACTATGAGTAACCTCTGCGCTTTTGCCCAACATAATTGAAGCCGAGCAATACTTGGTTGATGAAAGCTCTACCGCACGCTTTACCTGAGCTTCTTTTAGGGCTTTGCCAGTGACAATGTAGTGAACATGTATTTTGGTAAATACGGCGGGAACCGCGTCTGCTCTTTCCCCGTCTACCTCTACAATGCAATCAGATATTTCCTGACGCCCCTTTTCCAACATCATTTTAACATCAACGGCTGTACAACCGCCCAGCCCAAGAAGGAGCATCTCCATCGGCCTGAATCCAGTATCTCGTCCACCACGTTCTTTTCCACCGTCGATCACTACTCCGTGGCCAGTTCCTGCCTCGCCAACAAAGTTCATACCTTCAACCCATTTAATTCTCGCTTTCATATATAACCTCCCCAAAAGAGAGAAATGTAACATAGCAATTCATTAACAAGCTAACTTTATGACCGAGATTGTTCTATAGTATGCTAATAAAAGAAGAACTAGACCTTGGAGCAACACGGAATGAGTCACCTACTGCCTCACCAAATCGATCCGATTATTGAACAGTTTATTAGCCATTGCCACCGCCGCAAGTATCCAGCTAAAAGCTCAATTATTTATCAAGGTGACAAATCTGATGTACTTTATTTCATAACAGAAGGATCAGTTTCGGTTTTGATCGAAGACGAAGATGGCCGCGAAATGGTATTGGCTTACCTGAATGCGGGAGATTTCTTTGGAGAACTAGGGCTGTTTGACGAAAGTAACCGGTCAGCCTGGGTACGAGCTCGCACTGCTTGCGAGATAGCCGAAATGAGTTATACCCGATTTAGGCAGTTTGTCGCTGAAGCACCGGACATTTTATTCAAGCTTTCTGGTCAGATGGCTGTTCGTTTGAAAAACACCAGTCGAAAAGTTGGCGATCTAGCCTTTCTGGACGTTACGGGTCGTGTGGCGCGCACCCTACTCGATTTAAGCAAAGAACCCGACGCTATGACCCACCCAGACGGAATGCAAATAAAAATCACTCGTCAAGAGCTGGGACGCATTGTGGGCTGCTCTCGAGAAATGGTTGGCCGCGTACTGAAGGAGCTGGAGGAAAAGGGACTGATTCAGGTTTCAGGCAAGACCATGGTCATCCATAACACACGATAAATACGGGCTAAGGCTTGCAACAAAGTGCAAAATAATTTTATACTCAACGTTGCGCTCGCAGATTAGTCGCCTTGCTTTGGGTTTAAGTGTGCTAAGTGACTGATAGCAAAGGGCCTCGGAGCTAAATCGCCATCTAGCCAACCCGGTTTCTGCTTGTGTAACTGTCGTGTAATTGACATATTTCTTAATCAAAGAAAGGATTTTTGCATGGAGCAGTCGCAATTTTCGAACAGAAGGGTTGCAAAAGTTGTCGACCGAGCTAGAGTATAGATTGATTTTTTTACCACCAAGGAAATGAAATGATGTTACCAAGTAAACACATACAAAAAACCGCTCTTGCTGTTGCATTGTCTGTAAGCTTGTTCGCCTGTGGCGGCAGCGACAATGATGATGATGGTCCAGCAGTACAAACCACACAATCCGTTACTGTTGATGCAGCAGGCTTCGCAGATGGCGAGACTATCTCTGTAAACGGCACTAGTGCAGTTATCGCTCCAGATACAAAAATCTTTGTTGCAGATGAAGATGGCAATGATGTTGAGATTGATGCAGCTACTATCGAAAGCGTTGCTGTCACTGTAGACGTCGCAACCAATAGCGCTTCAGGTACTTCAGACGAAGCTGGAATCCAAACAGCCATCAACGAAGCCATCGATGAAGCAGACGCTGATGCTTCGTTGACATACGACTCTGTTGTTAACGTTGTTGCTACTGTCACTGCAGGTGGTGTCCCTCAAACAGTCACTACACTTGAGCCACCAGTAACTGTAACAGTTCCTTTTGAAACTCAAGCAGCGCTTAAGTTGAAAGCTGGTTGCGGATCTTATAAGGTTATCAATGCAGCCGGACAAGAAATGCCCTTTGAGACTGAAGCCGCAGCTCTTAAGTTTACTGCAAACAAAAGCGGTAAATTCAAAGTATTCGGTGTTAACTGTCCATCAGCTGGTGAAGGTGAGTCTAACTAAGCCAACTAAAGCTTGGTCATACCATCTGACAGTATGAAAAAGGCCTGCATATCGCAGGCCTTTTTTATTTGTAACTAACACTTCCTATTCCCCCCTTTATTTGTCTCCTCAGTAATTCACTGCTTGAGCTAGCGGTTAACCTACCCCCTTGGAAAAATCGATAACATTACTTGTCGAAAGCACCCCGGTTGCAGTCTGAATCAGCCCCTCCTGAGCACTTCCGGCAATCCACACCTCTATCCGCAAACGAAAAAAAGCCAACCGAGCAATGTTACGCGGTTGGCTTTTTTCAAAGTTAGCCTATCGACTAACAGCTACTTATGGATTAAAAGCTATGAATACTCACAGGATTACCTTCGCTGCGACGGAAGACATTGATCTTGCCACACTCAGCAAAGTGATTGCCCGAAGCATACGGCGCATCTGGTTGGCTAACATCTGCTTCCCAACCTGGGCCGTTGCTTATATAGGTTTTCAGCTCAAACCAACCATTAGCAGTACGATTACAGTCCATTTCGACATCCAGCATCCAGTAGTGTGCGCCCCACAAGTTGAGAGGTTCTTCACCAAAGCCGTCTGCGGCAACAGTGCGTGTTGCACCCCAATCGGATGGCCAGGTATCAACGGTCCAGTCAGCAGGCGTACCTTCTGCAGCGCTGCTTTGGCCAGACTCAACGCCATACCAATCCAAATATTGCTCATTGGCTTTCCAAGGCACCGTTGTTGCGTTGATCATATTATTATGGCGGATGGGAATAGCACACTCATAGTTTGAGGAAGTACAGTTTTTACCAAGATTGGCCGCCGCATAGTTATGATCTAAGCCGCCACGGATAAACATATCCTGGCCACTTTCGGTGGTTCCGTATACAAAGATCACCGTACGCTGCCAATCTTCTTCGCCGCAACCTGAAGTACAGCCCGAATCTTTGCTCCATACCGCATAGCCATTACCACTGGCTTTGACTGTCCAACCAGCGCCTGGACTCCAAGCGCCAGAGCCGATTTTAACCGCTACTTTTCCATCGATAATCGCAGCGTACTTGTCTGACTCTGCAGCCTGAATATCGACACTCGATGTCGAGGTAATGCCTTCGGCTTTACGCACATCGATAATTGCCTTCACTGCATCATAGAGTCCCCAGTCATATACGTGGGCCCAGTAAACCGTTGGAATACCAGGATGAGTTAAGATATAAGCATACCCTTGCATGACCTTATCACAAGGTACTGACCAATGATTTTGGCCATTACCACAGCTTTCACTTGGCCCAGTATCATGGTTATCAACAAAGGTAACCATTTTTTGTGGCCACCAGCCAATACCACCAGCAGGAGCGCCATTGTTCGCCAAACGCCAATATTCATTAAAGCTCAACGCCTGATTAAGAAGGCCTTTAGTGGTAAAGTCAAACGCACCACAGCTACCGTTGGTGCCACTGACAAAGTCCATTAACTTTTGACGATGAGAGTCGACGTCGTTGTAATTAAGATCCGTCCATACTTCACCAACACAAAAATCGACATTGGTTCTATCGGCATATTCTCCAGCATAGCCAGGCGCATAGCCTTTGGAGTAATCAAAGCGAAGGCCGCTAAACCCGACCCCTTTCAGGGTATTATTGATCCAGTCAACGATATCATTACGTACCGTTTGATTGGTATGATCCAAATCTCGAGCGGCTCCATAAGGATCGCCGGAGTCCCAGGCACCTGTACCTTGCCCCCACTCGTCATCTGCTGTGACAGCCCACGAGCCCCAGGTCGGATTGGTAAAGTCTGCCCAGTTCGTCGAGCCAACACGGTGGTTAACCACGATATCGGCAATGGATTTAACGCCGTTGGCACTTAGCGCACCGATTGCAGCAGATAATTGCGCACCTGTACCGTATTTAGAGTTGAGATTATTTAACTGTCGAGGTAAATACCCCTCATCCGAAGCAGCATCAGATGCCGGAGGGAACCATACATGGGTCGCTCCTAAATTGCTGACACTGGATGCATTGTTTTGAATGGTGTTATACCAATCTGAAGCATGGGAGTGCCAATGGAAACCTTGGAGGAGAACAGCAGAACTACTTTGGTCCTGTTCTGTAGCAGCAGTTGCTGCACCACTAATGGCGAGTGCTAAAGCACATACAGCATATTTCATATTATTATATCCTCAGTATGATTATAGTTTTTTTTGCGTTCTAACGACGACTGCACACTGACGTTCTAACTAGCCACTTCATCTTACGGAAGTCTGCAAACGAACGGGAATGGAGAATTTAAATATGAAATATAATTGCGGCTTATACGAAACTATCTATCTGTTTTATATAAGAAATATACTGGAGAAAAATGGCATACAATAGAAAAATCATCCATTTGTGCGATATAAGCAGTATTTCTGCTCCGCATCAAATTAATCCTTTTTGATAACATTCACTTCAGGCATGACAATAAAGTATTGAAATGAATGTTATCGACCCGTTAGGCGAAAAGTTTTTTCAGCTCGTCACCAGGCTCTGGTGCACGCATAAAAGCCTCACCAACCAAAAATGTATAAACATTGTGAGCCAACATCAACTGCACATCGGACGCCGAGTGAATTCCACTTTCAGTCACTACAATTCGATCGTCGGGGATGTTGTTTAGTAAGCTAAGTGTCGTGTTAAGCGAAACACTGAAAGTTCTTAGGTTTCTATTATTGATACCAATGAGTCGTGCATCCAACTCCAAAGCTCGTTCCAACTCATGCCGGTCATGCACTTCGATAAGCACGTCCAGGTTTATGGACTTCGCTAACTCAAACAGCGATTGCAGTTTTGATTGTTCAAGGCAGGATGCAATTAACAATAGACAGTCGGCTCCCATCGCTCTCGTTTCCAACACTTGATAGGGGTCGATAATAAAATCTTTGCGAATGACGGGTAACGAAACGGCTGAACGAGCAGCGATCAAAAACTCATCAGCTCCTTGAAAAAAGGCCTCATCGGTTAGTACCGACATGCAGGTCGCGCCAGCGGCTTCATAGCTTTTGGCGATCTGCACCGGGTCAAAATTTTCACGAATAACGCCCTTTGATGGCGACGCTTTTTTTACTTCAGCGATGACGGCAGGCTTTTTAGCAGCAATACTATTTTCAATTGCCTTTATAAAACCTCGTGGCGGATCGGCAAAGAGCATGTTGGAACGAATAGCGGCTTCGTTGCACTTCTTACGTCGTGCAGCGACCTCTCCCTCTTTATGCTCGACAATTTTCTGTAAAATATCTGGTATATCACTCATATTATTACTCTACCGCTCGCTGAGCGCCTGCTTATCAAATAGCTTTCAAACCGTGGCTAACGGCCGCCAAATCAGTCAATTTTTCATAGCCAGTCCCTAAACTTAGGACATCCCTTGCCATCTCAACCCCATCGTTGAGACTGTTGGTCAAATTTGCTGCATAAATCGCTGCCCCGGCATTCAGGGCGACAATATCTTGCGCTGGCCCTGAAACTTCACCTCGCAATATCCCTTTGAGCAATTCTGCGCTTTGTTCAACCGAATCAACCGCCAGCGTATCCAAACTTGCCCGCTGAATATCGAAAGACTCAGGCGATACGCTATAAGTCTGGACACTACCCTGTTTGACCTCAGCGACGTCGGTCGGACCACTGATACTGATCTCATCCAGCCCTCCGTCACCATGAACCACTAACACATGTTGACTGCCAAGATTTTTTAGCACGTTAGCAACTGGCTCAACCCATGCCTTATCGTAAACACCCAGCACTTGATTTGGTGCGCCAGCCGGATTAGTCAACGGCCCAAGCAAATTAAAAATAGTGCGAGTAGCCAACTCTTTTCGTGGGCCAATCGCGTGCTTCATTGCGCTGTGGTGCATTGGAGCAAACATAAAACCAATACCAACCTGTTCTACGCACTGCTTAACCTCTGCCGCGGAAAGGTCAACACGCACTCCTAGCTTTTCCAGTACATCGGCGCTGCCACTTTTGCTGGAAACTGAGCGGTTACCGTGCTTAGCTACTGTTCCACCAGCAGCAGCAACAACAAAAGCTGAAGCCGTTGAAATATTAAAGGTGTTAGCGCCGTCACCACCGGTGCCACAGGTGTCCACCATATGTTCAGCAACTACATCAACTTTAGATGATAGCTGACGCATGACGCTGGCAGCAGCAGCGATCTCATCAACGGTTTCGCCTTTCATTCGCAGCCCAACAAGAAACCCGCCAATTTGCGCCGGTGTCACTTCACCTGACATTATCGCAGTCATAATGATCTGCATATCTTCAAACGAAATATCTTGCTTGTTAATTACCCTAGCAATGGCTTGTTGTATATTCATGTCTCATCCTTTACTCATTCGCGCTTGTTTATCTGACGGCTACTTTTGTTCCAGGTAATTTTTCAACAGCAAGTGTCCATGATCAGTGAGGATTGATTCAGGGTGGAATTGCACTCCCTGCACTGGCAATTGGCGATGCCTCACTCCCATTATTTCGTCAACGTTCCCGTTTTTATCTTCCGTCCAAGCAGTGATTTCGAGTGCTTCAGGCAACGAGCATTGCTCAATAACCAAGGAATGATAGCGTGTTGCCGTAAACGGGTTATTCAGACCAGAAAACACTCCAACATCACTATGACGTACTGCCGAGACCTTGCCATGCATAACCTCTTTAGCGCGAATAACCTTGCCACCAAACACCTGCCCAATACTTTGATGCCCCAAACACACACCTAAAATCGGTACTTTGCCCGCGAAGTGCTGAATGGCCTGCATAGATATACCTGCTAAATCAGGGTTACACGGACCTGGAGAAATGACTAAATATTCAGGCTCTTTTTCTTCAATTTGCTCAATCGAAATTTGGTCATTACGATGGGTTTCTACATCAACACCCAGCTCACCGAAATACTGAACGAGGTTGAAGGTAAAAGAGTCGTAATTATCTATCATTAACAGCATATAAACACCTCGATGATTCAACTAACGAACATGCAAACCACGTTCAGCCATGGCCACTGCTCGAAAGACCGCTCGAGCTTTGTTCATTGTCTCCTTCCATTCCAATCGAGGCTGAGAGTCATACACCAAACCCGCTCCGGCCTGAATAGATAAAACCTTATCTTTTACCACTGCAGTACGAATGGCAATTGCTGTATCCATATGTCCACTAAACGACCAGTATCCAACAGCTCCCGAATAGATACCCCGTTTAACCGGCTCAAGCTCATCAATAATTTCCATGGCGCGAACTTTTGGCGCACCAGAAACGGTTCCTGCCGGAAAAGTCGCTTTGAGAACATCCATTGCAGTCATATCAGGCAGTAACTTACCTTCAACATTTGAAACAATATGC
>DFOV01000161.1 GCA_002376965.1 Gammaproteobacteria bacterium UBA3532
TTACCGCGTCACTTGGACATCATTTATGCTATCAACCATCACTTCCTTGAAGAACTGAAAGAGAAGTTTGGTGCAGATGATCCTCGCATTCCTGCCATGTCTATTATTGGTGAAGATGGTGAGCGTCGTGTAAGAATGGCTAACTTGGCTGTTGTTGGTAGCCATAAGGTCAATGGTGTTGCAGCGCTGCATTCACAGCTAATGCAAGAAATCACCTTTAAAGACTTCCATGAGTTTTATCCTGGAAAGTTCACTAATGTAACCAATGGTGTTACACCTCGTCGCTGGATCAAAGAGTGTAATCCTGAGTTAGCTGCTTTAATCACTAAGAAGATTGGCCGCGATTGGGAAAATAATTTGCCTGAGTTGGCCAAACTTGAAAAGCTTGCCAGTCAGAAAACTTTCCGCAATCAATTTGCTAAGATCAAGCTTAACAATAAAAAGCGTTTGGCAGCCCTGATTAAAGAGCGTACAGGCGTCGAAGTTAATCCTGATACCTTGTTTGATGTGCAGGTTAAGCGTTTTCATGAATACAAGCGTCAGCACCTTAACATTCTTCATGTTATCCATCGCTATAATCAGATTCGCAAGAACCCTGACCACGACTTTGTACCACGTACAGTAATCTTTGGTGGTAAAGCTGCACCTGGTTACGTTATGGCCAAGCGCATGATTAAATTGCTGAATCGCGTTGCCGAAGTGGTTAACAACGATCCAGTTGTTGGCGATAAACTAAAAGTTGTTCTTATTCCAAACTACAATGTATCACCTGCGCAAATCATCATGCCTGCGGCAGACCTGTCTGAGCAGATTTCTACTGCGGGTATGGAAGCTTCTGGTACCGGTAACATGAAACTTGCTTTAAACGGCGCGTTGACTATTGGTACGCTTGACGGTGCAAATGTTGAGATTGCTGAAGAAGTTGGTGATGACAACATCTTTATCTTCGGTATGACAGCTGATGAAGTAGAAGCTGAACGTGCCAAAGGTTATCGTCCATCGCAAATTGCAGCTGAGAATAAAGACTTGGCCGAAGTGTTGGATTTGATTGCTAACGGCTTCTTTGCTCCAGAAAACCCACATGAGTTCAAGCCTCTGGTTGATACTCTGGTTGGTGATAATGAGCACTTCTTGGTCTTAGCTGATTTCGCTTCATACGTTGATGCACAAAACCGAGTTGATGATCAGTATCGCGATAAAGAAGAGTGGATGCGTAAAGCAATTTTGAATACCGCACTATGTGGTAAGTTCTCAAGTGATCGCTCCATTCAAGACTATGCTGATAACATCTGGAATGTAAAGCCTGTCTTGCCAAAAGCAAAATAAGATACTCTTCTTATTTTTAGTGAAGCCCGCGTAGCATAGCTACGCGGGCTTTTTTTATGGCCGAATTCGCCCTGAGCTATACTTGATAGAGAATCATTGTGAATCGGAGTTAGCTAGATGCGACATGAGCAGGCTTGGATTATTGATCAGGGAGGTCAGTCGACTCGGGTAATTGTTTATCAAAACAGCGGTGAGGCTATATTTAGCCTGGCTCGTCAGTTGAGTACGTCTCGCTGTTCCAATCAAGTTACTCATCAACCCTTGCAACTTGCTGAAGATATTAAAGAGTTACTTAGCGGTGCTGCTGGACGCTATAACCCATCAAAAGCTGTGATTGGGATTGCCGCTCAGCGAGCGTCATTTTTGGCTATTGATAAAGTAACCATGCAACCCATTGCACCCATAGTTAGTTGGCAAGATACACGCGCAGCTAAACTTGTTTCTGCGTTAGATCCAGTTTCACGCCAGCTTATCTATGAGCATACTGGGTTGATGCCAAACGCTCACCTCGGCGCTTCGAAAATGCAGTGGCTTTTGCGTTATGATGATGAAGTTCGGAAAGCCGCAAGGCAAAAGCGGTTAGTTTTTTTGTCTGTAGCTTCTTATATAGCTATGCTAATGACGAAGGAGCTTCCTTATTTCGACCATGCGACCGCTTCGAGAACTGGTTTATTCAATATTCGAAGTTTAAGTTGGGAGCCAGTATTACTAGAGCTATGGGATATAGCTGAAGACCATTTACCACCACTTCGCAGAACGCATCAATACTGGGGGCGTTATCAGCAACAAGCTTTGGTGAACTGGGTTGGAGGTGATCAAGCACTTATGACGACATTGGAGTCAAGCGCACATAAAGTCAGCGTCAATTTGGGGACAGGTGCCTTTATTTCATATGCGAATGAAAAGCAAAAACTTCCGTCATCATTATTGCTAACCCTGGTAAATACCTCTAGAAGTCAAGTTCACCGAGCAATTGAAGGAACGGTTAATGCTGCTGCGACAGCGATACAATGGGCCGCGACTCACCTGGGCCTTTCTGTTGACCATTTTTGGTTGAAGCTGGAAAGATTCAATCTCAATCATAAGTCAGCTTTTCAGAGCGATCAGGCCATCCCTATTTTTTGGTTTGGTGAAGTAGCAACGGGATCACCTTTTTGGTCTGGTAGGATTAAAACCTGCTGGAGCTCCATTAGTCAGATTGAAAAAATGGCTCTAGCCGTAGTGGAATACATCGCTTTTTCGCTAAGGGCTAATATTGACCCGCTAATTAGGGTTAATCCCGATATTCGGTTGCTAGTACTATCTGGTGGGCTGGCGTCACAACCTAGCCTAGGCCAGGTTGTAGCGAATGTGAGCGGACTAAAAATTGTTATTCGTAGCGAAAAAGAGCTTACTAGTATTGCTGTGGCAAAGTTACTTCTCAGTCTTCCTGCCGATAAAAACGATGGTGAGTGGTTTGAGCCAGTTGAGCTAGATGCGCTTGAGCAGCGCTATCAACGCTGGCTAAGTGTTATGATGCAGAAAGCGTGAGTTTGCGCGTATCGGCAATTGGCTTTCGAGGGGGTAAGTGCTTACATATCCAGTCTTTTACTACTTCTCCAGTATGTCTATAAGTTGTTAATTTCCCTCCATAAACACTCAATACATTCGGATGATGTTGTTTGTCGCAAAAGTAAAGTGTATCTCGGCTTCGCCTAAATGGAGAGTCTGGAGAGCATGGTAAGACACGAAGACCCGCCCACTTCGCTACAACTTTAATATTGTTGGATGGAAACTTTCTTTGATAGCTTTGGATAAGATAGTCACACTCTTTTTCGGATGGGATAATGGGGTCTTCGATGGATGAGTGCAGCTGCTCGGTAGTGCCAATCAAGGTTCTGCCTTTCCACGGCATGACCAGAATGGCTCTGTGATCGATATGACTTTCGATGTAGTAAACTTGCTTAGCAGGTGGCTGAGATATTTCGATATGACTGCCTCTGACCAAATCAATAGCTGGTATAGCACAAGCAGGGTTAATGGTTGATGCAACGCTTTGTGTCCACGGCCCCGAAGCATTAATCACCATATGGGCTGATAGCGATGTTCCCGTGCTTAGTTCTAACAAATAGCGGTCGCTGGTTTTGTTTATCTTATCGACGCTACAATTTTGCTGAGCTTCAGCACCAAGATCCTGGGCTGAACGCACCACAGCCTTTGTGAGGAGCTGATCGTCAGTTTGGGCATCATAGTAACTAAATACGCTATGCAAGCCATCTATGTCGAGCCCATCTAACGTCGTCCATTGTTTGGGAGCTATGCTTCCAATTTGATGGTGACTACGAAACAGTGCCAATAGACGGTATAGCTCCAGTCCGAGTTTGACATAAAGGGGGGAGCGTTGGCTGTATTTATAGACAGGAATGACGAACCTGACGGGATGGACAAGATCTGGAGCAATTTTAAGTAAAATGTCTCTTTCGGTCAGAGCTTGGAAAACCAGTTTTATTTGCCCCGTTTCAAGGTAGCGCAATCCACCATGGATGAGTTTGCTTGACGAAGAAGACGTGGCTCCTCCCCAGCAATGCTTCTCTAGCAAAACAGTATGAAAGCCTGCCGCAGCACTAGCTTGGGCTATGCCTGCTCCCTGAATACCTCCGCCTATCACCGCTACATCATAATTAATCATCTTTAACCCAATGCAGTGCCTTAGCGCAGTCAAAAGACTCAAACCATCGAAATCCTTGAGCATAGAGCTTGTTGGCCTGAGCAGGCGTAGCCACTTCGAATATAACCCAAGGAGTCGTCTGAGCGACATGGTGATAGTCTGATGGAATGTAGTCTATATCAGCAAAGATAACGTCCAGCGACAGAAACTGACTAATCTTCTCGCGATCAGCCCAGTTTTCGAGGATCCAGCCGGTTTGAAATTGATTATCCTGTTGAACGTGGTGAATGAAAGGCTGGTGATAGCTAATGATAGTGCATTGGTTGCTAACAGTTTGAAACACCTCCTTGATCTGCTGATACATAACCTCGACAGAAAATGTTTCTATGCTGATGCGTTTGGCTTCGATATAAAGATGGCATTTGGGATTTTTTCTTATCCAGTCGGCCAGTTGTTCCGCACTAGCTATCATTGCTGCTTTGCTTGAGTTGAGGGGCGCTTTAACCTGATGATTCAATATCTCTTCAAGGTGATAATCCGAGATTGCTCCAGGTATCCCAAGAAGCTGCTCTGTTGTGCGGTCATGAAAGAGTAACAGCTGATGATCGGCTGTTAATTGAACATCTACCTCGATATAAGGTGTGTATTGGATGGCTGCATCAAGTGCAGCCAAAGTATTTTCAGGATAGCATGCGCTAAGCCCTCGGTGGGCGACGAAATAGGGTGGTGGTTGGTATGACATCCTAAATCTCCGAAGCTATAGTTTCAAGCGAGTTTCAACCAGGTTAAATAGAGCGATTTTTAGTTGCTCTCTGGGCTTAGTTATATAGAGTATATACGGAAAATACCTGACTAGATTTGAGGTTTCGATAAAAATGAAAAAAATTCTCTGCTGTGCTGCTTTTCTTTATTTCCCTATTACTTTGCAGGCTGATCCTTATGTTTCGCGCTTGGAAATGCTGTCTGCGGATAAGGCATCATTAGCTATTGCTGGTGAGAAATACGACAAATTACGCCGCGTTAAAGTACAGCTTGATGGGGTCGAAGTCGATACTAGCTGGAAGTCAGTAAATGACCTGGCCGTCACAACCATTTCCGTTCCTGCTGGTGGGCAATGGCTCAGCATTGACGGGCCACGCAGTAAGCCTAGAGCAGTCCAAATTGGCACTAGCAAATCGCCATTTGATCAGCTGACGATCTACCACTTGTGGTTAGGTATGTTTAACAACGCCAATCCTGAAAATGATATGGCCGGCATGTTTGGTTGGGTCAACGATGACTATTCAGGCGGAGATCTACAGGGGGTTTTGGATAAAGTAGACTACATTGCATCGACAGGGGTAAATGCGGTTTGGTTCTCGCCTGTATTTGCCAGTGGTACCAGCCATGGCTATGATGCCACGAATTACTACCGAATCGGTAAAGCGGTAGGGGATAAAGATGCTCAAAAGGCGATGAAAATTTTTGAGCAGGTTCGAGATGCTCTACATGAGCGAGGAATCAAGGTCTATTTAGATTTGGCTTTGAACCATGCCGCGGGAGCATATAGTCGCAAAGCCGGAGATCCCAAGCAGTTTAAGCCAAAGCACACTAAAGCCCGGTCACCGGATGAAAAAACATGGGAGAGTTGGGGGACGAACTATTTGTTCTGGAACTTTCGCAACGAAAACACGCGAGAGTTTTTGAAAGATGTGGCCCGATTTTGGTTGGAGGAAGGAAAGGTTGATGGCTTTCGGTTTGACTATGTAAAAGGGATCCCTGAAAGTTTTTGGGAAGAGCTGTACCCCTATTTAAAAGGCATTAAACCGGATGTGTATTTAGTGGGCGAGGCCTGGGATCGAACACGAGTGATCCAGGATTATTATCAAAGTGATGATTCCAAGCCTTTGTTTGACTCGTTACTCGACTTTCCGATGCAAAGTGAGCTTGTTTCTACGTTTGCCCGTGGCAATTCCTTTGAGTATTTTATCGGGGAATGGCAAGAAATAATGGGGGCATATGGCGCGTTAGGTCGACCGGCTTTGTTTCTTGACAACCATGATCTAGAACGCTTTATGAGTTGGACAAATGATGAAAAGCGCTTAGAAATGGCAATGGCTTTTCTGGCGACGCAGTCTAACCCGATTATTATGTTCTATGGCACTGAAGTTGGCCTCAGAAATAAGCGCCCCTCATCAGGGTTTACGGATGATGGGCGGATCACCATGCCGTGGGGGAATTTGGATAAAAATTTGTTAAATATGACTTCTGGCCTTTTGCAACTGAGAAAAGCCCATCCAGTTTTTTCTCAGGGTAATTTACTCCCCGTTTATGTAGCCCCTGATCAGTTGGCATATACCAAGCAATATAAAGACTCTCGCATTCTTGTTTTATTTAATCACGCCAATCACGAATTTGATTTTGCACGTGTATTAGATGAAGTTGGCGCAAAGGGAGCCTTGTGGGGCAAAGATAAGTCACTTACCGTTAATGGTAGTGGCGTTAAAATCCTGTTGCTCTAAGAATGGGTATTCTATATAATGCCGCCTCTTTTATTTCTACATCCTTGCTGTATCTAGCGCTTGCTGGAGCGGCTATTATCCGAAAGGAGTGATTATGCGTCATTACGAAGTCGTATTTCTGGTTCACCCAGACCAAAGTGAGCAAGTACCTGCGATGATTGAGCGATATAAGTCAATCATCACTCAAGAAGGCGGTCAAATCCATCGTTTAGAGGATTGGGGTCGTCGTCAACTTGCTTACCCTATTCTTAAATTGCACAAAGCACACTACGTTCTTATGAATATTGAGTGTGGTGAAACCGAACTTGCAGAGTTAGAAAGTGCATTCCGTTTCAATGATGCGGTTTTGCGTAACTTGGTTATCCGCGAGAAAGAAGCAATCACTGAGCCTTCTCCATTGGTTAAAGTGAAAGATGAGCGTGAACCTCGTCGTTCATCGTCAGAAGATAGTGAATCTGACAGCTCAGAAAAAGAAGCCAGTGCTTCTGAAGAATAATTGCTATTACTCGGTTTTAACTAAAACAGATTTCTAAAGGAGAGCGTTATGGCTCGTTTTTTCCGTCGTCGTAAATTCTGCCGTTTCACCGCTGAAGGTGTTGATCGTATTGACTATAAAGACTTAGTAACGTTAAAAAACTACGTTACTGAAAGTGGTAAAATCGTACCTAGCCGAATTACCGGTACTAGTGCTAAGTATCAGCGTCAGCTATCTACTGCTATCAAGCGTGCTCGTCACCTTGCATTGCTTCCATACACTGATGGCCACAAGTAATACCAGTTTGAGCGGAGTGAAATAATGAACGTCATACTTCTAGAAAAAGTGACAAACCTTGGTGGCTTAGGCGATCAAGTTGATGTAAAAGCAGGATATGGGCGTAATTTCCTTATCCCACAGGGCAAGGCTGTTCCTGCAACCAAATCCAATGTTGAAATGTTTGAACAGCGTCGTGCTGAGCTCGAGAAAAAAGCTGCTGACGCCTTGGCTAGTGCCGAAAAACGTGCGGAAGCACTGAAAGCGGCTGAAGTCACTATTTCAGCAAAAGCCGGTGATGAAGGTAAATTGTTCGGTTCTATTGGTACTCGAGACATTGCTGATGCGTTTAACGCAGCTGGCGTAGAGCTTGGTAAACACGAAGTTAAATTGCCTGAAGGCCCGCTTCGTTTAGTCGGTGAGCATGAGCTTAACCTACAAATCCACTCAGACATTAGTTTTGACGTGAAGGTTACAGTCGTAGCTGAAGCCTGATCAATGAACTAGCCTTGGTGGCAAAGTAAAAAAAGCGCTTTGGGTTCGCCACAGCGCTTTTTTTATGTCCAAAATCTCTGTTCTCGATTTACCTACTAAACCTCAGCTCTGGATAGTGTCTCACAGACGCTTTGGAGGCTATTTACGCCGTCATAAACGCGTTCCAGACGCGAATATGACTAAAGAATCATCCATGATTCAGCTTCAATAGCCTCCAAAGCGTCTCTTAAATAAATATTTTGCTTATCCAGAGTTCAGGTTGCTAAGTGTCTTGAAGTCGTTTGGGCATAAACGTCAATCAGCTGGCTTTTTTTCTTGAGCCAGTCTGCGTAAAATAACCGCCCAGTGTCCTAAATGAGTTACGCCCTTGATGCAAGATTTTCAGCAGGTTCCGCCGGATGATCCGGAAATCAATCGTTTAAAACTACCACCTCACTCGATCGAAGCAGAGCAAAGTGTGCTTGGTGGCCTTATGCTGGATAACAATGCCTGGGACAAAGCGGCTGAACGTGTCATGTCGGTTGATTTTTATCGACAGCAACACCGGATGATCTTTGACGCGATGTCGGCTTTGGCTAACAACAGCGATCCCTTAGATGTTATCACGCTGTCTGAATATTTGGATCGGCATGGACAGCTAGAGCAGGTTGGTGGTTTGGCCTATCTGTCTTCGCTAGCCCAAAATACACCCAGTGCGGCCAATATTGGTGCCTACGCGGACATTGTCAGGGAGCGGGCCGTTATACGTGAACTGATTGGAGCTGCCAACGATATTGCTGATAGCGGATACAACCCACAGGGGCTATCTAGTTCTGATATGCTCGATATGGCTGAGAGCAAGGTTTTTAACATTGCTGAAAAACGCAGTAAACAAGGTTCTGGCCCTCAAAATATAAAGAAAGTGTTGGCGACAACCATTGATCGTATTGAAACCTTGTTTGAATCGGATGAGGGGATAACGGGTATTTCGTCGGGATACACCGATTTGGACGAAATGACTTCTGGTTTGCAGGCGTCCGACTTGGTGATCGTTGCGGGGCGGCCATCGATGGGAAAAACGACATTCTCGATGAATATTGCTGAGCATGTGGCGGTAAAGAGCGGCAAGCCAGTTCTCGTGTTCTCTATGGAAATGCCAGCTGATTCGCTGGTTATGCGTATGCTGTCCTCCCTAGGTCGTATTAATCAAACTAAGGTGCGAAGCGGTAAGCTGGACGATGAAGACTGGGCGAGATTGACATCGACGATGGGGATCCTGGCTGAGCACTGCAAGATGCATATCGATGATACTGCTGGGTTATCTCCTACTGAGATGAGAACCCGAGCTCGACGTGTGGCACGAGAGCATGGACAGTTGGGCCTTATCGTAGTCGATTATTTGCAGCTGATGAAAGTGCCGGGACTCGAAGATAATCGTACGGCCGAGATCTCGGAAATTTCGCGCTCGCTTAAGGGGATAGCTAAGGAGCTAAATTGCCCAGTAATCGCGCTTTCTCAGTTGAATCGGAGCCTGGAGCAACGCTCAGACAGACGACCTGTTATGTCGGATTTGCGTGAATCGGGCGCGATAGAGCAGGATGCGGATTTGATCATGTTTGTTTATCGCGATGAAGTTTACCATCCTGAAAGTCCAGATAAAGGGACGGCCGAAATCATAATCGGCAAGCAGCGTAATGGCCCTATTGGTCGAATTAGACTGACATTTCAGGGGCAATTTACCCGTTTTGATAACTATGTTGGTGAGGCGAGGGACGACTTCGAGTGAGACCCATACGTGCCACCATTCGACAGGGCGCTTGGCGTCATAATTTGGCTGCAGCTCGTAAATGGGCGCCAGGCTCTAAAGTCATGGCTGTCATTAAAGCCAATGGGTATGGCCATGGTGCACTGCGGGCTGCTAAGAGCCTGAGCGATGCCGATGCGTTTGCCGTGGCCAGTATTGATGAAGCTCAGCATTTGCGCAGGGCTGGAGTAGACAAATCGATCCTCGTGTTGGAAGGGGCATTTACCGCCGAGGAATGGCTGGTTGCCAATCAGCTGCATATCGATATGGTGATCCATCAGTCGCGTCAGCTAGATTGGTTGGAGCAGGCATCATTAGCCAGCCCTCAAGGGGTGTGGCTAAAAGTAGATACCGGTATGCATAGATTAGGAATGCAGCCCAGTGAAGTACAAGGTGCTATATACCGGCTGGATAAGTGCCCGAGCATAAGAAAGCCTCTGGTCATGATGTCCCACTTGGCTTCGGCTGACTTGGTAAATTCGAGCGATAACAGTCAGCAATTAAATACATTTAGGCGTGTTATTGATGGCTTGTCCGTCGGCGCGTCGATGGCAAATTCAGCGGCCGTGATAGGTTTGCCTGAGACGCACTTTAACTGGGTACGTCCTGGCATTATGCTATATGGCATATCTCCCATTAGTGGTACTAGTGGACTCGAGCTTGGCTTGCAACCTGTTATGACTCTGGAAAGTGAAGTCATTGCGCTACGAAAAATTGCAGCAGGGGAAACCGTTGGATACTGTTCTGAGTGGCGCGCAGCTAAAGCATCGACCATCGCTACAGTTGCGGTCGGTTATGGTGATGGCTATCCACGTCATGCGCCATCTGGAACCCCTGTATGGATAAATGGTAGCTGCTATCCTCTTGTAGGAAGAGTCTCTATGGATATGATCACTGTCGATGTTACTGCAGCGACAGAGACCGTCAGTGTAGGTGCTCCCGTTGTGCTATGGGGAGAAGAGTTGCCGATTGAGACTGTCGCGGAAATGGCTGGTACCATTGGCTATGAGCTGGTTTGTCAAGTGACGCAGCGCGTACCTTTTATAGAAGTGAGTTAGTTATGTGGATGCAGAGAACAATTCGGATGGCAAGTCATTCGCGGGGCTTTCATTTAATCACTGGAGAGATTGAGCGGGCGCTCCCTGAAGTCAGTGACTTGTCGATAGGTATATTACATTTGTTTATTCAACATACCTCGGCGTCTTTAACGATCAATGAAAATGCCGACCCTACCGTGCGTCAGGATTTAGAAAGTCACTTCAATCAGTTTGTTCCAGAAGGGGCTCCATATTATCGTCATGATTATGAAGGAGATGATGATATGCCTGCTCATATTAAAACGACTATTATTGGGCCTGCCCTAACCATACCCATAACGAAAGGTCGACTTAATCTAGGGACATGGCAGGGAATTTATCTATGTGAGCATCGAAATCATGGTGGGGCACGTAATGTGGTGGCTACTTTGCATGGTGAGTAAT
>DFOV01000033.1:0-777 GCA_002376965.1 Gammaproteobacteria bacterium UBA3532
TTGGGCCAGAGTAATTAAAGTAATCTCCTTTGCACATATGTACGCTAGGGATGTGAGTAGGGCTCAAACCATCTATATTTTTTGCAAGATGATGCGCATCAAGGCCGGCGCAGTTAATAAAATGCTCAGCCTGAAAAATATATCTTTGTTCCGATTTACCATCGGTAATACAAGCATCAAGCATAAAGCCTGCAGATGATCTGGCAACGGTTTTGATTTGTGTATACGGGGCAAACATTACCCCGTTATTTTCCGCTGTATACAGCAGGCTCTGCATAAAGCTATGGCTGTCTAAAATTCCAGTCGATGGGGAGAACAGCGCATAGTCAGCTTTGATTGCCGGCTCCTCGGTCTTTAACCGATTAACACTAATCCAGACAAGGTCGGAAACACCATTTTTGGCGGCCTGGCCTTGGAGGGTAGCTAACCTATGAGCGTTAACTTCCTGCGCTACGATAAATTTGCCGACCATGTGAAAAGGAACATCATAGCGTCGGCAGTGCTCATAAAGTAACTGCTTGCCTCGCACGCACAATTTGGCCTTGAGGCTGCCAGTGGGATAATAAATTCCGGCATGGACAACTTCGCTATTACGACTACTGATATGGTGACCGAAGTTTGCCTCCGGCTCAGTTACTACAATTTTTTTAGTTTTAAAACGAGTTGATTCTGACAATTGAAAAGCGACAGCCAATCCGATCACTCCTGCTCCGGCTATGCATACATCAAATTTATCCAATCGAAATCCTATTTAAATCACTTGCTGGCTATAACATT
>DFOV01000033.1:1082-3044 GCA_002376965.1 Gammaproteobacteria bacterium UBA3532
GCTGGCTATAACATTTCGAAAAGTCAGGTTAATCCTAGGCTCACTCAATCCCCTTACTTTAGGTAGTTGGTGTATCCAATTACTTTGTAAAGTATCCCCCATTAGTAAAACGCTTCCATTACGGAGCACAATGCAATATTTGGGTAAATCTTTACGAATTTTATGGCGTAATTGGAAGATCCGTTCGGCGCCAAAACTGACAGAAGCTATGATTGGTTTGAGGCCCAATTCGGGCTCGTCATCGGAGTGCCAACTTACGCTGTCTTTTCCGTCTCGGTAATAATTGAGAAGGACAGAGTTAAATTTTATACCAGTTAGTGACTGAACTGATCGACGAATAGAAAGAACATTATCACTCCAACCGATCGGTGTTAGTTGAAGTCCCGAATAACCGTATCTGGCTCTCGGGTTTCCCATCCAACATTGTAATCTTGGGACTGGTATTTCCTTGCCGGCAATCATAAGCATATCTTGCCGCCACGGAATATTCGTTACCAGAGAAAGCATTATTCTGTCGGACTCCTTAAAAGAGAAAACATGAGGATATTCACGGATGGCTGCGTCATCTAGCCTATGGTCTTCATAAAAAGCAGGGCCATAAAGATCTGAAAACAAGTTGGACTGCATATTGACTGGTGCTTTCGTTAGTTTAGCTGGGCATAATGCCAATTTTCAGCATTAGAAGGCAAGGATACAGCAAGTTGGAACAATATGATTACGATCTATTTGTCATTGGGGCCGGTTCCGCGGGAGTACGTGCCTGCCGGGTTGCGGCCAATTTAGGGGCGAAGGTGGCGGTAGCGGAAGAACGCTACTTTGGGGGTACTTGCGTAAACGTTGGATGCGTACCCAAAAAACTCTTCAGTTATGCCGCACACTATAAAGATCATATTGAAGACGCCAAAGGATTCGGCTGGTCTGACTCTCAAGGGTCATTTGATTGGTCTATATTGCTCAAAAATAAAGACAATGAAATTAATAGGTTAAATGCAATATATAAAACTATTCTTGAAGAAAATAGAGTAAAAATCTTTAAATGCCGTGCTACTGTGCACGGCTCCAATCAAGTTCTTGTTAATGGAAAAGTGATATCGGCTCGCTATATTTTACTAGCAGTTGGTGGTTGGCCCTGGGTGCCAGAGTTTGAAGGAAGCAATCACGCTATAACATCCAATGACTTATTTCACCTAGCTTCGCTACCCGATTCCCTGGTAGTTGTAGGCGGGGGCTACATTGCGGTGGAGTTTGCAACCATATTCAGCCGCCTCGGTTGTAAAACAACCTTGATATACCGACGGGACTTATTGCTCAGAGGGTTCGACTATGAAGTCAGGGAATTCATCACCACAGAAATTGGACGTCAGTTAACACTGAAAACAGGGATCGATATTCAAGGAATAACGCGTAATAACAATGGTTTAGTCATAAATCTTAGCGATGGTTCTAATGTTCAGGGTGATTCCGTATTGTATGCTACAGGTAGACACCCAATGACAGCCGATCTAGGGTTAGAAAATGTCGACATAGAACTATCGCCTAATGGAGCTGTAAGTGTAGATAAAAACTTTAGAACTGGTGAGCCCAGCATTTACGCAATTGGCGATGTAATTGACCGAGTGGCATTAACGCCTGTTGCCTTAGCAGAGGGTGAAATCGTCGTAAAATCACTGTTTTCCGAAACTAATATAGATATGAGTTACAAAAATATACCTACAACGGTATTCAGCCTGCCAAGCCTGGGAACAGTTGGGTTAAGTGAGAACGAAGCTGTAGAACTTGATTTAGATGTGGATATATACACGACAACCGTGAATCCTTTGAAACATTCGCTTAGTGGACGCGAAGAACCGGCAATGCTAAAGCTAGTAGTAGATCGGCCATCTGATAGGGTAATTGGTCTACATATGGTCGGCCCTGACGCAGGTGAGCTCGTTCAGGGTTTTGCCGTTGCTATGAACTGTG
>DFOV01000411.1 GCA_002376965.1 Gammaproteobacteria bacterium UBA3532
TTAAACCCAATAGCCTTCAAATAAGCCTGCTCCAACGTGCTGGCTTGATAAGCCTCCAAACACCCTTGCGTCGGCCCAACGTAGCAAAATTCTCCATGATGCAAGATCATGGTGTTGTCGGCAATTTCTTCTACATCGGCTAATAAGTGTGATGTGAAAAGCAGCGTAGCCCCTTCGGCGACGCGGGCTTTGAACAGTTGTTTCACTTGAAATCGAGCGGAGGGATCCAGGCCACTGAAGGGTTCGTCCAAGACTATGATGGCTTTATTGCTGAGAAGGCAGCTGGCCAAACAAAGCTTTTGTACCATGCCCTTAGAATATTGACGCACCCGGTTAGCCAGTACGGTTTGGGATAGGCCAAGTTGTTCGAGCATATCTGAAGCGCTGCTAGTTAGTTGAGTGTTATAAAGCTTGAGGCTGTAGTCCAGGTAATCCCTTCCTGTGAGAAAGTAGGGAGGGGCGTAGCGATCAGGCAAGAAGGCGATAGGGCTTCTGGCTGCTGGGAGCTGGTGGGATTTTCCAGAAATCTGAATATCGCCACTAAGAACGGGAGCCAGGTTGAGTATCAAACGTAAAAGGGTTGATTTTCCTGCGCCGTTTTCACCAAGAATGCAGCTGGTCTGTTGTGCTGGAATGGTTAGCGAAACATCCTCAAACAGGGTTTGCTGAGGCGTTTTATAGTGTAGGTTTGAAATGGAAAATGCTGGCGTTGTCATAACGCCAGCATTAAACACCAAAGTTTTGGCGAGTGCAATTTCGACTTCACAAACAATTTAAGAGCAATTTCAATCAAGCTGTCGGCGTTTTAAGCCAACGCTTAGAATACGCGGACGATAGCCGAACAATCTTGAGGTTTGTTGGTGATATCGTATTCACCGTTACCATCTATACAAGTATCAAGACCATCGAAACCTCGGATATCGCCTGAGGCGCCATTGCCATCATCTTTTCGACTATCCAGTGCTTGAACGATTTTTAATGGCACACCACCACCTAGAATGAGTTCATGGGTTGTAGAACCAATATTTAGATTATCAGAGTAGGTGAGGACAAAACCTCGACCGAAGCCGTTGTTGGGACAGACCGATACTTCACAACCTACTTCATCAGCCGCAACGTTAGCACTGCTATAGTCGCCACTGATTACCCCTGCTGCCGCAAGGTGAGCCCACACGTCGCCGCGCTCGCCATTGGTGTCTGCTCGGCCATTGCCGTTACCATCGCTGAGTGTTGAATCTATCTTGTCACTAGCGCTATCCATATCGCCAGGAATGGCATTGTATCTATCCTGAAACGCAAACCATGCAGCTTGAATACTATCAATATTGTTCGATAGCGAACGGGTTTTAGCGTTGTCTATGAGTTCTCGTCCTTTCAATACCCCGCCTAAAAGGAAGCCGATGATAACAAGAACGATCGCTAGCTCGACCAAAGTAAATCCGCGTTGTTTTTGCATATAAAATCTCCAATAGGATGATGTTTCAGTAAAAGTAAGCGCTACTTGTATAACAAGTTTAGCAAGCCTTATTCCATTTGCTGTAAAAAAGTCAATAAATTCAGGTTTTATGCTTAACCGTCTGTTAATTAATATGTTTTTTTTGCGCGCAATGGGTGTTTTAAAAACTGGAAACAGGATTTATGGTCAAACAGGCGTTTAGAGGTTCGACACTGTCATGAATTCGACATCGCTAGTGTCGAAATTTCGACATTAACAGCCTGCAATAGGTCAGCAGGCATAGTTCGTGATATGGCAGTTACTCTTCAGTAGTTGTGCCAATCGCCAGGTTTTCCAGTTCTTCCGTTAAAAAGCGGATCTCTTTTGGGTCATTGAGTTCATCGTTGGCCAACAGTGCTCCAATCAGTAAAGCGGCAGACTCGTGCTTGCCCATATCTTTAAGAATAATTATTTGCATATCACGTACCCAGTAGGGGATGTGCCGCGCGTTGGCATGCTCGGTGAGCGCCTGGCTGTATTTTAACGCTAGAGGAAGGTCGTTAAGGTCGTGCTTAGCTAGAATAGCGACATGTGCCAGCCATTGCCAACGCTCTTCCGGGTGGTCGAGAAACTGGTGATAAACGAAATCAAACATCAGCCTTTGACGCTCAGGATCGCCAACATTGCCATAAAGTTTGGCTGCCGCTAATAGCGGGTAGCGGCTTTCTGGATGCAAGCGTATTAGTTGTTCGAGCCAGCGAATCAGGCGAGGGTAATCCAGCTGTCTATAAGATACATTTAAGCCCGGTTGGCGATCATGGCTTTGCAACCACAGATTGAGAAACTGAGCCAAGGGAATTGGGTCGCCTAGACTTAACAGTTGTAAGTGTGATGCTGAAGGTGGAGGAGGCAGTGGCTGATAATCTGCACTGCTCTCGCTGAACTGCTGGTAGAATAGCCACTGGCTTAACAGTGCGATGACTACTAGCAGGCTGTATGTGATTACATAGCGATGGCGGCTCAACTTATAGGGCCTTTCGTTGTAAGTCAAGCATGCCGATGGCCGACAATAGGACGACATATATCAGAGTTTGTACTAAAGGGTAAACTAGCACATCTGCATGGGGTGGTGAAATCAACCAATGGCTGGACGAGAAGCGACTCAAGTCAGGCAGAAACCAGCTTAGCACTTCCATCACCTTTGATATAACGATATCGCCAAGCGTTGCTGTGTCATCTATGCGATAGCTTGCTATCAACCCCAGTGCGTTGATAGATCGGCATAGTAGATAAAATAAGAATAACAGTCCCAGAGTTGGTGGCAACTGGCGAAAGGAAAAACACAAGATGATCGATGCGCTGGTCATGATCATCATTTCACCAAGTAAACTGATACCCCAGAGCAGGCTGCTACTCGTGCCACTCACCAGCCACAAGGCCAAAGTTGACATCAGGCTCAAAACAAGCGCTACCAGCCCGTAGCTGAATAGCTTGGCTAAGTAATAGGTATGACGCGGAATGGCCAGCGACAGAAACCAGTCTAGCTGCTTATCTTGCTGTTCACGTAACACCGCGTTACACACAAAGATGCATTGAATAACGACGCTGGCGATGCGCAACCAGCTGGCCATTAATCCTGTTTGGAACTGTGCCTGTTCGGTGATAGCGACTTGGCCGATAAAGGCGACCAAGCCGAAACTGGAAATGATCAGTATCAGCATGGCCCAAATCAGGCGATTAAACAGGGCCTCATGCAGGCTCATTTTGATCATGTGGAGCAAGGGGTTATGGTCTATAGTTGTCTCTATGTGATCTATAGTTGTCTTCATTGCGCTCTAACTTGTCTTTTTTAATTAGCATAACATGAACCTGAAAAACTTCCTGGAAAATACCCATTTTGTAGTGCTCGGTGTTTGTTTGCTCTGCTTGCAGATTGCATTAGCGCATATGGATGAGTTGTGGGTTCGAACCATCGCGTTTAATTTGCATGCTGCGTTATTTTTGAGTGCTAACGCAACAACCTGGCCAGAAGTAGCGGGTTGGCGGCGCTGGGTTCTATCACTGGTTGTGGTGTCACTGGTTTTACTGGCTAATTTTTTTACGCCATTTATGGCGATCTGGTTGGGGCTGGCTAGTAGTTTTGTTGCCGGTAAGATTCTGCAAACGCAGGGAACTCGGGTGGCCTATGGCTTGGTAATACTGATTTTATTTTGGGATCTGTTTATTTTGGTATTACCGATGATAGCGGAGGTTAATCCGTGGGGGCGGGACGGGCAGCTGTTGCTGATTATTGTTGGTGCGTTGCTGAGTTTGGGATTGATCGTTCGCCCGGTGTGGAAGCCAATGTTAGCCTCTGATACCGATATTGTTCATGTATTTACCACGGGACTTTTGGTTTCGCAGATTTGTTTGGCCACACTGTTGATGATGAACCATACCGCGTTGAGCTTTTTTTCGTCGCTGGTTTTATCGGTGGTGACGGTGCTGGCGATCTTGTTATCCATTGCGATTTTATGGAGCCCTAGTCATGGTCGGCCAGGACTGCGTGACTGGTGGACATCCTATTTGTTCAATCTTGGTACTCCATTAGAAAACTGGTTGAACCAATTAATTCGGCTAGGCGAGGTGAAGCGGATCTCCTCTAGCTCGTTCCTGTTAGCCAATCTAGAACAATTAAATCAGTTTCCGTGGATTGATGGCGTGAAATGGGTCGAGCAGGGCGAAGAGGGAATGTATGGCGAACCAACCGGCCACTCGACCTATTGGGAGCAATCGGGACTTGAATTGACCATTTACAGTCCTTATCGACTTGGGCCTGTGTTGGAGATCCATACTACACTCCTGCTACGCTTGCTGAGTTTCTTCTACCAGGCCAAGCAACAAGAAGAATCTCTCACTCAACAAACCCAGCTGAAGGCAATTTACGAAACTGGCTCTAAAGTGACGCATGATATTAAGAATATTCTGCAATCATTGCAGAGTATGATGGCTATCAGTCAGCGTAGCGATGTCGATCAGCAACAGGTTTATCCGATGTTTGCCCAGCAGATCCCGTTACTCTATGAACGCTTGAGTCTAACCTTAGGTAAGTTGCAAGCGCCGGTGGTGGATGATGATGGCGAATTACTGCCGTTGGTTGAATGGTGGCACCGTTTGGATGCACGATTTCTGGGACGCGGCATTGTCTTTAGCATGACCGGTGAACCGGCATCCGAGTCGAAAACACTGATATTGGCATCGGTTCTCGACTCGATTTTGGAAAACCTTCTCGAAAACGCCCGCAGCAAACGTCAGTTTGAGGGTGAAATTGATATTCATGTTGAGCTGAAATGGGGCGGGCGCTCGCGTTGGCGAGTGTCTGTCACTGACAGTGGCAGTGCGGTTCCTGATGACATCTTACCCATGCTGTTTAAAAAGGTGGTGCCATCGGCCCGCGGCTTTGGAACCGGATTGTATCAGTGTGCCAAGATGGCTCGGCGCTATGGCTATGCATTGCTACTAACCCATAATGCAAATGGCCATGTTGTATTTGATGTTTCGCCCGAAGAGGATGTTTAAATCACGATTTCAACCGGTGGTGGATGGCTTAAAAACTGATGGGGGCTGGCGCTGAAGCCATAAGCTCCTGACTGAAACACCACAACATAATCGCCGACATCGGCATTGGCAGGGAGTTGCATTTTGTCGGCGAGGCGATCCAGTGGCGTACACAGTGGTCCTACAATATAGGTTTCTTCAAGTCTTTCGTCTTGAAGGCGATTGCCAATAACTACCGGATAGTTCTTGCGGATAACCTGGCCAAAGTTGCCGGAAAGACTTAAATGGTGGTGCATGCCGCCATTGCAGATCAGGTACTTTTGTCCGCGCGACTGCTTTTTATCAATCACTTGGCAAACGTAATAACCTGCTTCGCCAACCAAATAGCGACCAAGCTCTATCACTATGCGAGTGGATGTATAGGATTGACGTACCTCGTCAATGAGTGTTTGAAGGTTGTTAGCAATAGGCTCCACATCTAGTGGCTGCTCGCCAGGAAAGTACGGAATGCCAAAGCCGCCGCCTATATTAAACCACTCGGGTTCTTGGGGCGCAGATTGAGCGAGGCGCAAGGCTAATTCGATCGATGCGTTTTGTGCTGCAATGATGGCGTCTGCCTTTAGGTTTTGCGAGCCACTAAATATATGGAAGCCAACGAATTGCAACGGTTCCGGCCAATTTTGAAAAACAGTTTCTATTCGTTCGGCATCTATTCCAAATGGTTGAGCACCACCAGCCATTTTCATGCCCGCCGCTTTTAGCTGAAAATCCGGATTAACCCGAAGCGCCACTTTTGCTGCTTTCCCCAAGCGCTGACTAGCCTCTGTCAGCAGGTCAAGTTGCCTTTCTGATTCGGCGATAGTGACAATGCCTGCACAGATAGCGGCATCCATTTCAGCGCTGGTCTTACCTGGCCCAGCGAAACTAATATGATGTCTGGGAGTTGCTGTTGCGATAGCGGTTTGTAGTTCCTTTAGCGAGGCGACATCCAGTCCATCGACCCAGTCGCTAACTCGCTGAACGATAGCTGGCATCGGGTTGGCTTTAATTGCATAGTGGACATCAACGCCTTCGGGTAGTTTGCTCTTAAGGTTCTGAATTCGATGATTTATTTGTGTCGTACTATACACATAGAAGGGGTTGGTTCCTGCTAAGGCGTTGAGGGCTTGCAGCGAATGTCCGTCCAGTTCAAAACTCTTCGCGTTTTTGGGAAGTTGCGCTAGGCGCGCATGGTTTGACGGTGTGCTCAAGATAACTCCTTCAGCGCGGTTCGATTAAATTTGCCGTTTGGATTGCGAGGTAACTTGTCCAGCTTGATGACCTTTTTAGGGTGCATAAAATTCGCCAACTGCTGTTTTAACGACTTTTCCATATCGACAGCCTCCGATTCCCCACTAAAGTACACAACAATGGCTTGTCCTAATATGGGATCAGGAATGCCAAATGCCGTTGCTTCTGTCGCACCTGCCTGGTAGGCGGCCTGCTCTATTTCGTCGGGGCTGATGCGATAGCCGGATGATTTTATTTGCTCATCGGTACGGCCAACGAAGTAAAAAAAGCCGTCTTCATCTTGATAAACGGTATCCCCAGAATAAACGGCGATTTGAGATCGAATGCCCTCGCTGACTGCCGGTAAAGTACGAAAACGTTCGGCACTTCGCTGAGCATCGTTCCAATAACCCTGGGCTACCAGTGGGCCTGTATGCACCAGCTCACCTGGTGTATTGGGAGGACACGGCTGGCCTTGTTCATCCAACACGTGTAGTGCTGCATTGGGTATGGCTATTCCCATCGATCCTGGTTTATCGGCTAACCACTGAGGGGGAAGGTACGTTGAACGAAATGCCTCGGTTAAGCCATACATCAACACAATGCTGGTGTTAGGGAGCTGCTGTTGTAATTTTTCGATGGCATGCTGGGGCATTGCTCCGCCGCTATTGGTGATATATCGCAACTGAGTTTGTGGCCAAGGTTTTTCACAAAGTTGTAGCCATAAGGGGGGGACGCCCGCCAGTCCGGTAACCTGATACTTTGCAACCGCTTTTATCACATCTTGAGGTAGCAAATAGTCTAGAAGAACGGTGCTGGCTCCAACCTGCCAAGCGGTTGTCAATTGGCTCAGGCCATAATCAAAGCTGAGTGGTAACACAGCCAGCAAAATGTCATCAGCGGTGTTTTCTAAATAACTGGAGACACTTTCTGCGCCGGCCACCAGATTACGGTGACTCAAACAGACGCCTTTTGGCTGACCGGTGCTGCCAGACGTATATAAAATCGCAGCAAGATCGGATTCAGTGATTGTTGGCGGATAAGCTCTGGCAACACCGACTGGCTGAGCCTCATCTGAAGCAGGCCACGCATGTACTTCATCATTTATCTGGTCTAATGAATAATTGTTGTCTACCAAAAAGCACTGAGATAGTGGATAGTTTAGCCCCTTTAAGCGGGGCGACTGGGTGACGAGAATACGCGCGGAGCAGTCATCAAGAATATGTTGAGCCTGGGCCGATTTTAAAACGGGGTTAATAGGTACAGCAATTGCTCCGCACAGCGATGAAGCGAGCAATGTGGATACTGCTTGGGGTGTTTTCGGTAGCCAGAATGCCACGCGGTCACCAGCTTTGAGTCCTGCTTCCTTGAAGCTGTTCGCTAAGGTTGATGCTTGGTGATAGAGCGTGGCATAGCTGATGTGCTCGCCTTTAAAAATTAGTGCATCGGTTGCGCCATATTGTGAAAGGCGGCGCTCTACTAACTGGTGGAGCAGCATAAGTCAGTTCAACCTGGGCTGGCTTAACCAATGAAAGACCGTGACCGGCAAACCAAACAAGGCAAAGCTGGCGGGGTCAAATAGCAAGAGTAGCCACATTCTTTGTAAACTCTCTGTATGAGGGTAAACGGCGATTAACATTTCCCAAGCCGCCCAAATAAGCATAAAGGCAATGATATAAAGTTGCGGTGAACGGGACCTAAAGCGTATATAGCGGTATATCTTAAACCAGTTAAACCCAATGGTTATAACGGCAAGTAACAGAGTAATTATTCCGGCAGCCAGCATGGTGGTATACAACGTCCTACATCGCTCTCAAACTGAAGCGCTAGTATAATGATTAACCGGATGGAAGCAAGACTAGCGGTATGATGTGAGTATCGTTATGCAGTGATTGATGATGCGGTGCACAGCGAAACCGCGTGGGTTGAGTGCTTTGGTAAAGTCTTTTTGTGGCTTTACGCCGAATAAGCTGAATTCTAATAATAACAAAACATTGTCGCTTAATTGATGGGCCCTTTTTGCCCATTTTTTCGTTTTATAGCCCTTATAACTAACGATTTTTACATACCTTTCTGTTAGATTAGCTCCAGAGTGGTGATACGCAAAGCAGGTTCCTTGCCACAAAAATCAGGACGATTTTTGAGGTAAATCCGCGCCGGGAGCGCGTATTTACCGATGGCAAGGGTTCTGTCTTGCGTATCACCACTCTG
>DFOV01000273.1:0-751 GCA_002376965.1 Gammaproteobacteria bacterium UBA3532
TTGCCTGTATACCCAAGCTACTGCAAAAAACTTGGTTGCGCCAGCCAGAAAGTTGCCACATTGAAGGCATGGTAAGCTATAACACTAACCGCAGTTTTCGATTAAGGCAAGGAGTGTTTGAGCTGGAAAACTCAGCTCGATATAAGGGAAATAAAGAGTAAGAATAGATTCATATTTAGGCGCTGAGCCATTTAACCATAGGGTAATCTGTCAACTCTCCTTCAGAACAACCTTCTCCGTGTGTTTCGAAGCCTCTATTGAGATAGAATTGACGAGCGTTTTCAGGGCTCCCAACAACCAGCTGATTCAGCCCCCAAGCTTGGGCCTGACGTTCGAGCTGATTCAACAGCATGGAACCGACACCATGTTTGACATATTCTGGATGAACATGACAAACCGTTACTTTTCCGCGTTTATTGACGATGGCAAAACCAATAACACGTTCTTGTGGTTTGTTTCTTCTACTTTTATTGCCGTGCAATACAGCGCTAACGCAGTAATGACCTGCAAACCGGATCCATGTATCAACATCTTGTTCGCGCTTATTACGTAACCATCGAGTTAATACTTCAGGGATATGCTGATAACAGGGAATACAAAATTCAATAATTGCCTGACGTATTAGCTGGCTGGCTTCTTTCGCATCTTGCGGCTTGGCCTGACGAACGGAAACATCTACAGTCATGGAGTTACCTAAAGGTTCTGGAACAGACAAACTAAAAAAGGGGAGTACATCCCCTTTTCTTTCAAC
>DFOV01000273.1:1076-22127 GCA_002376965.1 Gammaproteobacteria bacterium UBA3532
ACTAAAATTACTGTTCCAGAAGGTCGACAACCGAGTTATCACTTCCCTCAGCAGGTACGTACTTGTCTGCGTCCCAATCATTTTCCCAAGTTTCATCATCGATAAGATAACGAAATTGATATTCCTTACCTGTTTCCAGATCAATAGTCAGTTTAAATTCGCCATTTTTTAACTTTTGCATTGGCGTAGCTGCCTTATCCCAATCATTAAACTCACCAACGATGGTGACTTTCTCTGCTTCAGGAGCAGCTTCAGCAGGGAGCCGGAAAGTGACTTTGCATACAGGTTTACTTTTCAAGAAACGCTTAGATAAGCTCATATTTCACCTCAAACAACTTACGTTAAATAAATAGTTTTGTCTAAGGGAGCGCCGCAGAAGACAAGCTCCATCTCTCCCTATTCCATCCAGATACTTCATGCCAGCTATGAGCGACACTTTTATGGCCGCTTTGAGTTGTGCGAATTATATACAAACATTGTGGTTATTGCACTACTTGTGAACATTCATTTTTTCTTATAAAAGGCTTCACGGAGATCATACCATTTAAAAAAGTCAGCATGATGACGCGACAACTTCAACATCACGCCCTCAAATGAGGCGTAATCGTACGCTTCAGCCAGTCCATTGCCCCAAACCGGGGCTGGCCAACAGGGATCGCCATGAAACCTCACAATATGGTGCAAATGCAATTGCGAGACCACATTACCCAATGCGCCGATATTTAGTTTGTCGCCGTGAAAAGTATTCAACATGGCTTGACCAATAGTTGATGACTCGGATAAAAGCATAGACTGTTCTGACGATGTCAGCTGAAAAATCTCCTGCTTGTCTTCACGCTGGGGGACGAGAATAACCCATGGAAATCGCCTATCATTCATGAGTAGTATTAGCGAGAGTGGGCCATGCCCGATTACATAGCAATCGTTACGTAATCACTTGTCTAAAAGGAAATTATTTTTATCCATTTCGCAAATTCCTGGGTTTGTGCTAATGTTATTATCAACTGGCTCTGTGGCGCCTTGTCAAAGGGTATTCGATCATATTGTGGATGTTCAACCCCAATATTTCATCAACAAGTGGTTGTCAGTCGCATACCTGTAGGGTACATTTTTGAGCTTAAACAATAACGATATCAGCAAGAGACCCACCGGAGAATCATATGACAGTCAAAACTGCCTTAGTAGTTGACGACTCCAAAACCGCTAGATTTTCTTTAAAAAGACAGCTGCAGCAGCGGGACGTAGAAGTATCACTAGCCGAGTCTGGCGAGGAAGCGATGGAGTTTTTGTCGGCGAACAAACCCGACATTATCTTCATGGATGTCATGATGCCAGGAATGGGTGGTTTGGAAGCCACGAAACGCATTAATGAAAGTGATGCTACATCTTTTATCCCGGTCATAATGTGTACCTCAAAGGACGATGAACTGTCCAAAATTTCCGCCAAAGAAAGAGGCGCTAAAGGCTTCGCCGAAAAACCGGTTACTGGTGAAGAGCTGGACAAGGCGCTCGAAATTGCGGCCAAGGCTCGTGCCGAAGCAGAAGCGACCCAATCAGCAGCCGCACCAGCAGCGGTTTCTACCGAATTAAGCGAAGAGCAAAAGCAAAAAATCAGCGAGCAGGTACAGGCTATCGCCTCAGGTGTGGCAGAAGACTCCGCTCGAGAAATTGCTACCAAGCTGGCTTCTCGCATCGCAGAAGAAACAGCAACTCATGTTGCAGAGCAAACAACCCGATCAGTTGCTGAGCAGCTAGCGCAAGAAATTGCACAAACAGAAGTTCAACAGATCGTTAAGGATCAGGTTGAATCTCAAGCCAAGACAATGTTGGCAGACATTGTTCATCACTACGCCGAAGAGCTGGCCAAAGAAAAAGTTACAGCCATCACGACCAGCTTGTTGTCTGATGCGGAAGAACAGGCGGGCGAAAAGGTCAGTGCAAAGATAGCCGAAATGGTTGAGAATAACTTGGCTGAAACAGCACAACAAAGCATAGCGAAAACCATTGATGCCGAGGCAACCAAAGTTAAAGATAAGGTAGCCAGCGACCTTCAAGGGTTGATTAAGTCTGATGCCCTTCAAAATGCAATCAAGGCTCAGGTGGAACAAAAAGCCAGCGAAGCCGTAGCAACCGCGGCCGAATCAGTGAAAAGTGAACTGGTCGCTTCTCCTCAAGCAGATCTCGATACAGACATCATGCAGGGTGAAATTGACAAGTTGAAGAAAGTGACCTGGGGATTGGCCGGTGGTTTGGTCGCCGTCTTACTCTATGTCATTATTTTCGCTTGATGGCTTTTTCAGCATAGACAAAAAAATAGCCCGCTTCCGGGCTATTTTTTTGTCTGGCATTTCCGAGTAACGAACGAAAGATCTTATTAACGTTACTCTTGAGGTAGCAACGACAGCTCAAAGCGCTCAGCTTGTGATGCGGTAAATAAGCTGCTATTCCTCTCGCCATCCCACGCGCGTAAAATAGTCTCAACCGATCTCAAGTTGGCCAAAAACCATGGGCACTCTGGCGACTTTCTGATCGTAGTTGTAATTTCTTCCCCATCATGCAAGCAAGGCATCAGCTCCCATTCTGTATCTGGTGCAAAGCGTCCTCCTGTTGAGGCTTCCCCTTTATCACCACCTATTGTTATATCCCACGCCGAAATAACTTCACACCGACTAACAGTTACAGCGACCTCCAAATCCCCTATCCGATAATCGATTGCCAGCCTTTCGGTATCAATGTGCCGACTGCATTTTACCTGAAACAAACCGAAAGCCTTGGCTAACCAGGATAACGGATGTATGGCCACCTCAAGCAGCCACTCAGTCATACTATGCTCCCCGGCAAAACCTATGGCATAAGACACATCTACTCGATTGATGTTACCCAGCTCACCTTGCTCAATCAGCTGCGTCATCGCTTCGATATTAGGCTGAAAAGCAAAGGCATAGTTGACATAGCAAGGGACTGCCGCTGACTCATAAGATTTGCCCAGCTCAGAGTTCTGGTGCTGTGATAGTGCTAATAACGGCTTCTCACATATAACTTTCTTGCCTTGGAAATGTTGAATGTATGCGCTATGCGTATGGTTGGGTGAGGCAACAACGATCAACTCGCAATCGTCTAACAAACTGACATCTGTTCCAAAGGTCGCTATACCTTCCTCTGCCGCGATACGCCGAGCCGATTCTTGGCGGCGCGTCACCAATACATCAGTGGAAAGACCAAGTCTCTTCAACGCGGCAATATGCACCCTTCCCCATTGCCCACCAATAACACCAACCCGCATGTTCACCCTCCTAATCCTAGTTGACGGCAACTGGCAGGAATATTTCCAGCCAGTCCCATCGCCTGTTTAATTACCTTATTCTTCACCGGCCGAATGCTATCGAGTAACCCCATGCCTCTCCCAAGTACTTCGGGAATAAATGGAACTGGGTGGGAAAAACCATCTTTAAAAAAGGCCATCGCTTTTGCCATTATTCGGTTTTCCGAGCGACGCCAGCGTTGATAAGGGTGCAATGCTTGTTTGTGTTCGATAGCTCGTCCGCGAAGTTTTATCTCGGTTAAAACATGAGTAAGAGCAACCACATCCATGATCCCCATATTGACACCTTGACCCGCAAGAGGATGAATGGTGTGAGCCGCATCACCAACAAGGGCCCAACCGTCGCCTACATATTGCCTCGATTGGCGCATCGTTAATGGAAACTGATAGGTGTCTGTGAGCTGCACTAGCTCTCCTACCCGAAAGTCCATATGCTGTGCAACCACTTCGCAACGCCGCTCTGGCGACAGAGCCATAATGTTTTTGCTAGCCTCGGGGGGCAAAGACCACACCATCGAGCAACGGTTGTCACGCAGAGGCAATAGAGCCAATGGCCCGTCAGATAAAAAGCGCTGCCAGGCAGTATCTAGATGCGCCTTCGCTTGAAAAGTTGCTACTAAAGCATGATGACCATAGTCATGCATGGAAAGTGGTATATTCAACTGGGTTCGTATACTCGAATTCGCTCCATCTGCAGCGATAATGAGAGCAGCATTTAATTGCTGCGAGGCGGTGCGAACAGCTACACCATTCGGACCAATGCTCGAAACCTGCTCGATGCGCTCATTATGCCAACGAACACGTTCGTGCTTATCCAAATGGCTTATCAGCGCTTGACGAATCACATCGTTTTCAACAATGCAGCCAAGATCAGGCTGACCAATATCCTTAGCATGAAAGTGAATTTGCTGATGAGATTTCCGCCATACGGTCATTACCTGATAGGGTGATAGGCCCAGTGTTACTATATCTTGCCATACCCCAAGTCGTCGCCAGAAATTCTGGGTAGCACGATTTATTGCGCTAACTCGCATCTCAACGTGGGAATCACTTAGCGTTGGTAGAGGCGAGTCATCAACGATCTGAACATCGAAGCCTTGCTGAGCCAAGGCCAAAGCCATCGAGGCTCCGACCATGCCACCACCGGCAATGATGACTGAATAGGCGTTATCCATTTATATTGTTCCTATGCAAAGAGATCGCCCGAATACGAACGAATCAGTTGTGGTGTTGGTGCGCGAAATCCCATCGCATAATTGACCAAGCCCGTCTTAGCCAGAGGAATAACATCAAACATTGCCAGCGCTTTATTCCTGGCATAAAAAGCGGCGTCGCAAGACAGGGTGTGTAAAGTTGCCAGACCGTGAGTGGCATTTAATAGCGACTGATGATCTGCCGTTCTTAGCAGCGCATATTCCTGCGCCAGACCAGACCAGTTGGCCAATCCAGTCTCGCGCCCCAGCAACTCATCTAATAGAGCAACGTCACGCATGGCAAGGTTAAAACCTTGACCCGCAATCGGGTGCAACGTATGACAAGCATTCCCTGCCAACACCACTCGCCCTTTGTAAATTTCGCCACACGAGCGCCTCACTAGAGGAAAGGCGTGGCGTGCATCGACGCCAATCAAGCGCCCAAGGCGATAACCAAAGGCTTTTTGTAAGGCTTGTCTAAATGACTCATCATCCAGCACCATCGCTTCTGCCGCAATCTCAGGCGTTAAAGACCAAACCAACGCATATTCCTTATCGCCAAAGGGGAGTAGCGCCAAAGGCCCGCTTGAAGTAAAGCGTTCGAATGCCTTGCCAGCTATGGGCTTATCGACAGTAACCGTTGTTACTATCGCTGTTTGCTCGTAATTATAAACTTGCTCTTCAATACCAAGAGACTCCCGCGTAGCGGACATTCCGCCTTCGGCAACCACCAAAGCACTGCCATGCAGCAAATCACCACAGGCAAGCTCTAGAGAAAGCCTATCGTCACTTTGATCTACCGCCAAACACTCTCCTTGGCGCCACTCCAGTGCCGCTCGACGGTCATGCTCAGCTAGAGCAGAGCCCAAAGCACATAAAAGGTGCTCGTAGTCGACCACACCACCGAAGGCCGTGTGCCCATATTTTTTAGCCGCTAGGCGTGAAAATCCCCACCCACCGCGTTCAGAAACGTGAATATCGGTAATTGGCGTTATCTTTGAGTAAAGAGCCGACCACAAGCCAAGGGCATGTAACGCCTGACAAGTTGCCAGAGATAATGCCAACGCCCGCCCATCAGCTTGAGGTGTCAGTTCAAGTGGACGACGATCAACCACCACCACCTGATACCCACGATTAAGCAGAGCCAAGGCCAGGCTTCGCCCGGTCAACCCTCCTCCAGCAATCACAATACGCAGTGATTCAGACACTCACGCCCCCAGACATCAAGGATTCAATGGCATCAATATCTTTAGGCACACCATCTGTCAGTATCTCGCACCCCGCATCAGTCACCAGTACATCGTCTTCAATACGAATGCCTATACCTAATAGCTCGTCAGCGACCTTGCCTTTCAAATGCAGACCAAAATAGAGACCTGGCTCAACGGTTAATACCATTCCTGGCTTAAGTTGTCTGAAAGCACCCTCGGTTTTATAAGCCCCTACATCATGCACATCCATCCCCAGCCAATGCCCGGTTTTATGCATGTAATAGGGTTTATAGGCTTCGTCTTTTATCAATGCATCGAAGTCGCCTTGTAAGACGCCAAGCTCGATCAAGCCCTGGGTAATGACTCTGACGGCAGCCTGATGGTAATCATCAAAGGAGGATTCTGGGGAGACAGCATCAATCGCCGCCCGCTGCGCATTTAATACGATGGTGTAAACCTTATGTTGAATGGGGCTAAACTTGCCAGAAACCGGAAAGGTGCGAGTAATATCCGCAGCGTACATATTCCATTCTGCGCCAGCATCAATCAGCAATAAATCACCGTCGGCCAGCACTGAGCGGTTTTGGGTATAGTGCAAGATGCAGGCATTTTCCCCACCTGCGACTATCGACTCATAAGCAGGTTGGCGCGCACCGTTGTGCATAAAGTGGTGAATTATTTCTGCTTCGATCTGATATTCAAACATCCCTGCTTGGCAAGCCTGCATTGCTCGACAATGCGCCTCTGCACTGATCTGAGCAGACTTGCGCATGATTGCCACTTCCTCATCTGATTTCACTAAACGAAGCTCGTGAAGCCAGTCACTCAGCTCATTTAACTGGCGTGGCGGCTTAACACCCGTGCGCTGCATCTGGGCCATCTTGCGCAGGCAGCTTTTAATGGCTCCGTCTACATCATCACGAGAAAAGTCGTAATATATGGCCGTTAAGCCATCAAAGAGCGCCAACCACTGCTTTGGCATTTCATCAAGCGCAAAAGCCTGATCTACCTGCAGTTCAACCAAGGCCTGTTCCTGCCCGAGGCGAATGCCAGTCCAAATTTCCTGCTCTAAATTTTTAGCACGATTAAATAGAACCGATTGCTGATAATCTTCGCCTTTAACCAACACCAACCAGGCTTCAGGCTCGTTAAACCCTGTTAAGTAGAAAAAATCACTGTCCTGACGAAAGGGATACTCAGCATCACGATTACGTGATTTTTCTTTCGCCGCCCCAATAACCGCAGCCGTATGCGGCGGCATTTTGTCTAGAAGCTGTTTGCGCCTGTATTCAAACGGAGTAGCCTGCATTAATGAAGCTCCTGAGGATTATCGGGATGGATATCTATTTTACTTTGCTCCGAAAATACATTCTGTACACCAACCCGGACAAATTCGACCAGCTCATGATAGGCTTTTTCAAGCTCTTCTTCGCTTACCTCATCGGCGTCAAACTCAACCCCAGCAATATCGTGCATGTCTTGCATGAATTCTTTGATAAGGGCCGTTGGCTCGGCACGCTTATCATCTTTTCCTAACAAATCACCGGCGATAAAGCCTTCACACCAATGCCCCAGCTCCTGGGTTCGCATCGCTAATGGCTCCTCATCGCCCGGAGCTAATAGGCAAAACGAAAAGTCTTGAGCCGCCAAGCGTTCAGCAGAACGTTGATAAAGCGCTTTCAAGACCACCTGAACCATATTCTCACTGGCATCAATGCGCAGGTAATCCATCACTAATAAGACCCAGTCCTGGTTTTCAAATGGCATTCCGCTACACAATAGCCCGCATAAAACACCATCGAGCTGTGAGGGGGTGGCCAAAGAATGGTGGGAGGCTAACAAGCCCTCGATTTCGTAATAGTCTGGAAGTTTTGGTGAGGTCATGGTTCCTCTTTGATTTGTTAGGGGTTAATAATCGCTGCTTTGAGCCAGCTTGGGTGTATATGCTACCATCGTGTGAAAATGTTCACCATTCTTTCAATAGCAATGGAGTTTGCGCCAAATTTCGTCCATTATTATAGTAACCTATTTGGTCCAGCCTCATATTGGAGCAATCAACTATACCTATGAATGCCAAACAGCTTGATCACTTCTTAAGTTCAGTTGAATCGCTTGTAAGTCAGCACCAGACTCTGACCGAAGAGCACAAAACGCTGCTTGGCCGCTTGCATAGCCTTGAGCGCGAAAATCAACAATTGAAAAACAAAGTCGAACAGCAAGCAAGCCAATTAGATTCGCTACGCCAAGCGAATAAAAGGAGCTCATAGTCATGGCCCAATCCAACAGCCCAGCAACCATCAACATTCTGGATAGGGATTATCGTATTGCTTGCCCTGCCGAAGAGCGAGAGCTGCTCATTCGCGCATCAAAACTGTTGGAAAAACGCATGCGTGATACACGCAATCGAAGCAATGGACACATATTGAACCAGGAAAAACTGGCAATCATCGCCGGGCTTAATATTACTAGCGAGTATATTTCAACCCTGGAAGCGACAAAAGCAGAAGAAACAGAACTTGCCAAGCGCATTAATGCCCTACAGTTTCAAATAGATAAGCTTCTGGTCAAATAACACCAGTGTTACTTACATCCCCAAACTACTTCACAAAGCTTGTTTCATAGATAAGCGGCGGATTTTTGGTTGTTTTTTCCCCTTTTCGAGCGGTTATTAAACAAATAAAATTTTTCGATAGATTTCTTTTCAATTCCCCCTTTTCTTTTGTGACTGACTATGATTGAATGAACCTAACCTTCGGGAGCGAGCAAAGCGGATATGTCCCTGAGCCGATGCTTACATCCCCGGGAGCTGGCACCTGTCTCTATTGAGCACGTCCGCATCAGCGGAAAGCCTACGGAGTCATTCCGGCGCCCACCTGAACCGTTGGGTTCATGGCGACGACCGCGTTGCTGCACCGGAGGTCTCCTTTCTTTCCCTCTGTTTTATACATATCTCCCTCTCTTTTCGAAGACACAGCTCTAATGCATTTCTGAACTCATTTTTATATTTATGTACTAAAATCAAAGTTGGTAGTCTCGCGATATTCCAGGTAATCATGAATCAACTCAAATCTCAAATTCGAAAGCAGATGCGTGCTCAACGCCAGTCAATGTCACCATCTGAACGCTTCCAGTTAAGTATCGATTTAAAGCAACGCTTGCTCGGTATGCCTGAAATAGCCCGTGCCAATAACGTGGGAACTTACTTAGCTTATGATGGAGAGTTGAGCCTGGATAGCTTTATAGACAGTTGCTGGCACCAGGGTACACAGGTTTGCCTACCGTCTTTGCATCCAATTGGCTATAACAAGCTTTGGTTTATGCCCTTTCGACCACAATCCCGCATGGTTCGCAACCGATATGGGATTAGCGAGCCCGAGGGCTGCTATCAAAACGCAACCAAGCTGTATATGTTGGATGTTATTCTCATGCCCTTGGTCGCTTTCGATAGACAAGGAAACCGACTCGGAATGGGAGGAGGGTTTTATGATCGAACACTTGCTTGCCTCAAGGCTCGATCCCGAAGAGGCAAACCAAAACTATTCGGCATTGCCTACGATCATCAACAAGTAGAGGCCCTACCTGTTGAGCCTTGGGATATTCCTTTAGATGGGATTATTACTCCCAGCAACGTTATGCGCTTTACCAGTGGTGCCAACTACTCGACTAATAATTCGTGATAGAGGTGTGGATCGTCAAAATGCCGCTCACCAATAAAAGCAATAGCATGGTTGCCAACCAAGCGCATAGCACCAGGCGAGCGCACGCCCGTCGGCCACAATAGCCAGCGCTCAAGCCGCTCGGTTCCATCAACAATACCGTGTTTGCCAAACAATGGCTGTTGCTGGAGAGATGTTCGATAGTTTAGATTCTCAAGTCGGGTTAACTCATATTCCTCGCCTAGTGAAAATGGCTCAGCAAAATCAACACCGACAACCTGATGCTCACGCGAGCTTATTCTGATGGTAGCACGCCCATGCTCCCAGTCCGTTAAGGAAAAAATCAAGGGCCGTTCGGCTTCAAATTCGGACGCAACCAAGTATTTGTCTTGAGGTATAAACAGCTGATAATAACAGCCACAACTGTGAATGGTGTCATACCAAAGCGCTCTGCCCTTTTCATCTAGCGTTACCCGCCAGATAATGCCATCCAGCTTCCCAGCGTAGATATTCAGCAAGCCGCCAGGGCGTTCGCTGAACCACCATTGATAGTTGAGTTGCAGGAGTGTTTTCCCCTGCCACTGCGTATAGCTCTTGTGAGTGAAAACGATGGGGGCAGCAGATACCTGTACCTCGCCGTTGCTGTCTCGGTAGGGCGTGATCAACCGGTCGAACTCTCCTTCGACTGCGACTTCGATTTGCGGTGCATGATAACGCCATAAGGCGCTTTCCTGGTCAAAATGGGGATAGCCTAAAGCGTCGTAGCGAATGCGTACCTCAGGCATCGCGGTATGAGTATTATCATCCACGCTGTTCACTTCCATCTTATAGCGAACAAGCTTGTCTGCAGAGTTTTGACCAAAAGACTCTCTAGCCTCTTGATGCCAATTGGCAACCCCTATCGACAGTGGCCACTGCATCAGCCAGCCACCACCGAGCCAACGTCGCCATTCCAGATAGCTATCTTGAGCTTGCCACTGAGCAATTTCTGGCCTCAGGCGCTGCCAGTTAGCTGTATAGGAATCATTGAGCTGTTGATGACAGGCCTTTAGCGATAGGAGATTATCACGCTCGGGGGCTGGCATATACGACCAAGCACTTTCTAACTGTGACCAATAGTTTTCCGCTGCATACTGCAGCCACAACCTCACTTCACGTTCACCGTTTAATGACTGCCCTTTAAACGCCAGCATACGGTCAATGCTTAAGCCGGGCTGTGGAAGCTGTTGATGAGAACCGTTCCATAAACCGGCCTGTTTAGCCTGAGCCTCGGCTACCGTCAAAAGCTGCTCGCAATCACTTTGATATACGTCGGAGGGGTGCGTCGCGCAGCCGGATAGCGTTAGTAAAACGAAGATTAAAGTTAGGAAGGAACCTGAATTAATTTGCATATAGCTTTATCAACGGAAACAAAAACATGGCTTTCTCCAAGTGTAGTTAAAAACCGCGTATGCCTTAATTTATCCATCACGGGACCTTTTACCTCTGCCAATGATAGTTGACGCCCACCTTTTTCCAGGTTGTGGTGCAACAGGCTTAGGGTTTCCACCGCGCTGGCATCAACATAATTTACCGCAGAAAAGATCAGGACGACATGTTTGGATTCAGGGTATCGCGATACCGCATCCAACACAAAGTTTTCGACCAGACGGCAGTTGGCAAAGTACAGACTTTCATCCACCCGTATTAACAATACATCAGAATAGGTGGTTACTGGATGACGCTCAATATTGCGAAAGTGTTCGGAGTCGCCTAGCCGACCAACAATAGCTATATGGGGATGGCCCGAGCGATAGAGAAACAGCAATAGGGACACACCAATCCCAATCACTAATCCTTGGGCGATACCCACAGTTAAAACAGTCACAAAGGTAAAAACAGCGGTGATCCCATCGGCTCGATTAAAACGCCAAATGCGCCAAATATCAGCAACTTTAAAAAGCGGCAAAACGGCATAGATGCTAATGGCAGCTAGCAAGGTATAGGGCAACCATTGCATCAGCTCTCCCATAAACAGCAACACCATCAGTAAAACGGCGGCCGTCACCAACGAAGCTAGCCCACTTTGCGCGCCTGAACGTGCATTGAGTGCTGACCGGCCTATCCCTGCCGCAACAGGTAAGGTCAGACTGGCTCCGGCTACAAGATTAGCTAACCCCAACCCCCACAGCTCGCGTTGTGGCTCCAACCTTTCGCGCTTTTCTGCTGCCAGCTCATTGCCAACCGCCATACTCTCCAGATATATAACTAATCCAATGACCACTGCATGCACAGCTAGTTGTTTAGCCAGATCCAGCGATAAGGCTATGTGAGAATAATCCAGCGACTTAATATCAAACGCGCTGACCAGCCAAAGCTCGTTTTGCAATACCCGACTATTGGCAATTACCAGCATAAGCCCAAGCAGCCATACCAGAGGAAGGGCCTTGGCCCAAAGTGCTTTCACCCGCCATTGAACCAACAATAAAGAAGCTAAAACCAAACAGCCCAACACCAAAGATAAACCATTTAACTGAGGCAAGGCCGAGAACAGATTGAGCAGCGTTTGCCCAAGGTGCTCCCCCCTTTCTATATCGAGTTGAGCCAGATAGCGAAGCTGGCCGACAATGATCAACACTACTGAAGCAGAGGTAAATCCTTTCACTACCGAGTCGCTTAGTAGCTGACTCACGCCACTCAACCTGAACACGCCCAACAAACAAAGAAAAATTCCAATAAGCGCGCTTAGATGATACGCGACCACAATGGGGGGATAATCAGGAAATAGGAAAACAACATCGCCGGTCATGGCGGCAATGATGGCCACTGGCGCAACAGATATGGCTCTGCCACTGCCAACAAGGGCATAAATCACCAAAGGTAGCAGGGATGCAATGACACCATAGATGGGAGCCACATTGGCCATGAGTGCGTAGGCCATCGCCTGAGGCAGCAATACGGCTGCCACAATAAATCCGGCTAAAACATCTTGCCGATAATCCGCGCTAGAATAGCCGCGGATATGATTTTTTATATAAATTAATGGGCTACAAAGGTTAGGCTGGTTCATTATCAGTGGGACAATATAGGTCATGTAATACTTGCAGCACGCGCTGCGCCTTGTCCCCTTGAAGTTGATAATAGATAGTTTGCGCATCACGACGGCAAGCAACCAGATGGTCTTTACGCAGCCAAGCCAAATGCTGCGAAAGTGCAGATTGACTCAAGGGTATACGCTCATTGAGCTGACTAACCGATAACTCGCCTTCAACCAACATACACAAAATCATCAAACGAGACTCATTGGACAGCGCCTTCATCAGTCTAGCGGCCTGCTTTGCCTGAACCTGCATTGTTTGCAGGTCAACGATTGACTCATCGGGACGCGTTTCTAGTTCAACTTCTCCCTGTAAGTCAATGACAGCATTTTCCTGGGTCTCTACACTTATCATGGTCTAATCTCGTTACTTGCGACTAACTTATTGTTAGTTATCTATTGTCCTTGATATTTCAATAAATTCAATTCGCACGAATATATGAAATATGGCTTCAAGTTGGACAGTTTTAATACTACTTTAGTTTTTGCTAATATTCCACTTGTTATTTTAGTTTTTGCTAATATAATAATTACATAACGATTTACAAGTTTGGAGTTACCATGGCCTTAAAGATAACGCCCTTCTATCACGAAGATACGGGAACCTATACCTATGTCGCCGCCGATGAATCAACAGCGAGCTGCGCAGTGATCGATCCCGTCATGGATTATGAACCGCAAAGCGCCAAAGTTGGCTACTTGTTCATTGATCAGATTATTGATTTCATTCGCCAGAACCAGCTGACCAATCAATGGATTCTGGAAACCCATGCTCACGCGGATCATCTCAGCGCTGCACAATACCTGAAACAACAGGTAGGTGGAAAAGTTGGCATTGGCGACACCATAGGTAAAGTACAAAAGGTTTTCAAACACCTTTACAACGAGGCAAACGACTTTTCTACTAACGGCGACCAATTTGACTTCTTACTCAGCGATGATGAAACCATCATGGTGGGCAGTGAACCGTTGCACGTACTCCATACCCCAGGGCATACTCCTGCTTGTGTTTCCTATGTCACACAAAATGCCGCTTTTGTTGGCGACACCTTGTTTGCGCCAGATGTCGGTACGGCTCGTACAGACTTTCCTGGAGGTGATGCGGAAACACTCTATACATCGATACAAAAGCTCCTTTCCTTACCAGAGGAAACTGCACTTTATCTGTGTCATGATTATCCGCCTCCCACCCGCATGCCAACATATAGAACCACTGTTGCGGAACAAAAAAAGCTCAATATTCATGTTAACGCCGACATTTCCAAAGAACAGTTTATTCAAATGCGCCGAGAAAGAGATGCCCAGCTCCAATCACCACGTCTTTTATTGCCTTCGCTACAAGTCAATATCCGAGCTGGAGAGCTTCCAGAAGCTGAAAGCAATGGCGTGCGCTATTTAAAAATTCCCTTAAATCAGATAGGTGCTAATCATGACTGAGTTTACCCCTGTTACAAGCCTTGCCGGAGGCCTGATGATTGGACTAGCCGTTGCTCTACTTTGGCTATTCAATGGAAAAATCGGTGGCATCAGTGGCATTTGTGCCAGCGCTGTTCTAGCCCCATCAGAGCGCCTGTGGAAAGGCATTTTTCTTATAGGGCTGGTGCTAGGAGGTGCGTTATTCTACTACCTGAGTGGCAACCCGTTTGTTCCCTTAACGGATCAAAATGAGTGGCGCATCATAACGGCAGGTCTGCTGGTTGGTATAGGTACCCAGCTGGGTAGCGGTTGCACCAGTGGCCATGGCGTATGCGGTATGTCACGACTATCCCCTCGCTCTATTGTAGCTACCATCACGTTCATGTTGACTGCCGGGGTTACGGTCTACTTGTGGAGAGTCCTATCATGAGAACGCTGATGATTGCTTTGGCCTCAGGCCTGTTGTTTGGATTTGGCCTGGGTTTATCTGGAATGACTCAACCGCAGAAGGTCATTAACTTTCTGGATATATCAGGAAACTGGGATCCATCACTCGCTTTTGTGATGGGCGGAGCACTATTTGTCAATGCCATCGCCTATGCCTTCTCACGTAAAACTGCCAAGCCAGTTTTCGCCCTCAAATATGAGCTACCAAGCAAGCGTGATATTGACCCGCGCCTTATTAGTGGTGCAGCCATATTCGGCATCGGCTGGGGCTTATTGGGCTACTGCCCTGGTCCAGGATTAGCCAACTTAGCTACTATGCATCTGGAGCCGCTATTATTTGTATTCACCTTTATAATAAGCGCTTTGGCAACCCGCTATATCTTGAGTAAACCCGCTATATCTTGAGGAAGGTAGGATTGGCTTGTCGCTTGAGCATGACCTGCTAGACTTAAAGTGAAACAGAGTAACTTACCTGCCTGACTATCTAGAGTCCCATTGGTGGGGCCGTTGTATGGTGTAAGGTGTGAATTGCAATAAGATGTGAATTGTAAACAGTTGTTGTAAACAGTTGATGTAAACGGCTTCAGCAACTAGATAATGAGGGTTACCTGTATCAAATGGTCAACTGCCCTGGTCGATAATTATGCCGGATAGCCTTAGCTCGCTTTTAGTTAAACTTACCTCGGCCAGAGACATGGATAGCCTGGAGAAGCTGCTTCTAGCTGCCTTCAAGCAGCTTTTCCAAGCAGAGCGTGTGGAACTGATTTCCCTGCACCAGCTGCATCAAGAGCAAAACTTACCCCCGGGTCAGCTATATGCCTTAGCCGATAATGGCAAGCACGTTGGCTGTGCATTAATACTTAGGGGCCAACCAGCCTACACCGTGCCGCAAATCGCTCCAGGCGCTTACCAAGGTATTTATTAATCAAAGCTATCATATCAGCCGTGGATGTCATGACCGTTTAACCGGTTTGTTAAATCGTCGCCAACTTGATGAGTTTATGGAGCATATCTTCTGTGACAGCTTGCACCAGCAGCGGCGAAAAAAGCTGCCTATCCGCTGTATTGCACTGCTCGACATAGACCACTTCAAAGCAATAAATGACAACTATGGCCATCTATTTGGTGACGAAGTCTTGATTAATATTGCCAACCAAATGCGCTATTGTTTTCGTCAGGAGGATGGGGTGTATCGGTATGGCGGCGAAGAGTTTGTTGTGGTTTTAGAGTACGTCTCAGCCGAAGAGGCACACGTTATCCTGGACAGATTTCGGCAACATATCGAAAGCTTTGATTTTCCAGAGAAAATTAAGGTTACTATCAGCATCGGCTATGTCTAGCTTGATTACCTTTTGGGCTTTACTCCAAACATGGAGCACATTGACCAGGCTCTCTACTATGTTAAAAATCATGGCCGCAATAACATAGCCAATTACGCAAGCTTGCTTGAACAAGGCAAACTTCTTCCAGACGAACGACAGTCTGACGACGTAGAGTTGTTTTAAGCGGTCAAAACAGAGACAATACGCCCCTTGGTCATTATAGGGTAGTTATCGTGTCACGTCTTAAACCATCGTCATCAAAAACTCAACTTCTTCAGGCTTTATCCAAGCGCATCCTTATTCTGGATGGTGGCATGGGAACCATGATCCAGTCTTATAAACTGGAAGAAAAAGACTATCGAGGGGAACGGTTTGCCGATTGGGAAAGCGATCTGAAAGGCAATAACGATTTGCTATCGATTACTCGCCCAGATGTTATCGAATATATCCACCGCGCCTATCTTGATGTCGGTGCCGATATTATTGAAACCAATACCTTTAACGCCACGCCAATTGCCATGGCTGACTACCATATGGAATCGCTCTCTCGTGAGATCAATGTGGTTTCAGCACAGCTGGCCAAAAAGCTAGCTGACGAATATACCGAAAAAACAGGCGTTAAACGCTACGTAGCTGGGGTGCTTGGCCCAACTAACCGAACCGCATCTATTTCACCCGATGTCAATAATCCGGGCTACCGCAATATCAACTTTGACCAGCTGGTAACGGCCTACACCGAGTCGATTGAAGGGCTGATTGAGGGTGGCGCAGATATATTATTGGTCGAAACCGTTTTTGATACGCTGAATGCCAAAGCAGCGGTTTATGCCATCCTCGACTTCTTCGAACGCCAAGGGCAAGCTTGGCCAGTGATGATTTCTGGCACAATCACGGATGCCTCCGGGCGCACCCTATCTGGCCAAACCACCGAAGCCTTCTGGAACTCGTTACGCCATGCCGAGCCATTGTCGATTGGTCTGAACTGCGCGCTGGGAGCAGCTGAATTGCGCCCCTACGTCGAGGAGTTAAGCCGAATAGCCCAAAGCCATGTCAGCGCTCACCCCAATGCAGGACTACCCAACGAGTTTGGTGAGTACGATCAAACCCCGGAAGAAATGGCTGAAATCGTCGGCGAATTTGCTGATAGCGGTTTCATTAATATAATCGGTGGCTGCTGTGGTACCACACCAGAGCATATTGCGGCAGTTGTGGAGCGGGTGAAAAAAGTAGCCCCCCGACCACTCCCCACTATTGATATTCAATGTCGCCTCAGCGGACTTGAGCCATGCAATATCGGGTCTGATAGCTTGTTTATTAATGTCGGCGAGCGCACCAATGTTACAGGCTCTGCCCGCTTCCGTCGTTTAATCAAAGAAGACGATTACGAAACGGCTCTCGAGGTCGCTCGCCAACAGGTTGATAACGGCGCACAAATAATCGATATCAATATGGACGAAGGCATGCTCGACTCCGAGCAAGCCATGGTCACCTTTTTAAACCTGATTTCATCCGAACCAGATATTGCCCGAGTGCCCATTATGCTCGATTCGTCGAAGTGGGAGATCTTGGAGTCTGGTTTAAAGTGCGTTCAAGGCAAGCCCGTAGTCAATTCGATCAGCTTGAAAGAGGGTGAGCAAAAGTTTGTCCAGCAGGCGCAACAGATCCGTCAATACGGTGCGGCTGTGATCGTGATGGCTTTCGACGAAGATGGACAGGCCGACACGCGCGAGCGTAAATTCGGCATCTGTCAGCGCTCATACGATATTCTAGTCAATACGGTTGGCTTTCCACCCGAAGATATTATTTTCGACCCCAACATTTTTGCCGTTGCCACCGGTATTGACGAGCACAATAACTACGGTCTCGATTTCATAGAAGCGACTGCCGACATCAAAAAGAACCTCCCCCACGCCATGATCAGTGGCGGTGTCAGCAATGTATCCTTCTCGTTTCGTGGCAACAATCCAGTGCGCGAAGCTATGCACTCGGTATTTCTATACTATGCCATAAAAAATGGCATGAGCATGGGGATCGTCAATGCCGGTCAATTGGCTATTTATGAAGACATTCCGCAAGAACTGCGTGACGCAGTTGAAGACGTTATTCTTAACCGTCGTTCGGATGCCACCGAGCGGCTGCTGGACATTGCCGACAAATACAAGGGTGATGGCAGCACTGCTAGCAACAAAGAAGATCTGGCCTGGCGTGAACTTCCGGTAACCAAGCGCCTTGAGCACGCACTAGTCAAAGGCATCGATGCATTCGTTGAACAAGATACCGAAGAAGCTCGACAAGGCTTCGAACGCCCGCTTCAGGTGATAGAAGGTCCATTGATGGACGGCATGAACGTGGTTGGCGATCTGTTTGGTGAAGGGAAAATGTTTTTGCCCCAGGTAGTGAAGTCGGCCCGCGTTATGAAGAAAGCCGTGGCCTATCTGCTCCCCTTTATTGAGGAGGAAAAGGATGGCGTGTCAGAGAGCGCTGGTAAAGTCATCATGGCTACAGTTAAAGGTGACGTGCATGACATTGGCAAGAATATCGTCGGCGTAGTTCTGCAGTGTAATAATTTCGAAGTGGTTGATCTGGGGGTTATGGTGCCCGCAGAGAAAATTTTAACCGCAGCGAAGGAGCATAATGCCAATATTATTGGTCTATCAGGTCTTATCACGCCATCGCTCGACGAAATGGTACATGTCGCCAAAGAAATGAAGCGGCAGGAGTTCAACCTCCCTCTATTAATCGGAGGAGCAACCACTTCCGTTATGCATACAGCGGTCAAGATAGACCCGCAATACGAACACCCTGTCGTTTATGTTAAAGATGCATCACGAGCCGTCGGCGTTGCCCAAAACCTGATTGGCAGTAACAAGACAGACTTTGCTACTCAAATAAAACAGGACTACGTAAAGAAGCGGGAGCAACACCAACTGCGCCGTAGTAAAAAGCCTATGAAATCGATTAAGGCTGCAAGAGATAATGCCCATTCAATTGACTGGAGCAACTACACGCCTCCTAAGCCGAGCTTTATCGGCACCAAGGTATTTAACGACTTTCCACTCGATAAGTTGGTTGAACGTATAGATTGGACCCCGTTCTTTCAAACCTGGGAATTGGCAGGTAAGTTTCCAAAGATACTCGATGATGAAGTCGTAGGAACGCATGCCAAGCAGCTTTATAGCGATGCCAAAGCCATGCTGGAGAGCATCGTGGCCGAAAAATGGATCACAGCAAACGGCATTATCGGCTTTTACCCAGCCAACAGCCAAGGCGATGATATCTTGGTTTATCAAGATGAAACACGCTCTCAGGTTGTTGAACGGCTTTGCCATTTGCGCGAACAAAAAGACAAGGCCAATAGCAATCCTAACTATTGCTTATCGGACTACATTGCCCCAGAGCAAAGCGGCCTTACTGACTATGTTGGCGGCTTTGCCGTTGGAGCAGGCTTCGGTATAGAAGCTCGCATTGCCCAGTATGATGCTGACCATGATGACTACAACAGCATTATGCTCAAAGCTCTGGCCGACCGCTTGGCTGAAGCCTTTGCCGAAAAGTTACATGAGCTGGTACGTCAGGAACTGTGGGGTTATGCTTCTAGTGAGGCATGGTCGAATGATGAACTGATTGCTGAAAAATACCAGGGTATCCGCCCAGCCCCTGGCTACCCTGCCTGTCCAGATCACACTGAAAAAGCCAAGTTATGGCAGCTGTTACAAGTCGAAAAACTTACCGGTATTCAATTAACCGACAGCTATGCCATGTACCCGGCCGCCGCGGTAAGTGGTTGGTACTTCAGCCATCCAGAAAGCCGCTATTTTGGGCTTGGTACGATCAATAAAGATCAAGTTGAGGACTACGCCAAGCGCAAAAATATGACGCTTGCTCAAGCGGAAAAGTGGCTGGCGCCCAACTTAGGATACGAGCCGGTAGACGAATAGCAAAAAATATTCAAGTAAACGCCGCGACTGTCGATATTATTTACAGCCCTAGTCCAGCAGATTGACAAGCCAATGAATAGTATCGACAGCACCAGCCAAGCCCAAATGAACCTGAACCGCTCCCTGCGAGAAAACCTGGAGCGGGACCCCGATTACCAGATTGTTCGGCGAATGATGCTTCATGAAGAAGTCAGCAAAACCGAGCTAAACACCACCCAAACGGTTCACAAGGCATCGCCTTCGATTGCTATTCAGCCAGAACAAATCAGCCGTGATCAAATCGATCGAGAACAACAGGCGCGGGCAGAACAAGTCCTTCAGCAAGCAACCGCTCGCTTTGAAGCTAGCCTTCAAACATCTCGCCGCATGGAACTGCGTGTAGAAGCTCGTAATGACGAAATAAAGCAATCCGACCCGCTAGTATTGGACTTGGGCGGTAATGGCTTTCAAACCACCGGACTAGAGCAAGGCACGCGATTTGACATTAATGGTGATGGTCGCAAAGAACAGGTCAGTGTTCCGACTGGAGATGATTACTTGCTAGCTATAGACCGCAACAACAACGGCCGCATTGATGATGGCACAGAACTATTTGGCGATCAAAATGGCAGTGCCAATGGCTTTGAAGAATTAGCAAAATATGATGATAACAAGGATGGCCGCATAGACAGTCAGGATCGAATTTTCGAACAGCTACGCCTGGTTCAATTGCAAAACCAACAACAGCAGTCTCTCAGTGAAGCCGGTATCAAGTCCCTCAATCTTGGCTATACTAATCAAAGCCAAGCCGTTGGCCAATATGACACCATGGCTCAGCTCGGCGAGTTTGAGAGGCTTTCTGGAGAAACCGGCTCTATGGCCGACCTCTTGTTAGCAAATAGAAGTGCTGGCTAATATTGGCTAACAGAAGTGTTGCTAACAGAGGTGCAGATTAACCGAGGCTAGCGACTATTCCTCTTCCATTTGCTTGAGTAACATCTCGGCAATATGATATTCGATAAAATAAGGAATATCCCGCGCTACGGTCAACTCGAAAAAGTGCTTGGCCGTATCCAGCCGTTGCTCTAGCTTAGCTCGATAGCCAAGATAAAAATGCGCCTCGCTGAAATTTTCGCGAAATGCTCGCTGCTCGTTATCATAGGCAAAACTGTAAAGCGCTTTTTCATTCACTTCGTCCAGCAACCAGTCCATTATCCATTCGTTCCAAAATCCTGACCGGTATTGCTCCAAGTAGCCACTTAACAGTTCTGGCTTTTGCTCCCCCAATTCCCAATGACACAAATACAGCCATATCACCATATATGGGGACTCAGGCTTTTGGGCGAGATACTGCTCAAGCAACGACTTTGCCTTTTCAAACTGACGTTGATAAATTCGAATGATCGCCAAGGTGCGCAGCGTTTGCGTATCGCTGGCATCTAGATCGATAGCCTTGTTAATCAACACATCACTTTGCTCAGCCAAACCAAG
>DFOV01000134.1 GCA_002376965.1 Gammaproteobacteria bacterium UBA3532
TCTTGTTCCGCTGAGGGCTCTTCTACCTGAGGAGTTTCTTCAGCTGGTGATGCTTCTTCTGATTCGGTAGGTGAAGGTTCTTCTGCCTCTGGCTCACTTTCATCTGGGGTCGTTTCGGTGTCAGGCTCGCTACTTTCAGAGGTAACGGTATATAAGAACTGTTCGAAATTATCGTCGAAATTAGAAATGCCGATAAATTCGAAGCTTGATGTGCGAATATTTCCGGTTTTCAGGCAAAGTAGTATTTGTGTTGTTTCATCGTCATTGTAGAGGTAGAGAGCGCCGGAGTCTTGAAAGATATCGTAGCTAAGCGTTGCTCCGTCCCAGATGACTTTATTGTCTTCTCGGAAGTCGATATCCAGATTTTTGGTGTTGCTGCTATTGTTTACTTCAGTTCGTGTTAGTTCCCAGTCGCTATCGTCATCATCTTCGACGATATCTTCAATATTGTCGAAGGTGAAACCATCTGCCTCGTCAGTCAGGTAGAAGGTAACATCAGATACGTCTTCATAAAGATCATCATCTTTATCTTGTCCACCATTGTCGCCAATGTCGTCTTTTAAAGAGACGATTTCGTAAATATGACTGTCGCCTGATTGGGATAATTGATGAAAGCGCTCATGATAAGGTTCGTCACTATAGCTGCCTTCACTGAGTCGAAAATCAATATCATCATCCAGCTCGTTGTCGTCTTCATCAATTCCCGGACGCCACGTAAGACGGTTATCCTCGAAACTGGCTTCCAATCCATCGACTTCATCGTCGCTGAGGTCGTTGCGCTCTACCTCAACGCGAAACTCTCCTTCGGTATTAAAATTCGTACGGTATGCATTGGCATCCAAGCGCAGACCATTACACTGTATGTAGTCGTCACCTATGAATCCGGCCAGATTGTGGTTGCGAAGTGGGCTATCATTGGCTCGATCCATATCCTCTTCATCATCCACTTCACCACATCCTGTTAGCAGTGCGGTCGTCAAAAGGAGGGAAAGAGGTAGTAGGTGTTGATTTTTCATGTTTAGCTCCGTAAGTCTGTCGTCTATCAATAGGTCCGTTGAATGATGAAGTCAGCAAGTGACAGCATGGCTTGCTTATAGGGACTATCATCAATGGGTGCGATGGCTGCTTTGGCCAGTTCTACTTCCTTTATCGCTATGCGCTGGGTGTATTCAAGGGCACCGGTTTGGACGATACTTTCTAAAATCAGTTCAAGTTGATCTGCGCCACCATGAGTAATTGCGTCGCGTACTCGGCTTATTTGCTCGGGGCTACCCTGACGCATCACATGGATAAGTGGCAGGGTTGGCTTTCCTTCGGCCAGATCATCACCCACATTTTTCCCCATTTCATCGGCGCTGGCTTTGTAGTCCAAGATATCGTCGACCAATTGAAAGGCGGTACCAACACGCATACCATATTCGCCAAGAGCCTGGATAGTTTGCTCGTCTCTACCTGAAATAACGGCACCCAGTTGTCCCGCAGCCTGAAATAATTTAGCGGTTTTATAGTGGATTACTTCCATGTATTGCACTTCGGTTGTATCAGGATCGTTGCAGTTCATTAGCTGCAGCACTTCTCCCTCGGCGATAACATTGGTGGCATCCGCGAGGATGCGCATTACACGCATGCTGTCGATGTTAACCATCATTTGAAACGCGCGTGAATATAAAAAGTCGCCAACCAATACACTGGCTTGATTGCCAAACTCTGCATTTGCTGTCGCCTTGCCACGGCGCATGGTGGATTCATCGACAACGTCGTCGTGGAGTAACGTAGCGGTATGAATGAACTCGACAATCGCCGCCAGTGGCACATGATGCGAGCCCTGATAACCGCAAGCCTTTGCGCAAAGGGCAACCAGTAGCGGTCGAACGCGTTTCCCTCCGCTTTGGATAATATAGTGTCCAATTTGATTGACGAGCACGACATCTGAATGAAGCTCGTCTAAAATGCACCGATCTATTGCCTTTAGATCGCTATCAAGAAGTGATCGAATCTGATGAAAATCCATGGAATCCGTAGCTTAATTAAATTCTTTAAGGCCCGCATTATAATCACTTGATGCCGCCTGTACATATGAGAAGCAATATTTCCGCCTTTTCCCGTGAATATATCTTGATATGTCTTGCGTTCGCTAGATAAATACCCTAGAATTGCCGCCCTTCAAAAAGTAGATGGGTACGATGGCTGCGTTGAGGCGGCCCTCTAACGGAGACAAATATGTACGCGGTTTTCCAAAGTGGCGGTAAACAACACCGTGTTGCGGTGGGTGATTCAGTCAAATTAGAAAAGATTGAAGTTGAAGAAGGTTCTTCTATCGACTTTGATAAAGTATTATTGGTAGCTGACGGTGAAGACCTTAAAGTCGGTGCACCATATGTTGACGGCGCGAAAGTAACTGCTGAAGTTGTTGCTCAAGGCCGTGGCAAAAAAGTTAAAATTGTTAAATTCAGACGTCGTAAGCACCATCGTAAGCAAATGGGGCATCGTCAGTGGTTCACTGAAGTTAAAATTACGGCGATCAGCTAAACTGAGGAGTATGCATCATGGCTCATAAGAAAGCCGGTGGTAGTACCCGTAACGGTCGCGATTCCGAGTCCAAACGCTTAGGTGTTAAGCGCTTTGGCGGCGAGAGCGTTTTAGCGGGTAACATCTTAGTTCGTCAACGCGGAACAAAATTCCATGCTGGTGACAATGTTGGTTGTGGCAAAGACCACACATTGTTTGCTAAAGCAGACGGCCAGGTTAAATTTGAAATCAAAGGTCCGTTAAACAGAAAATACATTTCTGTTGTAGCTGCTTAATCAGCGACTTTCGCTTGATATAAAAGCCCTGCCATTGTTGGCGGGGCTTTTTTGTTATATAACATTGAGTTTGAATAGATTATCAGGCTCGAGTTCAGTTTGGCCAAAGACCCATGAAATTCGTTGATGAAACCAAGATAAAAGTACAAGCGGGAAACGGCGGCAACGGTTGTTGCAGTTTTCGGCGTGAGAAATATATTCCATTTGGTGGTCCGGATGGTGGTGATGGGGGAGATGGTGGCAGTGTTTATCTGATAGGAGATCAGGCTCTTAATACCTTGGTTGATTATCGTTATACCCGTCATCATCGTGCTGAAAATGGCCAAGGTGGACAGGGGCGTAATTGTACTGGTGCAAAAGGCGCCCATTGTTATCTCAAAGTCCCGCTCGGAACTCAGGTCTTTGATGTAGATACTGAAGAGTTTATCGGTGATGTGATCAAAGATAAGCAAGAATTGCTGGTTGCTCAGGGTGGCTATCACGGTTTGGGTAATACTCGCTTCAAAAGCAGTGTTAATCGCGCACCCCGTGAGACAACGCCAGGTACTCCGGGTGAGCT
>DFOV01000443.1 GCA_002376965.1 Gammaproteobacteria bacterium UBA3532
ATCACAATCAAGCTGCTCCACCACATCTTCACTGATAGCACCAGGCGCATCCTGATCAATAATGCCAGCAAAAGAAAATTTAATAGGAGCATTTTCCTCAGCAAAATGCTTTGCCGCATCAACTAAGTCGTATACACCTTTTTCTCTTAGGAGTCGGCTGGCAAAAACAACACGTATACACTGAGCTTCTGGTGCTGGAGTCACCTGAAATGCATCAATATCAACGCCCGCGCCTGGTACTTTCACCAGCTTATTACGCGGAACGGCGCCTAGCTGCTCCAGTGATGCAATATCATCATTGTTTTCGCAAAGCCCAATAAACAAAGGGTTACCCGATGAGTAACGGAATAAAAGCCGAACCCCCTGTTTAATAAAACTGTATTTAATCGACTTGGTGCTGAACAACACCCCCAAACCAACAATGCTGGAAATAATCGGTATTTTACGAATTCGGGCAACTATTCCTGCGTAAAGATTCGGCTTTATGGTTATAGTATGAACAAGATCAGGCTTAACCTCTCCAACGACTTGCCAAATTCGTCGCAATATTTTCCACTCCCCAACAATATTTAATGATGCTCTAGGCATTTTTATATCGTGTAAAATAAAGCCTTGCTCGCGCAAATCAGCGAGTATCTTATCATCTTTATGCGGCACCAAGAGGTGAACCTCAAACCCCATGGCCCTAGCATGCTGCGCTCGGGTTAACCAATGTAAATGGAAATACCAGTCTGTGTTAACGATGTAGAGAATTTTCAACTGCTTTACTCCAACCTCTGGTATAAGGCTTGTACATCACTATTAGAAATAGGTTCGTGCGAAAAGAAATCGATATTTACCAGATATGCGCCTACATAATACTTGATTTGTTCAGGCTTTAAAGATTTATAAAGGGTTTCACCGATAAAAGTAACTTTCTTATTCATTAACATGGCTTCAAACCCAACCGTAGAGTTAATCACAAAGACTTCTTTGGACTGTTGTATCAGCCGATAAGTGTTATCAAACACCAAGTAAATATCATTTCGGGATATCTTCTTGAGATAATCATAGATATACCCAATATCGCCTTCAGCAGGGTGAGGCTTTATCACGAATGGCCCTTCGAAATTCTCAACCAGGTAATCTAGCGCTTGCAAGTTGTCGTAATTACTATTTAAAACAATTTGAGTGTCTGACGAGACCTGCATTGGAAAAAAGACAAATTCTTCCTTTGGCAACTCTGCAGGGGTCGGTGTTTTGGAGAGCTTCTTTTTGAATGCTTTCTTCAACCTCGATATTTTAAGTTTATTTAGAATCGCCTGGTACGAGAAAAAACGATAGCCGATAAGCTGAACAATCACAAAATCCATAAAATTAAACAGGCTCAACTTCTGGCTTAACTTAGCTTGAGGAGGCTCGCCACTACCAGGAGACAACTTACTCTTGGTAAACTCTTCACTCCAAGCGTTAAAGTCAAAACTCTCAACATCCGCATACTGCATGACTTTATCTGGCGTCCTGAAGAGCGAGCTACGCATATTTACACCTTCAGAGTCGGCAAAAAGCTTGCCGGGCAAATTTGCTATCTCGCAAAATAGTGTCTTTGCCCTACCCTCAGCCTTAATTACTCGTGCTACCTCACCCATTATTGAGTCGCCATTCCACAGTAAAAACACCACGTCACCATGTAGAGAGATGATTTTATCACATTGATAAAATATACGGCGGGCTAGCTGTTCCGCAGACTTTAGCGTCAGGAACTTCAGCCCCAGCTCTTTACACCGCTCGAAAGTTTCGAGAGTTCGATTGCCTTTAGGAGATAATCGACTAACAAAATGTGTCGTAACATTCGAAGCTTGCTTCGCTTTAATAACCACTGAAGGAACTGTTGTAACGAAAGTGTATTGGCGGCAGGTATCAGCACGGGCGACACGCAAAAAAAAGTCGCCAGCTCCAGTGTAGTCAATAAGACAAACGTAGTGTTGATTCTTCATAGGTTACTTCATTAGTTCGAGTAATTGATGTTCTGACCAGGGATGTTTCTTACCCAAGCATAACCTTTGGGAGCAGCCATTGACGCTGATAAGTAGACGATAGCGAATACCCAAAATCCTGATGACAGGATGCTAAATTTAAACAGCAGTAATATTGAAATGCCACAAACCAGCCACAAACTTTGAAAAATACGAAAAAGAACGAGGAAAAATAGAATAATACCGGCAATGCCGCCTGAATACAGGATACCGAGAAACAACCCCGAATCACGAATACCAGCTGCCGATATTCCCGTTACCCCATTCCCCTTATGTTCATCGACAAAATAACCATTCCCAAATAAGTTTTTAACCCAATCTCGCTCTTGTACCTCGTTTATAACACGTAATCTTGCACCTAATGCGTCGTAATCAGCTGAGTCAAATGCTCTCTTCATGGAAAAGCTTCCTACACTAACTATGACCAAAGCCAAGAAACCAAATACCAGAACTTTCTGAAATCCGCTTCCTTTTGTCGTTATAAAAAGAAAACCAAACCAAGTCACCAAGATAGCAAAAGCTGCGACCGACAAGGATAAGACTGTGGTTATCATTCCCAGCCACACGGCCCAAGACTTAAGATATCCTCGATAAACTAAAAATGCACAGGGAGGCAGTACTGTCATGGCATAGAATGAAGGCTCTGAAAAGAATCCTGTACAACGGATAGGCACTATCAGATCAATAATATCTCGGCTCATGTATGCAGTATTAGCATACTCTTCGCGAACAAAATTATTAAAATCAATGTATTTCCCTGTCAGCATATAGACAACAAACTGCACCATAAAGCTTCCTCCATGCATACCAATAAACCATTTCACAACCTTCTCTAGGCGCTCCAAGGTATAGAAGCCAGAAACAAAACAGTTTAAGACCAAGAATACATAAACGAACAGTAGTTGGAATTTTATGAAATAAAGAAGAAAAACCCTATCGCCAAGCATAGTTGTGATACAGACATACCCTTGGAACAATAGACAGAAAGCAAGTAGCCTGGAAGATATCCGCAGCTGAAATAAAGATTTGGGAGAGAAAAGTATCGCTAAAAACAACGCAATATAAGCTACCAAGCCGCCTTTAATACTAAAGGTGGAAAATGAAAAGCAAAAAAGGCTGATTGCTAAAAAAAAGGTACAAAGCGAACTTTTAACCACTTAACTCCGCCTCAGACGAAAATAGGCTAAACAGAATAACCAATAGGCCCAGTAGTGCGGCCATTTTAGTAAATGGCCTGGATATGAGACGTTCGATAAGCCTATATTTTTCGCGTACATACGCAACAGCCTCGTCACAACAAACCAGCGTAACTTGCCTTTTAATATTTGCTTAGCAGCAAAATACTTCCTTAGTTTTTCAAAATTCTCGATACTCCTTGCTACCATTGCTTCAGAGTTCATATCAGTTATCTGTGGTAATGCGTGCCTATCCCGCCACACAGCGACAGCATCGGTATGGTAAAAACATACTTTTTTAAGCCAGATGAGCTCCAGGTGGAATTGGGTGTCCTGAAATTTCTGCAACTCAGGATAAAAGGAAATGGAATCAAATACAGCTCGCCTAACCAAAGAGCCATTCGTGTGCAAGAATGGGATCGCATCCAGCGAGCGAATAGGCCTAAACTCTCCCGCCGGGATATTACGCCAAATTTTTGCGCCGCCAATAGATGTACGCTCAACCGGTGCGAATACGGCATCAAAGCAAGCGTGTTTCTCCAGGAAATCAACGAGGAGCTTAAGCTTGTCGGGTAGGTAGAAGTCGTCATCATCTAAAAAACACACATATCCCCCGGTCGAAGCTAGTGCACCTCGATGCCGAGAGTAGCCCCCCCCTCGCGGCTGTTCATTTCTGATAACCACCAGCTCGCAGTTCTTCACATTTTCCGTTAACTGTATTTCAACAGGCTCATCTGAGGCATCGTCAACAATCACAATTTCAATGGATGGGTAATCTTGCAATGCGACACTATCGACAGCTTCTCTCAACAGCTGGCCACGGTTGCGGGTTGGAATAATGACGGAGACTTTTTTCAACCTACAAGCTCCTTGTTCGAATGCCCCACGCTTGAAAGAACGTTTGCAAACATCGTTCTGGCAAATATGAGGCAACTAAGGATGAGTACTACTAAACCAATAGCACAGTTGCCAACTAGAGATACCCAAGAGTTTTGGGTCACTGTCAACCATTGCAAAGCAGAATAAAGGGCAATAGTAACAGGCACATACCTCAAAGCAACGCCACCTAGCCTTCTATAGAAATCACCAAATGGGCTATTGAAACAACGCTTGAACAATATAAAGTACACCTGAATAAAATTAATATAGAACCCCGCAGTCAAAGCCATCGCGATATATTCTACCGTTCCAAGAATGGTTCCAGTTATTATAGCCGTGCCACATATTGCAAATCCGATGACTCCACATGTGAACAAAAGCCCAGGCCTTCCCATTGCCAAAAAAAATGCACCACTCGTCGACATCACCATTTGCACAGGGATCATGACAGCGAAAATTTGTACCAGTGGCGCTACCTCTATCCATACCTCTCCGAATAAGATCAAAATAATTTCATCTGCTAAGAAAAACATATACAGCGCTATAAAAATCGAAACAACAAACACTTTCTCGACCAACATATTATGCTCGGATACCACCAATTGCAGGTTATCCTTGTGCTTTCTCAGTATGGGTTGAATAGCTGGTGTCATAGAAAATGTAATCAGCTGC
>DFOV01000174.1 GCA_002376965.1 Gammaproteobacteria bacterium UBA3532
GTCCAAGGGGTCAAATCCCAGCCACAGATCACCGCAGCTGGTTTGGGTCCATTCTTGATCATGGCGACAAAGGTCGCAGATCAGTAATATGCCATTTGGGCGCAATGCCTGACTGACATCAGCAAACACCTGCCCGGGTGACGGCACATGGTGTAATACCATATTCACTACCACACAATCAAAGGCCTCATGCTGCTTTTGGCAGTAGCTGGTATCGGCCAGAACGAACTCGATGTTGTTCAAGCCTTGGCTCTGGCTAAACGCTTTGGCCTGCTGCAACATATTCTCCGAGTTATCCAGCGCGATGACCTTGCTAAAGCGCTCGGCCAACACCGGTAGAAACTCGCCAGTGCCTGGGCCAACCTCTAGCGCCTTTTCTGGTGTCGGAAAGGATGTCTTGTCCATTAACTCGGTGACGGCAGGGCCATACACACCCAGATCGGCAATTAACTCCTGCTGCTGATGAAACTTGCTGGCGTTATGGCTGAAAAATTGCTGCGAAGCGACCGAGCGTTGTTGATAGACCTCGGCTAAGCGCTGGTTGGTTTGCTCACTAAAGCGCAGCTGATCACAAAGATGAAATAGGGCGCTTTTTAACGGTGTGTAGTCGGCTTGGGCATCGAGTGGGACGCGGCGATAAAAAATGGAGTTGCCTTCGCGACGTGTGGTAACCAGCCCAGCTTTTGATAATACGCGTAAGTGATGGCTCATGCCCGACTGTTTCACATCAAAAATATGACACAGCTCCAACACGCCAAACGAGTCAGCACTGAGAGCACGCAAAACCTCCAGGCGCAAGGCATCGCCAGCCCCCTTGAGGAGCAGGGATAGGTCGTTGGCATCAAATGATGATGTAGAATCAATAGGTGTCACTGCTTGCATGCTAAGCAGTGTAGCAGATGATTTTTCTATATCAAAATATTTTGATATAGGTTTTGGCTATTTAGGCACTAAGTATTTCTGAAACCGATAGCCAATGATTTCCATGCCCTGATTAAAATAGAACTTGTGTGAGCGCGAGTTGCTTACATAGGTATTCAACTCAAGGGTGATGCAGCCCTGTTGTTTCGACCACTCGGCGATATGCTCCACCAGCTTTTCGCCGTAACCTTTTGAGCGACAATTTTGGTCGACAACAATATTGTCAATTTCAAGCTGTTTGCCGGAATAAAGCCGTGTGGTGATCCAGCCACCACTTAGGGCCACCAGCTGTTGTTCCTCCCATAAACCAAAGCAGAAGTAGTTATCGTAGGCCAGCATGTCGAGCATATTTTGTTCGAGTCGTTGGGGCGTCTGCTTGGGATTGAGTTCGCAGAGGAGGGGGAGGATGCTTTCTAGATCGGAAGGGGTAAGAAGTGTGATTTGCATGGCTAGAATCTCTTTTTAATTCTGATTCTAACGCGAAGCTTCATAGAAGCAAGATGCGAAGGCTGCCTTATATTGCAAATCCTTCACATCTTAGCTATTGATGGCTTACTGACTAACCGTCAACGTATCATCATTGCTGTTAAACAAGAACTGGTAGTCGCCAGCGGCATTGTTTAATTGCAGGTTAGCGCCTTGATGACCCAGTGCCATCGGTTGGCCGATAGTGACTTCGCTATTACCTGCTGCGCCGAAGTCGACCGACCAGTCTTCACTGGCGATCTTGAATGCAGGGTTGCCATCCAATGCGATAGTCGCATCATAGGTGCCGCTGCCAGCGTATGTCATCGGGTTGTTGCCACTCCAGCTGTTAAAGCTGCCACGCACGTAGATCGTCATTGGATAAGGTGGTGTGTCATCGCCGTCGCCAATGCTGCCTTCGGATACGCTCAGTGTTTCGGCGTTCCAGTCGAAGCTGAAGTCGTATAGGGTATCTGCTGAGGTGAACTCAATGTTTACCCCTTGGTGGGTCAGATCCATGGGTGTATCGACGGTTAAAATATTACTGCCAGCGGCACCGAAATCGACCGACCAATCACTGCTGGCAATTTTAAAGGCGCTAATACCAAACATCTCTCGTGAAGCGGTGTATACACCATTGCCTGCATAGCTGAACGGATTGGCTTCGCTCCAGTCATTCATGCTGCCGCGCAAGAAGATATCAACACCGGCGGGTGGTTCGTCGTCAGCAGGTGGCGTGACCAGCAGAAGTGGTTCGGTGGCTAAACCATCGACGGTAAGCAAGAAATGATGATTGCCTTCGACATCGGCGTTGAGCTGGAGTGGATCTCCACCGAATGGCCCTTCGGCTTGCAGGCGCTTTTCAACGTTAGTTTCGACAACGATATCTTTCGCCTGGGCTTGCTCGTCCCAATAGCCGCTAAAGGTGGTATCGCCGCCCCAGCCTTCGTCGGCGATTTTGAACGATGCGGTGCCTTGGGCCAGATCAACCGTAGCGCTGTATTGGTTGTTGCCTAAATATTCAAACGGATTGGCTGAACCCCATTCGTTCATATTACCGCGTACAAAAAGTTGCACGGGGTAAGGGCCGGTATCTTCTTCTGGGATATCAGCACAGCTGTCATACCAAGCGCTTGAGGCCAGGTCATAACAGCCCGAGCCTGCGCGCTCTAAATTATCAGTCTGACTGGCTCCATCGTTGAAGATAAGGTTGGCAAAGGTGGTACCCAGTGGGAAGGTGAAGCGATAGATATTGTCTTCTGTGAGTGTCATGACTTCGCCGGGCCAGTTGCTACTGCCAGCTTCAGAGCCCCAAAAGTGAATATTCACCAGGCTGTTCCAGCCCTCAGGTTTCTTGAAGTCAATAACCATAGCCGGTGGGATATCAACCACCAAATCCTGCTCGATTTGCGTGCTGTTTCCAGCAATGTCGGTAATTGTTGCTCGAACACTTAGCTGATCACCATTGCTGTAATCGTTAGTTGAAAAGAACACTTTATAGCTAGGATTGTAGTCTGTCCCCAGCGAGCTATATGGGCCATCGTTGGCGCTGACTTCATAGTGCACAGCGTATACTGGCAGGGCTTGCGTGGTCACGTCTACCCCATCCAGCTGAACGTTGACACCAAGCTCTACCTGGCCAAACACGCCTTGTCCCGGACTGGTGGTGCTGAATGTGGCACTGATGGCATCACCAAGCGATTTCACTTTTTGGGTGCCTTTAAGCACAACATGGCTTAGCGCGGGTAGAGTCACCTGAATGTTGCCGTCTTTATCACGCTTAATCGGCTTTTGTTGGCTACCAAGCTGGCGATATTTTTTAGCAGTTGCTGGCAGCGTAATGGTTTGTTCTTTGGTGCTGGCATTAAAGGCGACGAGGTATTCTTTAGGGTTACTCCAGTCGATGCGGCTAAAAGCATACACATTTTTCTGCCCGTCGACCAAGCGCTCGATCTGGGCGCCACTTCGCAGCGCCGCATGCTTCTTGTAGAGACGGGCATATTGCTTGATGGCTTGATAGAGTGGGTGTTTGCGATCAAAGTTACTATCTGCATGGGTGGCGTCGGTGCCCAACAGGTCATTGTCGGCAAACTCGGGGGTAGACGTCGGCATCATGTCTTCGCGTGAGTCGTCGCTACTGCCGTCGCCGGTAAAGCCCTGCTCATCGCCGTAATAGATAACCGGAATACCGCGGGCGAAAAACAGGAAGGCATTGGCTAGTTTGGCACGTGCCAGTTTCTCTTCTTCACTGGCATCGGGATGGGCATTCATAATGACATGACCAATTCGGCCAGTGTCGTGATTTCCGGCGAAGTTTAATAAGGTATTGGCATGGCTATCGGCATCGGTATAGCGATCATCATTGCTAAAAGCCCACTCAAGTGCGCCGACGCCCCAGTCTTGTCCAAAGACGCCAGATAACTGGTAATACAGGCCGAAGTCCAAAACCGAAGGTAGCTTGCCTTCGGTGGTGTAGCGGGCATTGTTTTCTGGATTGCCATCAAACACTTCCCCAAAAATAAAGAAGTCATCGCGTCCAAGAGAGGTGGCATGCTCCTGAATCGCGGGTGCCCATTGTTGCCAGAATTCGATGTTGACGTGCTTAACAGTATCTACGCGATAGCCATCAATGTTGTAGTCGGATATCCACGATTTAAAGATATCGATCATGCCAGAGACAACCTGCGGATCTTCGGTTTTTAGGTCGTCCAGGCCAAAGAAATCACCATTGAGCGAGCTTTCACCGGCAAAGGTGCTGTCTCCTTGGTTATGGTAAAGCGTGATATTGTTTAACCAATCAGGTGATTTTGCCAGTTCATTGCCTTCAGGAATGAATGGCGAATACGGATTAGATGATACCTCGGCGCTTGAACGGTAAGGGCAACCAAACTCGATACCATCTTGATTGCTGCCATCAGGGTTATGGCATTCGCCATACTTAATCACATCTGCGGTATGGTTGATAACAATGTCGAAAAACACCTTCATACCCATGGCATGAGCTTCTTTGATTAAATCTTTAAGCTCTTCACTGGTGCCCAAGTGCGGGTCTATCGTGGTGAAGTCCAGTGTCCAATAACCATGATAACCAGCGCTGGCGTTGGCTCCTTCTCCCTGAACGGGTTGATTTTTAAATACCGGCGTCATCCATATTGAGGTAGCGCCAAGGCGTTTAATATAGTTCAGCTTGGATTTTAAACCGGCCAGGTCACCGCCGTGATAAAACTTCTTGCTAGTGGGATCGAACCCACTCACCATAGGGTCTTCTGCCAAGCCCGCATTATCATTAGTGGCATCGCCATTGGCAAAGCGATCTGGCATGACAAAATAAAACACTTCATCAGTAATCGGGCGGGTATTTTTTTCGAGGCCATAGGTTTTGTTAACATAGTCAAAAGCAATGTCGTAGCTGCCCAAGGTAGCTGGTATGTTTTGGCCATTTAATACCGCTTCGCCCTCGCTCCCCATGCCATAGTTTTCGCCCCAGTCTCCGAGCACATCAAATTTGAATTGAGGGGAAGCATCTGCCGGTTCGAAGTAAACATTTTTGGCACGCCATACCCCATCATCACAATGCATCGGGGTCGAATCCCAGTTGTTATTGGTGCCACGAATAAACATGCTATCCGAGCCACAGCTGGCAGCAAAAGAAAGGGAAGAAAGCGACAGTAAGCCGACGCCAGCAAGCAGTTGTTTGGTTTTCATAGACCTATCCATTATTTATTGTTGTCACTAGAAAAGTGTTTGTTCGAATCTCTAATTAGCGGTTTAAATTTACGAAGCCAATATTATTTGTGCAATGCAAAACGATAAAAATCACACATTTATGCGAGGGGGAAGTTGTGGGGGAGGAGGGTTGAGCTTCTGAAGGGGAGTGGACAGACAAGGTTGGAGTACTAGATACGGGTATAAAAATGCGGAATGCTACCTATAAAATTTGCATTTCCTGCAAAGCTATCCGTTTGAAAGCCTTTAAAATCAATGACCAATAGTATTTTTCGCAATTTCTTGTCAGGGGGGTATAAATCCATTAGGTTTGTTTTAGCGGTGGACTGAATCATTGAAGGTTTATGTCAATTGAGCGCGAGTAAAGTGAGAGTGAAGAGTTCTTGCTAAACCTAAAATACCAAGGATACCTTGATGGCATCAGAAGCAGATACCAGAGCAAATTACATCGACCCAGCATTAAAGGCTGCACATTGGCAACCGAGCAACATCATTCGGGAACACTACTTTACCGATGGTCGTAAGCTTGCAGGTGGTGTCCGTGGTCGTCGTTGTTTCGTTGATTATTTGCTCCACAAAGACAATCGTTACCTTGCTGTTGTTGAGGCTAAAAAAGAATCTGAGCATCCAACCAAAGGTCTCCAACAAGCCATCGACTATGCCAAAAAGCTACTCGTTCGCTTTGTCTATTCAAGTAACGGCAAACAAACCTATGAATTCGACTTAGAAACCGGCAAAGGCGATTACATCGAATTTTACCCAACACCACAAGAGCTTGAAAACCGCTACGCGGGAGTTAATTCGGATCTAGGCCAGCAGCTTCGTAATGTACCCTTTCATTTAGAAGGCGCAATGCAGCCGCGTTATTACCAAGAATTAGCGGTACATGCAGCTACAGATGCCATTGGTAAAGGTAAGCCACGAGTGTTGTTAACACTGGCTACCGGCACAGGTAAAACGTTTATTGCCTTTCAAATCGTTCATAAGCTGTTCCAGTCTCGTTGGAACAAAGAATCTCCTGGTACACGCAGACCTCGAATCCTGTTTTTAGCTGATCGTAATATCTTGGCGGATCAAGCCATCAACACCTTTAATCCTTATGAAAAAGACCTCATCAAGATAAACGGTGAGGAGGTACGCCAGCGCAATGGTGTGGTTCCTACCAATGCCCATATCTTTTTCGCAATTTATCAAGCGATTGCAGAGCGAGAAAACATTGATGGTTATTACAAAGCTTACCCACGTGATTTTTTTGACCTCGTGATGATTGACGAGTGTCACCGTGGCAGTGCCAATGAGGCAGGCTCATGGCGAGCCATACTCGACCATTTTGGAAGTGCGGTGCATGTGGGGTTGACTGCCACACCCAAACGTGAAGCCAACGTCGATACCTACGACTACTTTGGCACGCCAGCCTTTGAATACTCATTGAAAGATGGCATCAATGATGGGTTCTTAACACCATACCGTGTCAAACGGGTGCGCACCAACTTAGATGAGCTGGTGCTAACCAAAGATGACCAAGTGATCGAGGGCGAATCAGATCAAGATGTTTATAAGGTAGAAGAATACGACAAAAAAATTGTTGTCGATGATCGTACCGAGCTGGTAGCGGAAGCTATTCTGGACAATATCAATCCATTAGAAAAAACCATCGTCTTTTGCGAAAACCAAAATCATGCACTGACCATGCGTGACATGATCAATAAACACAAAAAGCTGAAAGATCCACACTACTGTGTTCGCGTTACCAGTGATGAAGGTAAAGTTGGCCGTGAACTTTTGGAAAAGTTCCAAGATAACGACAAAGACATTCCAACTATTATTACCTCATCGCAAATGTTAACCACGGGGGTAGATGCCCGTAACGTGCGTAACGTAGTGCTTGATAGAACAGTCGGTTCAATGGTGGAGTTTAAACAAATTGTTGGTCGCGGAACCCGTGTTTTTGATGGCAAAGACTACTTCACCATTGTCGATTTTCGCGGTGCAACCAATAAGTTTTACGACAAAGACTGGGATGGTGAGCCAGAAGCGCCAGAACCTGATGGTATTGGAGAGCCGACACCTCCGCCTTACATGCCGGAATCACCCAGAGGAACAGATGGCCCAGAGCCTGAACCGGGCGAGCCAAAACCTCGGTTGAAAGTAAAGCTAGGCAAACACCGTGAACTGAAAGTCATTGATGTACTCGAGTTTAGAGCGGCCAG
>DFOV01000059.1 GCA_002376965.1 Gammaproteobacteria bacterium UBA3532
CTACGGATCATCGCTTCGCGCTCTGCTACAGTCCAAGGATTGCGCACAGAACGTGGTTGATGGGCAGAGCCCGGAAGAATAATGACACGCTCAGCCTGAGTCAGGCCAGCTTGAATAACGGCCAGATGGCCTGCGTGAAAGGGCTGAAAACGCCCAATAAAGACGAGAAAATCATATGTATTGTTCATGCTCGGAATCCCCTTGCAATGTTTGTAATAGGCTGAGTCTACCTCTTGCCCTTCTTGAATACTATAGTGTCACAATATCACTATTGCGTCAATGTAAAAGTTGCTCGTCGTTGGAGATAAATGCTCTACCCATTTTCAGAAAAGGCAATCACATGATAGCGGAAACACTCAATATTGGCAGGCCAGGCATCAACAGGTAACCCGGCTTTTTTCTTGAGCTGGCCAACAAATAGCCCAGCGTCTGGCAGTGAATCCCATACTTGTGGCAAGAAAGTGGCTTGATAGCGACCGGCTTTGATGAGAAGGCCGTCATGAAAAGGGTTTAAGCTTGCTAGTAGTTCGTCGTTTGTTTGGCAGGCCATGCGCGTCATTGGTGTTAGCACCGATATCTCAATGACGATTTTGCCCAGTTCATGATGCTCAAGATTAGGAAAGCGATAGTCGTTAAAGGCTGCGTCTTTGGCTCGTTGTATCACTTCTTGATATAGTGGCCTGCTGGCTTCCAGCGATCCGATACAACCACGTAGCTCACCCTGTATAGTCAGTGTGACAAAGCAAGCCATAGGTACTTTGAGCACGTCATCCAGTTCATTTTCTTCGACAGCTGGCATCTGATAGGTGGTGAGGGAGTCTCTTAACGAGCTTCTGGCCAGCATAAGTAGCTGCTGCTGGTGCTTTGGCGTTAATTCAATGAACGACATAGGCTCCATATCCTACTACACGATCGCGTGTTCCCGCCGTGTCTCCCGAGTTGCAGCGCGCCACTTCATCCACATCCAAATGTTTCTCGCGCGCCCACAATAAAAGACCATTCAAGGGCCTGCAACCACAGGCTTCCTGAGGTTCTACTGACGTATCCAGGGCAATAATCTTGCGCGTGGTTTTTTGGTCAATTAAATTGGCTTCACCGTAACTATGGAAGTGGCTTAAATCTGTGCTGACAATCACCAGTGTGTCTGGATGTTGTTCCAGAATAGAATCGAGTAAGGTGCTTACCCGTTCGGGAGGCACATCACCAACAACCAACGGAATCAGCTTGATATCGCTATCCAGCGCCAATTGTATTAATGGGAGCTGTACTTCCAGGCTGTGTTCTCTTAAATGCGGCGCGTCATTAATAATAATATCGCCACGCTTGGCCAGCTTGGCAATCAGTGCTTCATCCAATGCTATTTGCCCCAGTGGTGTTTCAAAGTGCGTCACCGACGGAGCGGCGATATCGTGCAAATACACATGATGGGATGGCCCAAGTAAGAGCACATGACTAGGTTTGGAAGCCCGCTCAAGCAAAGAGTAAACCCTTGAAGCCACCTCTCCCGAATACATATATCCCGCATGGGGCGACACAATGGCATGAATACGATCGTATTTATCTAACGGCACGCGCTCATCATCGAAGTTGGCCTTGCCCCACTCTATCCACATCTGCTTAATTTCTTCGCCGGATAGCGGGTAAAACGCTCCGGCGACCACGGGCTTTCGTATGCGCATAGCCATCCTCCTCTTAATTCGACTAACACTAAGTTAAATTCGACAGACACTAAGTTAAATTCGACAGGCACCAAGTTAAATTCGACTGACACCGAGTATAGAGCCCAGCTTTTTAAGCGCCCCAAACCTGCCCACTATTTATACTATAATTATAGTTAGGATAGCCTGTTATGCAGCGATTGCAGGTGTTTTTCTTGACCGATTTGCCAGTAGAGAAGGAATGAGTCGCCATGAATGCAACATTTTCAACAACATACTGGCATGCATTGGATGATGGAAAAATTCAGTGCGATGTATGCCCCAGAGCCTGCCATCTTAGCGAAGGACAACGCGGACTTTGTTATGTGCGTGGCCGGGAAAATAATGAAGTCGTGTTGTATTCGTATGGTCGTTCCAGCGGCTTTTGTATTGATCCGATTGAGAAAAAGCCGTTAAACCACTTCTACCCAGGCACGCCTGTATTATCTTTCGGCACTGCTGGCTGCAACCTCGCCTGCAAATTCTGCCAAAACTGGGACATCAGTAAGTCACGCCAAACAGACACATTGGCAGGAGTGGCTTCACCAGAGAAACTGGCGCAAACCGCCAAGGCCTATGACTGTCGCTCCATCGCCTACACCTATAATGATCCGGTGATCTTTATGGAATATGCCAACGACGTCGCACAAGCCTGCCACGAACAGGGCATATTTTCTGTTGCTGTAACGGCGGGCTATATTTGTCCTGAGCCACGTAAGGCATTTTTTAAGCACATGGATGCGGCGAATGTTGACTTAAAAGCATTCAGCGAGAAGTTTTATCACAAGCTGTGTGGTGGCCATCTGCATCATGTATTGGATACCCTTGAATACATTCACCACGAAACCAACTGTTGGCTCGAAATTACCACCCTTCTCATCCCCGGACAAAATGACTCGCCTCAAGAAATTGAGCAACTAGCGACATGGGTAGCAGAACATTTATCACTCGACACGCCGCTGCATTTTTCCGCATTTCACCCCGACTGGAAAATGCGCGACATCTCACCAACACCGCCAGAAACGCTTTCCATGGCTCGGCATATCGCCAAAGAGATGGGATTAAAACACGTCTACACCGGCAACGTTCATGACACCGAAGGCAGCAGTACCTATTGCACCAATTGCGCCAAAAGACTTATCGAACGCGACTGGTATCAACTCGGAGACTGGCATTTAACCAGTTCAGGCCAATGCGAGTATTGTAAAACCCTACTGGCTGGGCGATTTAATGGCCCGCCTGGAATGTGGGGGCGGAAGCGTCAGCCGGTTTATATATAG
>DFOV01000307.1 GCA_002376965.1 Gammaproteobacteria bacterium UBA3532
CCACTTGGCGTCGGCTTCGCTTACCACAAACTGATTAGCAATCCAAAAACTGCACCCGTGCTCGAAAAAGTGACAAGCTTGGTGAGCGATAGCGATATATTTGCCACTGGTGCTTTTCTGCTGTTACTTGGGGTATTAGCCACGGTCATTGGTGGAGCAATGATATTTTTAGTGGCCGAGCGAACCAAATCCGTTGACTCAACTACAGAAGTCAGTGAGTTTCGACGAAACTACCAGGAGTCGATCCACCCACGAGAGATATTTGTAAATCTGGAAAGCATCGTCCTGGCTAATCGCCGTTATAAGGAGATCCCTAATCGCGTCTATAGCGATCAAGATCCAAAGCTGGAGGAACAGAGCGAGGCCAAAGGTAGCTTTGGTGGAGAGATGATCATCGAAACCCAGCCCGAATACCAAGCCATGAACTATCGCGGTAGCTATAAAAAGGTTCGCAGCATTGCGACTGTAACAGCTCAGCTGCTGTTGATTATAAGCTCAATACTCTTCGCTCGCCTTGCTATAGAAATCAGCCAACAGCTTCCTCAGATCACGGCACTCTTTCAATCCGGCGGCCAGGTTGCGAGCAGTTTTGATCAGACCCTGTTCCATATGCTGGAACAGCTATCAATGGTAAAAATACTGGCGCTGTGCTGGCTTATCGTCGCCGCTTTCGCCCATACACTAGCCAATCAAACCCACCTGTTCTGGGCCGAAATGCTCTTTTCCAGCATGCTGGTTTATTTAAAAACCGATGGCACCTACACCGAAAGCCGCGTGTCGACAGGCACGTCAATTTATGACTCGACTCGTTCAGAAAATACCGTTGTGCGCAGCTCCATTACACCCTGGATCATCAGTAGCCGCGTTACCACCTCAACCTTTGCCACTTCAGGTATGCATAACCTTGAGTTACCGCGCTATGTGATGACCATGAAGAAAAACGATGATGAGCTGGGTGAAATGGTCAAAGACATCGAGTCGTTTCTGAAAGACCGTGAAAATATTGCCGGGATTAAAAACGATAAAGATCTGTCATCAGCCAATGAGATCTTTCAAGTCAACCAACAAACTCGTGCTCACCTGGATAGAAATAAACGCGACCATGCCCTACCTGAAGAAGCCGCTAAACAGGTCAGTGATACGAAAGAGGCTGAATGGCCGGAGTTTTGAGTAGATTGAACGAACGTTTGAACCAGCGAGATAGTTTTCTACCAGTAATCTGGGCGACGGCTAACCAGGTTTGCACTTTCTGCAGAATACGAAGTCTACTAGACTGGGAGGGTTCAATGTCTAGTCTACCTTGCAACCGGGCTAGTCCGACAGTACTTTTTAAACGCGAATTCAAACAAACATATGCGTTATGCTACCAATGAAGAGAAACATAATAATCATATTTATCGCTTGGCTTATTGTTTCGTGTAGCAATAAGCCAAGCACAGCTATTGTCGAAGACTACATTCTTGGTTGGCCTTACGAAATTGTTTACGTTGATGGAGAACCGCCATATAGGAAAGAGCCCGGTTTGATTGTCATGTATGTTCCTGTGGTGCTATTGAAACCAGGAGTGCATACGTTTGGTGTTCGTCTATACAACACTAACTCTGATCGCGAAAGTGAGAACGTTGTCGAAATCATTCACACGGTAAAAGCCGGAGAAAAATATGTAATAAAAGAAATCGGGGGGATGCCGACTATTGTTCGAAAAAATGAGATTTAAGCTTTAACGTATAGTGTAGTTAGGGAAATCTGTCTCTCCGCCCCCTCCCTGCATATGGACCGGCCCGTTAGTATCACTGATGTTGACAGCTGATTGTGAGCTAACATACATGCCAGACCTCACTAGAATCAGCGCAGCCGAGTCTCCCAATAGAATATTCAATATATAAGCTCCTTTAGGCCTACCGACCAGAATCGTAATCCATCTGTCCCGTACTTTGAGGGTGACTTTGATTGTCCATTAACCGGATCTGAACGGTCATATTATGGTGAGAATCCGCGTTGTTGATCGCTTCGGCTTTGGCAATCACTCCTCGGCGATATAGGTCGAGTATGGCTTGGTCAAAGGTGACGATTTCTTTTTCCAGATTGCGCTCGAAGGCTTCTCTGATCTCGTCTAACTTGCCTTCTTTGATAAGCTCAGAAATGTAAGGCGAGTCTTTTAACGACTCGACAGCGGGCCAGCGCTTACCATCGAGACCTATCAGCAATCGCTGGCACACAATCGCCTTTAAATTGTTTGCTAAATCGATAAGCAACTGCTTATGCGCCGAATCAGGGAAAAAGTTAACGACGCGATCCAGCGTCTCAACCGCATTGGCGGCATGAATTGTTGCTAAACAAAGGTGCCCCGTCTCGGCATAATTTATCGCATTGCGCATGGTTTCCTCATCGCGGATCTCGCCGATCAAGATCACATCTGGCGCTTCGCGCATGGCATTTTTCAACGCGTTGGCATAGCTTTTGGTGTCTGTGCCTACTTCACGCTGATTAACGATGGATTTCTTATAGCTGTGAATAAACTCAATGGGGTCTTCGATGGTAAGAATATGCCCGTGCATCTGGCTGTTGCGATAGTCCAGCATCGATGCCAAGGTTGTCGACTTTCCTGATCCAGTCGACCCCGCTACCAGCACTAATCCGCGCTTTTCCATAACCAGCGTTTTCAAAAAAGTGGGCAGATTCAGCGCTTCGATGGTTGGCGGATGGCTTTTAACATAGCGGATAACAAAAGCCACTTCACCGCGCTGGCGCAAAACATTCATCCGAAAGCGCCCAACACCAGACACCGACACCCCAACATTCACTTCCCAGTCAGCCTCGAACGTGCGAATGTGATGGTCTTTCATGAGCGAGTAGGCTAATTCCTTCACTTCACCCGGCGTAAGCTGGTGATGCTCCGCCAAGGGGCGGGTTACCCCTTCGACCTTGATAAGAACCGGCGAACCGGCGCTGAAATACAAGTCAGAAGCCTGACTTTTAACCATAAACTCCAGATATTGTGAGATACTCATCTCAGCACCTCTTGGAAATTCGACCTATCTCTCTATTAAAAGAATAGACGATAGG
>DFOV01000136.1 GCA_002376965.1 Gammaproteobacteria bacterium UBA3532
AGTTTTATTGGTGAACACATGGCGTTTCATCGCCAATATTTGATTGGGGCACCTGAAAATTTGTCTGACTAAATGCAACCCGTTCTTCTGGGTTTTGCGCGGGTTTCTTGATCGTTTCAATGGTTCGTAAACGCGGCAGCAGTCCGGCGTGGTTGGCAATCTGAATCGAAAGGCCCGGTCTGGCGTTTAGCTCAAGCAGCATCGGGCCTTGGTGTTCATCAAGTACGACATCGGTTCCAAGATAGCCTAGCCCAGTCACATCATAGCAGCGAGCTGCCAGGGTCAAAATATCTTTCCAATAAGGGATCTGAATATCCACCAATGGAGCTAGGGTATCGGGATGAGCTGTCACCAGGGCATCTTTTTGCACAGCATGCACGGCCCGGCCTGTAGCGATATCCAGTCCGACCCCAATCGCTCCTTGATGAAGATTGGCTTTGCCATCCGAGCTATGCGTCGATAAGCGGATCATTGCCATCACCGGATAACCCCGGAAAACAATCACCCGAATATCCGGAATGCCTTCATAGCTATAGTGTTCGAAGATGGTGTTGGGGCAAAGCAGTGATTCGGCAATTATCACGTCTTTAGCGCCACCAAGGCTGTATAACCCTGCGAGGATATTCGATTGGTGGCGCTCGATATGTGATGCCTGAATGACTTGGCCACTGCTTTTTACAAAGTCTTCACCTTGACGACCACTAATGACCAGTATGCCTTTACCGCCGCTACCTTTGGCCGGTTTGAGTACAAAACCTTGGTGGCCTTCAACCAACTCAAGCCAGTCTTTCATTTCTGATTGGCTGCGTATTTCACCGAGCAACTTTGGCGTTGGAATTTGGTGCTCTTCGGCCAGCTTTTTGGTTCGCAATTTATCGTCAACCAATGGGAATAAATGGCGTGGATTATAGCGGCCAATATAGGCAATATTGCGCCGGTTCATGCCCAGTATGCCCATTTTTTTCAGCTGACTAGATGAGATCACGGATGACCAATTCATGCGTTATTTCTCAGCGCGCCAAAACGAAATAGCTCGAGCAGCCGATAGCCTTTATAGCTGCCGACCACCATAATCAGCGCCAGTAACATAAATTGCAGGCCAATAAAGTTAAAGGTTAAGTGCTTAATTAAAGGGTGGCTCATGACCATATATGCAATCACAGCGACCAACAGACTGCCCCCGCCTTGCACCAGTACTTCGTGTGCACCTTCCTCTTCCCACAAAATAGACATTCGCTCAATGGTCCAAGACAGAATGATGATCGGAAAAAAGGTTATCTTCAATCCCTCGGTCAGGCCAAGGCGATAGCTAAGTAGTGAGAACAGAACGGTTAAAATAATAACGGTGATGATCACCGCGGAAATCCGCGCTGTGAGCAATAAGTTTAAGTGAGAAAGGTATGAACGGATCAATAGGCCTGCGGCAATCATAATCACAAAGCCAACAACCCCCGTCAGCAGGGAGGTTTGAATAAAAGCCATCGCTATCAGTACCGGCATAAAGGTACCGGATGTACGCAGCCCTACAAAAACGCGCATCAGCGTCACAATCAGCACGCCAATGGGGATCAACAGAATATTCTTAAACATTGCCTGCTCTTCAACCGGAAGCGCTGCGACTGAAAAGCCCAGCATTGGAAATGCGTCTTGAACAGGGGAGAGCATTTGATGCAGGGGTAAATGGTGTTTGACCATAGAAAAGGTCAATGTAGAGTTGTCGCCACCAATCACTTCTAAAATCGACTGGCTTAAATTACTCCAAAGCAGCAGGTTATCGGGGATGCCTTGTTGAGCTGTTTCAGGATCGAAAAGCTGCCACTTTTCTTGCTCAAATACTTGGATAAAAGGGGTTAGTTGTTGGCGGCGGCGACCATCTTCAAGGTAAAGCCCTTTAACAATACGGGCTGGCACTTTGGCTTGATGCAGAATATCAATGATGGTTTGGTGCTTGTCTTGTGCTGTTAGCAATAGTTGAGCATATTCTTCGCCACTGTCTTCTGACAGGCTTTGAATAACCTGGCGAGCAAAGCTGAAATTATCGGCAGATTGGCGATAGGCGGTTGTTACTAAACGTTCGGCAACAGCAGCGTAAGGTGGCTGCCATTGCACTTTTCGAACATCTGGTATGGGTAATGTAGGCAAGCGGGGATGGACTTTTTGCAGCTCGACTTTGTAGTAGAGCGTTTGACGTCCAGTTGCTTGGCGACTGGTCCACTCCGCGACATAGCGCTCATCACGATTAACAAAAGATAGCCCATAGCCGGGACTCGCCGTTCGCTGATTAACTTTGCTAAAACCGGGAGGGTTATCCGGTAGTGATAGTGCGACTTTCACTGCTTCATTTAGGGCTTCAAATTCTATCTTAGCGTCAACCACCCAAAGCCACTGCTTTTCTCCGGGTAATAGCGGAATATTCAGTTTGAAGTGATGGTAGCCAGTTAGAAAGGCTCCACTAAGAAAGAGTATCGCTAGAATCAGTGAAAACGCATAGCGATGGCTCATCGATCGCCTTTCCTATATATAAATTTCTTGCTGACATCAACCACAGCAATATCCTGCAAAAATTCTCTGCCCAGTAATACAGGATAGTTTAAATGGGTACGATCGGTGAGGGTAAATTCAATGGTTTGAGTGATGGGGCCGACAGAAGCAGGAACTTCAACAACAGGGCGGCGATCGCTCTTTTTGGTGGAAGACTGCAATATGCGCACGTATTTGACCACTGGCAGGGTCAAGGTAATGGGTTTGGTTTCATCGTCATCAGGGTCTTTGTCTAAGTCGAAGCGAACGTATTTTTTGCCATCGCGCTCGATTTCAACCAAGTTGATCGCGCTCATTGACGAGGTGCCGGCACCTGTATCTATTCGTGCTTTTAATGGCTTTTCCAGCTGTTCCAGCCATAACCATTCTAAGCGCCCTAACATGTGCTTATTTTCAATGGTCAGGAATTCTTTTTCGGGCTTGGGGCAGGTGAGCGGTGCTGCTGGTAATACCTTGGCAGGTAGTGTTTTGGCGGGTTGTCTCTTTTTTAGGTCGACAAGCTGTTTGTTGATACCTTCCAGCTGTTCAAAATTAGCACTAATATTTTTTTTGATATCATCAAGTTGCTGCTGTTGCTCTAATAGCTGTGCCTGGTATTGCTGTGACTGTTGCTCCTGATATTCCAAACCTTCAAGAACAGGACTTAGGTCAACAGGTGGTTGGGACGGTGCAGGGGGGGCACTGATGCAGCCTGTCAGGCAAAGGGATGTTAAAGTGAAGAATGCGCCTATATTTACTTTCATATACCCAAGCAAAATTGTTATGAATTATGGTCGCCTATTATGCGGGATGATTAATTTCGGCACAAATATTTAGCAAGGGGTGTGGCTGGATAGCGACAGATACCTTCTTCGCTTATTTACTGTACCTGACGGATCTGCGGATTACTTTCATAAAGCAATTCGGTGAATTCATGTTCTGGTATTGGGCGACTGATGTAATAGCCTTGGATATAGGTACAGTCTTTTTCGCGCAGGAACTCAAGTTGGGCGGCTGTTTCGACGCCTTCGGCGGTGACTTTTAAGTCGAGCTGTTGTGCCATCGCTAATATACCACGAACAATGGCACGGCCGCGTTCGTCTTTCTCTATATCATCGATGAAGCGCTTATCGATTTTAAGTTTGTCGATAGGTAGATCTTTAAGGTAGGCCAGTGATGAATAGCCGGTGCCAAAGTCATCCATGGCCATGCTGATGCCTAGGCGTTTTAATTCATCCAGTTTCGCCATGGTCACTTCATTGGATTGCATCATGGCGGTTTCAGTAAACTCCAGTTCGAGGTAGGCTGCTGGAAGCCCGGTTTCTTTTAGGATGGAAGCGACTTGTTCGTCGAGTTCATTATCAATAAATTGTAGGCTGGAGACGTTTACGGCTACTTTGAAGTCGCGCAGTCCTGTGTCGTACCAGGACTTGGCCTGCACGCATGCTTCTTTCAGTGCCCATTCTCCCATGGCAACGATAAGGCCGGTTTTTTCGGCAACGGGCACGAATTCACCCGGTGGCATAAAGCCTCGGATAGGATGTTGCCAACGGATCAATGCTTCACAACTGCGGATTTTACCATTTTTGGCTGTCATCTGTGGTTGGTAATAGAGCACCAGCTCGTCATTGGCAATAGCATGGCGAAGTTCGCGATTGATCTGGTGATGGGTCATCGCTATATCGGTCATGCTGGTGTTGAAATAGCGATAGGTGTTTTTGCCGTTTTCCTTGGCGCTATACATGGCCAGGTCGGCATTTTTTAGTAGCTCTGCAGGCTCATTAGCATCTTCGGGGTAGGTCGTGATACCTATACTGGCTCCTAAAGTGAATTCATGATCAAAAACAAAAAAGGGCGATTTTAAAGAGTCGAGGATGCGCTGCGCAACGGCTACGCCATCTTCTGGCCCCTCTGTTTTATCTAGTAAGACAGTGAATTCGTCGCCGCCCAAGCGGGAAATGGGGGAGTGCATATCTTCGACACTGGGTGAAGAGCTGACGCCAACAACGTCTGATTCGCGTAAACATTTGACCAAGCGCTGTGATACTTCTTTGAGAATGATATCGCCAGCATCGTGGCCAAGGGTGTCATTGACTTCTTTGAAGCCGTCAAGATCGATAAATAATAGCGCGAGCGATGATTGGTGACGCTTGGCTTGTTGTAGTGATTTTTCAATCGAGTAGAAGAACATGGCTCGATTAGGTAAGCCTGTTAGCTCATCATGGTAGGCAATTTGGCGTAGCTTATCGTCCAGTTCGAGTAAGTTGCCGCTCATTTGCATGAGAGATTCCGCCAGCTCGCCGATTTCGTCATCAAACTGGTGTTCAAGGTCGATATCGAACTGGCCCGAACCGACCTTTTGCGTTGCATCTCGCAGTTTTTCCAGTCTTTTAAGGATGTGTTTATTTAATATAAGAAACAGTACTACTGTCAGTAGGAATACGCCGACAACAATCATTGCCCCCAGCGCAACAGAGCCGCGGCGGGTTAGCTCAATAACCTCGCTTTCGGGCCATGCAGCAGCAATATTTAAATTGTCGTTCAGGTGACTGACATGAACAAAGGTTTTCTTTTTTCCATGCTCAATCGGCTTGGTTTCATTAAAATCAGTAAATCGTGACAGAATAAAGGCCGCAGGTAAGCGCTCGGCAGTTTGCTGTGGGGTGTAAGATTCGCCAGTATTGGAAGCTGCGAACATGTATCCGAGCTGACCAATGCGCTTGGACTTGATCTCTTTGAGCCAACTGGTCAGCAATAGTTTCACCACCACATAGCCGCGCAGTTGATGGTGCTGCCCTTGTTGATTACTGGAGAATATTGGTGCAACCAGCATGGTATATATTTCATCGCTTACTTCATCGCGGAAAGTTTCGATGTATGGATATTCTTCGGCATTGAACATTTTTTGGCGCCTGGCATAACGCTCACGCGAACTGGTTTCAATGGCAAAACTGGTGCTGATACGTTTTTCGTTACTTTGATCGTAAACGGCAATTTCGCTTAGATGGGTATCGCTGTTTACTAGCGACAGCAGTAATTCCAGCAGAGGTTGATAACTGGGGTTTTCACTTAAATGTTCGGCTTGATGACGTAAAAAATTGCTCAGTTCTGGTAGCTTTGCCAGCATATTGATGGTCGTTAAGCCTTTGGATACGCGAACATGGTAGTCGGTTTGGGCTTGGGTGACAGCTTGCTCGACTTGTTCCAGGGTTTTCTCCTGATAAACCGAGCCCAGCATCTGATTGAAGAAATAGTAGATCGCCAAGAAAGGCAGTAAAACGACGGGTAGAAGACTCAGCGCCACTTTGGTTTTTAAGCGCATAGAAACCCCGCTGCATTTAGGCAGATCATTAAACAGCGTGGAACGCCGACGTTTGGGGCTCTCTCATTCATTGCGACTATATGACTATTCTCTTTGTACCTCACTACAGCATCTTATCCGCGCATGCTTGCAATGGAAAACTGTATAAATGACACGCTTGTCATTCTTTGCGTTGGCTCTAGCTTAAAATAAGCACCTTGAAGTAGTTTGGGTGTAGCTTCAAAAGCGAGCCTTACGGAACTAATTTCAAGTATAGTAGCTCTTGGCTATCTTGCCCTTATCTGCAAAAAAATCATTCTTCAGGTGGAGCTGGCTCCTGCTCAGGGAAGTACCACTGGGTTAGTTTTTGCAACAAGATTTCTACACCATCTTTTCTCAGGGCTGAAAATAACTGGACGCTATGCTGCGCATCGTAGTCGTGCTTTAAAATATCTTTCGCTTGCCGTAAAGCCTTAATTTGTTGATTCTTTTTGAGCTTATCCGCCTTATTTAATATCAGGTGTAATGGGAGTTGGCATTCTTGTGCCCACACCAGCAATTGCTCATCGAGAGGATTGAAGGCATGACGAACATCGGTAACCAGCACTATGCCCTTCAAGCAGTTTCTGTGCTGTAAATATTGGCCCAACGTTTTTTGCCAGCGCATTTTGACTTCTTCAGATACCTTGGCATAGCCGTAGCCTGGTAGATCGACTAATCTGCGATCTTCCCCAACCGAAAAGAGATTAATCAGCTGGGTTCGGCCTGGAGTGCGACTGATCCGAGCCAGCTGGCGGCGGTTGGCAATCGCATTAAGTGTGCTGGATTTGCCGGCATTGGAGCGGCCAGCGAATGCCACTTCAAAGCCATTGTCGGCGGGCAGCTGCTTGAGTTCAGCGGCGCTGGTAATAAAGTCGATTTGGTGAATATTAATTTTCTGCATGGACAACCTGTGGTTTCGCGTAGCGTCGTAGAACCCTGTAGTGTATAATCCCCCCGAAATTTTGTCATGCGAAGCCTGAGCCGGTTTTGCGCCGAGACTACACCACAGCCGACAAATGAAAAGACGAATATACAAAAGAGTGTTGCCCATGAAAAATTTGATGATCCAGCTTGTTTCCGTTATTGCTATCGGGTTTGCTTCGACACAACTCCAGGCCGCTGATGCGGAAGCTGGTAAATCTAAAGCGGCTGTGTGCGCTGCTTGTCATGGGCAGGATGGAAACTCCAATGCCGCAACACCTAACTTTCCTAAGCTGGCAGGCCAACATGCCAGCTACATCGATGCTCAGCTTAAGGCCTTTCGACAAGGGGCCAAAACCCAAGGCAAAGAAGGTCGTTTTGATCCGGCAATGAGCTCTCAAGCCATGAACTTGTCTGATGAGGATATCGCAGATATTTCTGCTTATTATGCCTCGCTAACCGTTACTCCTGGTGGTGTCCAGAAAGATCTTAAAGCGTTGGGAGAGGCTATTTACCGTGGTGGAAATGAAGATACTGGCGTTTCAGCTTGTATCGCTTGTCACGGACCGCGAGGTGTTGGTAATGCTCCTGCGACGTTTCCTTCACTTTCAGGCCAGTTGACTGCCTATACGGTTAAACAGCTAAAAGATTTTCGTGACGGTAAGCGCAGTAATCAGATGATGAATATGATTGCTGCTAAAATGACTGACAAAGAAATTGAAGCTGTAGCCTCCTACGTTGCTGGCTTGCACTAAGCCCTCATCAACTAAATCAATTAAAAGAACCGGCGAGAGCCGGTTTTTTTATATCCTATACCACCTCTCCCAGCTAAAGCGATTAAAACGTACTACACTTAATTTAGGTAGATTGAGCACTTTCCTGGCAAGCATAACGGTCTATATTTATTGCGCGCGCAGGTGCCTGTATGGGGTGATAGTTGTGAGTGATGATAAAAAAAACGACTTTCAGTGGCGAAATAAATATCGCGCTGTCCTGGAAAAGAAAGTCGAAATCGAGGAGAAATTAGAAAAAGACTCCGAGGCCTATCGGCGCAGTTTATCTAGGCTAAGTCTGGCCATGGATGGGGTCGCGCCGGAAGTAGACCCATTGGTGAAGCAGTTGAAGAAGCTGAGCAGTGAAGACAATACCTCTGCTGGGCAATTGCTTGGTTTGACCGAAAAAATTGCTGATATGATGGTCGAGGCCGATCTGAACCGTACTGCCAGCCAGGAAGAGCAATATGAATTGTGCTCCAAGCTTCTGGATGAAATCAGTTATCTAGAAATAAGCGCGCCGCTTAAAGGTGAAGTTAAAAAGAAACAAAAATACCTCAAAAAGCATAAATTCGACCCTGATATAGCACAGAAAATTCTTTATGTCGCTGAGTCAACAGTCAATGAATTACTCAGTCAGCATGAGCCTGGAGGGGGCGTCAAACCCTCGTTAATCAATCGTTTGCTGGGCAAGCAGTCGGAGACGGATTCTGAAGAAAGTACTGCGCTTGCCCCTGTTGATAATGAGCACTTGCCGGTGCCGGTCGTGAATGAGTTTCGCCAGTTTTTGGATCTGCTTTCTACCAATGAGGAATATAGTGAGCGCGTTTCCAGTTTGCTCCAAGAGCTTGAAGATATTACCGATGTTGATGAACTGAACGACTTTCTACGCGACTTAGGTGGGCTGGTTATCGATTTAAGCGAGGCTGGGCATGCGCAATTTGAGACGTTTCTCCAGCAGATAAACGAACGCCTTTCCAGCCTGCAAGCTTTTTTAGATGACAGTGTTGATCCTGATAAAAGTGGGGTAGAGGATCAGTTACTGCTCGACAAGCAACTTCGGGAACAGGTAGCAGGGCTACGGAGTGCTGCGGATGAGTCTGATAGTATTGAAAAGCTTAAAGTCTCCGTTGAAGGACGGCTGGACAACATCTTGGGGAGCCTGGATAGCTTTAAGGCCAAAAGTGCCGAGCGCCAGGAAGCCGCTGATCGGATGATTGTGCGGCTGAAGATGCAGCTTAATGAGGCTCAGAAGCAGAGCAAAGAGCTTGAACGAACCATTGCTCATCAACGAGACCAGGCGGTAACGGACTCCTTAACTCGTATACCGAATCGCTATGGGTTTCAGGCACAGGCCCAGCAGGAAGTGGCTCGCTGGAAGCGTTATGGCACGCCCTTGTGTTTGATCATGCTTGATGTTGATCACTTTAAGAAGATCAACGATAGCTATGGTCACCTAGCTGGCGACCATGTATTACGCGATGTAGCGGGGGTTTTGACCGATACTGTTCGCCAAACGGATTGCGTTTCTCGCTTTGGTGGCGAGGAGTTTGTGGTGATAGTACCGCAAACTATTTTGGTGGATGCAGCTAAAACAGCGAACAAGTTGCGACTGGCAATACAAAATCATAGCTTCAGCCACCAAGAGCATGAAATTAGTGTGACGATATCAGCTGGTGCGGCAGACTTTTGTGAAGGCGATGAGTTA
>DFOV01000079.1:0-3212 GCA_002376965.1 Gammaproteobacteria bacterium UBA3532
CCCGAATGCAGCATAATCCAAACCGCATCATGTTCATCAAGACACAACTCTAAAAAGTGGTTTCCCGTCCCCATTGTACCTAAGTGATGAATATTATTGCTCTGCTTGATGCTTGGGTGCTTTTGACAGATCGATTTAAAACGCTGCTCCAGCTGGCTGTTCCAACGCTCAGCGACATTATCAGGAACGTTATACCAGGCACCCCGATCATGCCTTCCACCACCTTTGGTTCGGCCATGAGGAATAGCCTTTTCAAAAGCGCAGCGCACACCATATAAGTTATCTGGCAGCTGCGCAGCATTCAGTGAGGTTTTTACCGCCACCATCCCGCAGCCCAGATCAACACCGACTGCCGCGGGAATAACCGCATCAACCGATGGAATCACGCTTCCTATGGTTGCCCCCTTTCCCATATGAACATCGGGCATAACGGCGATGTGACGAAAAATAAAATCTAATTGAGAAATATTTTTTAGTTGCTTTTTGGCCTCGTCCTCAAACGGGACGCCTTTGGTCCAGGCTTTGATGGTTGCATGATTAGTTTGTTTGATTTCTTCGTAATGTTGCTGGCACATACTCTATTCTACCTGTGTTGTTTCTATTCCATTATCAGCATATCGTTAGGATAGCTTCTACCCCCAAACCAATTACAATTGATGTGCCAACCTCAGAAAGAATAGTACAATAAATCATTATCCCATTGTTTTATATACACATATCCATCAAGCAACTAGCTTTAACTGGCCTAGCGAACAACTATGCCAAACAGTAGAGATTACTTTAATGGATATACATATATATTTTTGTATACTACAAACTATTCGATTTGCGTCTATTTAGAGACATCAATATGCCCAAAACCATAGTAGTTAGTTTACTCGGAACCCAGCTCGATTTCGTCGGAAAATCCAATGACCGCTGGCAACGCTGGCGTCCCAATGTCAGTTTATGCGCCCAGCAAGACTGGGTGGTGGATGAATTACATCTGATCCACGAACCGCGTAGTCAACGCCTGGCATCGCAAGTTGCCGAAGATATTACCCATATATCCCCCGAAACTCAGGTTATCCCCCACCGCTGGGAAACACATGATCCCTGGGATTTTGAGGAAATGTATGCCCAGCTATATGATTTCTGCCAACAATTAACCTTCGAAGAAGATGCAGACTACTACTTTCATATCACCACAGGCACACACGTCGCCCAAATCTGTATCTTTTTGCTAACAGAAAGTCGCATTTTCCCAGGTAAGCTGGTTCAAAGCTCGCCGCTAAAAGGCGATGAGCGCTTCATGGGACAATGTCGCTTTATTGACTTGGATCTATCCAAATATGATCAACTAGCGTCGCGCTTCGCAGAGCATCACCTAAGCGGTGAAAGCTTTCTAAAACAAGGCATCGAAACTCAAAATGCCCAATTCAATACCATGATCGAACAAATCGAAAAGGTAGCAATTCGAAGTAAAGCACCAATACTCTTGACTGGCCCCACCGGTGCGGGAAAATCTCAGCTAGCATCCAGGATTTACCAACTTAAAAAGTTGCGAGATCAGGTTTCTGGGCGGTTCATATCGGTTAACTGCGCAACATTGCGCGGCGACAGCGCAATGTCAGCACTATTTGGTCATGTTAAAGGGGCTTTTACCGGAGCCCAATCTCAGCGCGATGGCTTTTTAAAAAGCGCCGATAAGGGAACACTCTTTCTAGATGAGATCGGCGAACTAGGAGCAGACGAACAAGCGATGCTGCTTAGCGCTATCGAAACAAAAGCATTCTACCCAGTGGGCAGCGACTCACCAGTTTCAAGCGACTTTCAGCTTATTGCTGGCACGCACCGCAACCTTGCTCAACTGTCGCAAGAAGGCCGGTTTAGAGAGGACTTGCTAGCCCGAATAAACCTATGGACATACGCCCTTCCCGGCTTAAAAGATCGTCGAGAAGACATAGCGCCCAACATCGACTACGAACTAAAAGCCTATGAAAAAGCCGAAGGCAAACGTGTCACCTTTAACAAAGAAGCCTACCAACACTTTATGCACTTTGCATTAAGTGACCATGCAATATGGCAAGGCAACTTTCGCGACTTGAATGCGGCAATTACCCGAATGGGCACCCTCGCCAATGGCGCAAGAATTAGCCTAGAAGACGTTAAGGCAGAAATCGAACGTCTCAATGGCCAATGGGCCAGCGCGAAAAGCAATAATGGCAATATCGCCACCTCTCGCGTGAAAGACTATGTTAATGAGCCGGAAAAAAATATCGACCGTTTCGACCTACCCCAGCTCGATTATGTGCTCAATATTTGCAGCGAGAGCAAATCAATGGCTGCGGCAGGCCGCTATCTTTTTAATATCAGCCGCACCCAAAAATCGAGCTGCAACGACTCAGCGCGCCTAGGTAAATATTTAGAGAAATATGGCCTGCGTTGGGCGGATTTTTCATAGTGCTGGCAATAGAGCTCAACCACTCTATTGTAATCATTCAAACAAGATATATACTAAATAATATATACCACATTATTGAGGGATAACCATGGAACCCCAGATAGCTAAAATTTTCATGAATGGCCGCAGCCAAGCAGTACGCCTGCCTAAAGAATTCCGCTTCGATACTGACGAGGTCTACATAACAAGGCAAGGCAAAAACATTATCATTTCCGAGAAAAAACCAACTTGGGACGAGTTCTTTGACTCTCAATCAGCTTTTGACGAAGACTTTTTATCCGACCGCTCAGACTCATTACCTCAAGACCGGGATTTCGATTGATGTACATGCTTGATACCAATATTTGCATATACGTTCTTAAAAATCGTTCAGCTAGAATGCGCCACAAATTTAAGGCCATAAAAAATATATGCATTTCATCAGTAACCTATGGTGAGTTGTGTTTTGGCATAGAAAATGGTGAAAGCTCTCTGAGAGAAAAACGTTGGGAGCAGTTAGACTTATTCACTCAAAGACTGCTTATTGATCCGTGGGACGAAGACGCAGCCCGACATTACGGGTTTATTCGCGCTCTATTAAAAAAGCAGGGAAACCTGATTGGCAATAATGACTTACTAATTTCTGCTCATGCTCGCAGCATGAATGCAGTACTTGTTACCAACAACGTTCGCGAATTTGAAAGAGTCCCGGATTTATCTATTGAAAACTGGGTAGCTGAATAGAAGCAAGTCTAAAAACTCTGCTTCAGCTATAGCAACAGACTAGCAG
>DFOV01000079.1:3590-4941 GCA_002376965.1 Gammaproteobacteria bacterium UBA3532
ATTTCAGTCAACTAGGGTAGATTCACTATACTACCCGATCAAGCTACCCCTAGCCCTGACAGTGGTGAGTGATTTAAATAGCCCCAAGGAGCACCTTACAAACAACCGACAGAAGAAAAATCGCCAACCTGCCATAAAAATGCCAGGTTTTGGACGCGGCTTTATCTCCGCTAATGCAGATAACAAGGGTTGAAGTGAGTTTGTGGTGAAAGCGCTAGCCCGTTGACCGGAAATGCGAAGCAGATTGGGATAAGCGTCGCTCGATAATTTCCATCCCCACCGCAGAGCCAAAGCGGCTTTCAAAGCCATGCGTTAGCTCTATCCAGATATCATCATCAATCAACAGGCGAGTTAAGATGGGAGAGCCATGTTTGATATACCCGCGCTTGTCTTCACGCATCACTCGACCGGTCGCATCCACCAATGCAACATAGTCTTTTAGCTCGAATGGTAAGCCCTTTGGCATACCGGCTCGCGGGTTGCCTGCAAATAGCATCAATAGTGTGGGTTGTTGGCCTTGCTTAGCCATATCAATGCGCTGTTTGATGCTGGTGTGATCGGAGTTTTCTGGCGTGTCAGCCATTTTTGCTCGAATGGGATTGAGATCAACATAGGCCATGCAGGCAGCCAGTGCCGCTTCGTCGAGCAGCGCTTGGGATTTGAAACGCCCTTCCCAAAACCTACCTGTACACTCGTCTTCTTTGTTTGCCTCGCGGGCGATATATTCATTGAGGGAGCGCATGAACCAGCTGATATCGTGGAGTCGAGTTCGATAGACTGTTGCTATTCGCTCTACGGCTTCCAGCATCGCAGGCGTCATGCTGGGGCGCTTTTCTTTGTTGAGGTATTGCTGGGTGAGCAGTGTGCCTTTATGCAGCTGATGCCAACGCTCAAGCACTTGTTCGGTTGTCCAACTGTCGGCTTGTTGTTTGTCGATGTGTAGTACAAGGTGGGTGTGGTTGCTCATCACGGCGTAGGCACAGATGTCGATGGCGAAAAGGCTGGCCAGGAAGTGCAGCCTGTCTTCTACCCATTGTCGGCGGTGCTCGTAGCTTTTCTGGCTGTAGGGGTCAATACCACAAAGAAAGGCTCGTCTGACACACCGCGATATGCAGTGGTAATACGGTGTGTCGCTTAAGCTGATTTGACTCCGGCGAGGGGTGGGCATCCTTGGTTCCTCCGACTTATGGCAAACTTGTCACTGTTCAAATTAACAGTTAACTCGACTTTTAGCAAGATAGAGTTTGGATTGCGGCAGCCTTAAGGCTATATCATATTGTTTATTATTTGTTTTTTAGGTGGCTGTCTTGTTCTTGTCTTGTTCTTGCTAATTGGCGCTATTATTGGCATA
>DFOV01000183.1 GCA_002376965.1 Gammaproteobacteria bacterium UBA3532
AATAACTTTAATGAGCTTTATAATAACGCCACACCTCAATTGGAAAAGCTAGCGTCATTCCAAAGTCTACCTCCAGTAAAAAGAAGGTTTGTAAATTGGGATCAAAACACCGCTCAATTTAGTCATGCCCTTCGACAGTATGGGCACTTTGGGATTCTTATTTCGTTAGATAACGCGTTATATATCGCAAATGATGTCGAAGTCACAACTTTCAGTCACGATTTCACGTGCGGTAGCATAATCTTTGAGGATGCACTAATTAAAAGCATTGCTATAAATGATGGCTATGTTGTACTTTCTAAGCGTAGTTTAAGGCTATATGAATCAAGAGTACTAAACTAGTTGATTACGGCTTTAATGTTTAAAGGTGCTAAGCACTTTTTTGTGTTGTGTTGATCTACGTCAAAGTAAGAATAACGGAATACCGCTACTATTCCCTTACTCACTGATGGAGTTTATTGTGTCAGGCATTTATAAGTGGTTTAAATTAGTACTAATAGCTGCGCTGCTTTCACAGCACGGCTTTGCTATGACGAACCCAATTAAATGTGATGGTCACGACACATCAGAATCTCATATGTCCTCAAATGATTCCTTATCAAGCGTAGAACATACTACTTTAAATAATCACACACTTCATTCAGAAAAGAACCAGGATGTACAGCACTGCGAAGGAAATGATCAATCGATATGCGCGTGCTGTATAGGTGCTTACTGTGCAACTTCTTTAACCCAATTTTGTATACTTTCAAATATTGAAATTCTGATAAGTGAAAACATTAAGCAAAGCTCATTTTCAGATATAAATATTACCCCTTTAATTGGTATACACTCTCCTCCCTTCCACCCTCCGATTAAGAGCTACACATAAACTCAGTGAGGCTTTTCTCTAAGTTTTCTTTACTAATCAATTGCAATCAAAGAATGTCTTAGACGATCAACTGCTTAATTAATATACATTAAGACACTGTTTGCTATCAGTAAACGAACAGCAAGTATTATCCGCCTCACTTACAAACGCATTACATCTTAGAACCGAAAGTTTCACGAGTTACATGCCTATTGACTCGCGTCCCACAAACAGGTTTAGCCTTTAGGTATAAGTAAAATTTTAGGTTAAAGACATCGGAACAACTATGAAAGTAAGAGAGATCGCAAGCGCCTTGGCTACAACGCCAGATACTGTTCGCTATTACACGCGCTTGCAGTTAATAACGCCGGCAAAATCTGACAATGGTTATAAATTCTATTCAACGAAAGATGCTTCCAGGTTGCGGTTTATATTAAGTGCAAGGCATTTAGGTTTTTCAGTTGAAGATATCAAGCAAATTCTCAGAGAAGCAGATAATGGAAAGACCGCTTGTCCCCTAGTTAGAACCTTAATTGCAAGAAGGCTAGCAGAAACAGAAAGACAATTTAAGGCAATGTTGTTACTCAGGCAAAATATGATGCTGGCAGTAAGGAAATGGGGAGCAATGGGTGACAAAGCCCCATCCTCACACGTGGTCTGTCATTTAATAGAAGAGTTTGAACACACCGTCCTGGAGGAAAACATAAATGACAGAACTTAATGCAGGTGTTTCTTCAGAAAAATTGTTGTCCGTCAAAAAACAAGTCTTCTAAAAATAGGAAAAAAGGAGAGCACTATGAGTGCAGAAGTAACACAGCGACAATTAGTGATAGAAGGCGCCGGATGTGCCAGTTGCGTTGGAAAAATAGAAGCTGCCTTGAAGCAGACGCCGGGAGTGCAGAATGCCGAAATGAACTTTGCAGACAGAACAGTACTTGTATCGGGTACAGCGGATTCTCAATTATTGGTTCAAGCAGTAGAGTCCGTTGGTTACAACGCAAAGCCTTTCGAAGATAAGCCTGACACTGATGTAGTCGATGAAAAAGAAGCAGCGGATAGGACCTATTACAAAAAGCTGATGCGAGATACTTTCATTGCGCTTTCGCTAGGTATCCCTCTAATGACTTATAGCATTGTTGTCGACGAAATGACGGTCGAGACTAATGTCGAGAGGTTGTTGTGGCTAGCAGTTGGCCTACTGACGCTGGGTGTAATGTTCTTTTCCGGCCGGCATTTTTACATCGGTGCGTGGAAGAGCTTTAAAAATCATTCTGCCAATATGGATACACTCATTGCACTTGGTACAGGCACAGCATGGTTCTATTCGATGTTGGTAGTGTTGGTACCTGAAGCAGTGCCGTTAATGGCAAGGCACGTTTATTTTGAAGCTACAGCTATGATCATTGGTCTAATTGATCTGGGGCTTGCCTTAGAACTAAAAGCCCGCGGAAAAACCTCAGAAGCAATCAAACGTTTAATTGGATTACAAGCGAAAACAGCCACGGTTATTCGCGACAATAAAGAGGTCCAGGTCGCTATCGAGCAAGTGCTTTTTAACGATGTCATCAAAGTCAGGCCTGGAGAAAAAGTGCCTGTTGATGGTGTGGTTGTTGAAGGCCATACGTCAATCGACGAGTCCATGCTAACCGGGGAACCGATGCCAGTTGAAAAATCACATGACGATGAAGTCGTTGCTGGAACTCTCAACAAGTCAGGAATGTTTCTATTTAAAGCAACTCGAGTAGGTAAAGACACGGCACTGGCGCAAATCATTGCAATGGTTAAACGCGCACAAAATTCAAAGCCGCCTATTGGGCGCTTGGCCGACGTGATATCCGCTTACTTTGTTCCTGTGGTCATGATTATATCTGTGCTCAGTGCGCTAGCATGGCTGAACTTTGGGCCTGAGCCCGCACTGGCATTTGCCATAGTTTCGGCCACCACTGTATTGATCATTGCTTGTCCATGTGCATTGGGCCTAGCCACGCCGATGTCAGTTATGGTGGGGGTTGGAAAGGCTGCTGAAGCCGGCGTGCTAATTCGCAACGGCGAAGCGCTACAAACGGCATCAAAAATCAGTGTGATGATACTGGATAAAACCGGAACGATTACGGAAGGTACACCCAAGGTCACTGACATAATTTTAGCCAATTTCAGTGATGAAAAGACAGTGCTGCAATTGGCAGCTAGTCTGGAAAATGGTTCAGAGCACCCATTAGCAATGGCGATAGTAGAAAGTGCCCACGACCAGGGCATTGAGCTGCTGAAAACCGAAGAGTTTAATGCGATTACCGGTATGGGGGTTGAAGGCCGTTGTGAAGGAAAGGCCTTATTGTTTGGTAACAGCAAGCTTATGGCTTCAAAAGGGGTGGGCATAGGTAATTATTCAGAGAAAGCACAAACACTGGCCAAAGACGCCAAAACTCCCATGTATTTCGCTGTAGATGGACAACTTGCTGCCATCATAGCGGTTGCCGACCCGATAAAACCTGACTCTGTTTCTGCCATCAAGCGTCTTCAGGCTAATGATATCCGGGTCATCATGTTAACGGGGGACAACAAAGAAACTGCTGCTGCAGTGGCAAAGAAAGCGGCAATAAGCGAGTTTTTTGCTGAAGTATTGCCCGAAGATAAGGCCAACAAAGTACATGAATTACAGCAGCAGAGAGAAGTAGTGGGTATGACTGGTGATGGAATTAACGATGCTCCGGCTCTTGCCTTGGCTGATGTTGGCTTTGCCATTGGTACAGGAACGGACGTTGCCATTGAAAGCGCCGATATCACCCTGATGCGCGGCTCGTTGCATGGTCTGGCCGATGCTATAGCGGTTAGTAAAGCCACCTTGCGCAACATTAAGCAAAACTTGTTTGGAGCCTTTATCTACAACGTAGCAGGTATACCTTTTGCGGCGGGCGTGCTCTATCCATTTTTCGGAGTATTGCTAAGCCCAGTTATCGCCGGAGCCGCCATGGCATTTTCTTCGTTAACAGTGGTATCAAATGCGAACCGGCTTCGCCTATTCAAGGCAAAGGACCACTAAGGAGTTTTCTTATGATGATAATTAATATTGTGGGACTTACGGGTATTGCACTGATTATTTGGTGGTTTTGGTTATACAAGCCTGATCAGACAGTTACTGAAAGTAACGAAATACTCATAGAAGTAAAAAATGGCGTGTACTCACCAGCGTCTATTCAGGTAAACGCAAACCAATCTGTTACGTTGAAGTTTTTGCGCAAAGATGAGTCTCCCTGTTCCGAAGTACTGCTAATTCCTTCATTAGATATCAGTGAGCAGCTAACGCTTAATGAGGTAACACCAATTCACCTCGAAAACGTCCCACAGGGCGAACATACTTTTCACTGCCAGATGCAGATGTATCGCGGTGTTCTTACGGTGGTATAGGAGGAGTCATGAAAAACAGTCACCCCAGATTTTGGTCAACACCTACAGGGTGGGCAGCATTAGCGATGATCGCTGCCGTTACTTATTTTTTAATTTTCGAACATGGTCATCATGTCCTTCAGTTTCTTCCCTATTTGATTTTATTGCTGTGCCCATTCATGCATATATTCATGCACAGTAGCCACGGTAAACACGGACACGCCCACGAACATTCTCGCGACAGTGACAATAAGCAGAAAAGTTTTCAGGAATTGAGTGATAACAACGCGGCTTATCGTGATGGATACATTCAGGGGTTGGAGGAAGGCCGAAAGGAGTCACTTAAAAAGGACAACCAAGATGAATGATACATATGATTATGGCTTATGGTCAATGGTGAT
>DFOV01000157.1 GCA_002376965.1 Gammaproteobacteria bacterium UBA3532
GTGTTTAAGCTAACAAGCCTCAAGTCGAAAGAGCGTGCTATGTTCTTTTGTTTGGATTGATACTACCATAAGAGTCAGCACAAAATAGATGAAATGGAGTTTGCACGCGATGTCTTCACCCGGTTCAACCAGTAATTTTGACTTCCTTGTCGAACATGATCAGCTTTTCGTTGAGCTGGCTTTATCTGCAGAGCGTGCATTTGCAAGTGACCCGAACACAACGCTGATCAAGGTACGCCAATTGGCAGAGGCTCTGGCCCAACACATTGCCGCATTAGTTGGAATAACATTTGATGAGCAAACCACCCAAGCCGATCTTATTTACAGAATCAATCGTGAGCTAAAATTGGAGCCCGTTGTCAGAGACATGTTTCATACCTTGCGTATTGAAGGTAACAGAGCTACGCATCGCTTTCGAACCAAGCATAAAGAAGCCATCAATGGCTTGGTTGTCGCTCGCAAGTTGGCGATCTGGTTTCATCAATCATTTGGCAAAGCTGGAACCAGGTTTAAGCCCGGTCCATTCATTTCGCCTAAAGATCCCAGTGAGCAACTACGTCAACTACAAGCGGACATTGCCAGGCTCAAGAGTGATTTACAGCAAGCCAATGTTGAGCTGGATTCCAGCCAACAACTTAACGAGCTGATTGCCAGAGAAAAGGATGAATATGAAGCCCTTGCTCATGCAATGGATGAAGAGTCGCGAGCGCTGGCAAAACAAGCTGCCGCCCACGGACAAGCGCTGGAGCAACAGCAAAAGGAATACGAAGCCAAAATCAAAGCGCTTCAAGCCCAGCTGGCTGCTCAAGATGATAAAGCCCAAGCATCAAAGCGCCAGCAGCTAAACCGCAACACTCAGGCCGCCACACAGCACATCGTGTTAGATGAAGCCCTAACCCGCATTTTGATAGACCAGCAACTAATTGAAGCAGGTTGGCAGGCAGACAGTGAGGCCCTTACTTTTAAGCATGGAATAAGACCTGAAAAAGGTAAAAATATCGCCATTGCTGAATGGCCAACGAAACACAAAGCGAAAAAAGGTAGAGCAGATTATGTCTTGTTTGCTGGTTTGACGCCGATAGCCGTCGTCGAGGCAAAAAAGGAAAACACCAATGTCGCCGGAAAGATCCCGCAAGCCGAACGCTACAGCAAAGGGCTGGAGGTGACGGCGCTCATGCAAGGCGCATGGGAGCTAGCGGGCATGACCATCGCCTGGCCAGATGAAGACGATGGTCACTATAAAGTGCCATTCGTTTATTCGTGCAATGGGCGCCCCTATGTGCCTCAATTGGCAGAGCAATCGGGCACCTGGTTTCGCGATGTTCGTCATCCAGCGAATACCAAACGTGCCTTGCAAACATTCCATACGCCAAAAGGCCTGCTCGATCTACTCAAACGCAGCAAAGAAGCGGCACAGGAGAAGCTAAAAAGCGAACCTTTTCGCTATCTCAAATTACGTGATTACCAGCAGAAAGCCATTAAGGCGGTCGAAAGTGCACTCGCTCGCGAAGTACGCAGCGCATTGCTGGCAATGGCAACAGGCACAGGTAAAACACGCACTATTATCGGCTTAATGTATCGCTTTTTAAAAGCAGAGCGCTTTAAGCGCATTTTGTTTTTGGTTGATCGCACCGCATTGGGCCAACAAGCCATCGATGCTTTTAATGAAGCGCCATTAGAACAAAACCATACCTTATCCAAGATCTACAACGTCGCCGAGTTGGGCGACATGGCCACCGAAGCCGAAACTCGCGTTCAGGTAGCCACCGTACAAGCAATGGTGAAGCGCATCTTCATGAGCGACACCCCACCGCCGGTGGATCAATTCGACTGCATCATCATCGACGAAGCGCACCGCGGTTATACCTTGGATCAAGAAATGACCGAAGGCGAATTGGCCACCCGCGATGCCAGCCAATACCTTTCCAGTTACCGCCGAGTGCTCGAATACTTTGATGCCGTAAAAGTGGGTCTAACTGCCACCCCCGCCAAGCATACCAGCGAAATCTTCGGAAAACCGGTATTCACCTACTCCTATCGCGAAGCCGTAGCTGACGACTGGCTTATCGATCATGAGCCTCCTATTCGTTACGAAACCTTACTGAGCCAGAATGGTATTCACTTCGATAAAGGTGAAACGGTTCAATCGATTAATATGCATACTGGGGAAGTAGAAACAGCTGACTTGGAAGATGAACTCGATTTCGACATCGATTCCTTTAACAGGCGAGTAATAAACGAGCCCTTTAATCGTGTTATTTGTGAACAGCTGGTTCAAGAGTTAGATCCATTCGGCGATGAGAAAACCGTTATATTCTGCGCGCCTTCCAAGAATGGTCTCCATGCGGATATGATGAAAAGATTACTCGATGAAGCATTCAAAGACCTTTACAACGGAGAATATAATCAAGCGGCGGTAGAAGTGATTAAAGGCGATTCAGATAAGGTTGAACAAAAGATCCGCCAATTCAAAAACGAACGCTACCCCAATATTGCCATTACGGTTGACTTGCTCACCACCGGTATCGACGTACCCAAAATATGCAACTTGGTGTTTATGCGCCGAGTAAAATCACGGATTTTGTACGAACAGATGATTGGCCGCGCCACCCGCCGTTGCGACGAAATCGGCAAAACCGTATTCCGTATATACGATCCGGTGGATATTTACGCTGCACTGGCCGACGTCAACACCATGAAGCCATTGGTAAAAGATCCGAACATCACACTGGAGCAATTGGTCGACGAAATCACCAACCCCGAACAACTGGAACGTGCGCTTGATGCCCCAGGCGATACACCCGAACAAAGTCATGCCGATGTGGTGCTTAGCCAGCTTAGCCAAAAAGTCATGCGTGTATTGCGTAAAGCTGAGAAAAAAGCTGAAAACAAACCGGCGCTCAAACAGAAGCTGGAACAGCTGCATGATCTATGGGGGGTAGAGCCCAAAAGCCTGCACAAACACCTACACGACCTCGGCCCCAAACAAGCCGCCACCTTTATCACTCAACACAGCGGCCTGCTCAACCAATTAGCCGAAGTAAACAACCTGCTGGGCAGCGAACGTCAACCGGTTATTTCTGAGCATCATGATGAAATCCGCGAGCGCCGCCAAACCTACGGCGCGCACCAAAAGCCTGAAGACTATCTGGATAGTTTTAACCAGTTTATCCGCCAACAACTCAACCAAAGTGCCGCACTTGCCGTGGTCGTCAACAAGCCTCGTGATCTGACCCGCGAACAGCTCAAAAATATCAGGTTATTGCTCGATGGCGCGGGCTATTCAGAAGCCAGGCTACAAACAGCAATTCGCAACCAAACCAATCAAGATATAGCCGCCAGCATCATCGGTCATATTCGTCGCGCCGCATTGGGCGAGCCTTTAATTCCCTTTGAACAACGTGTGGCACAGGCAATGCAGCGTATTTATCAAAGCCACCACTGGCTACCTGCCCAACGCAAGTGGCTAGAACGGCTGGCCAAGCAACTGGTACACGAAGTGATCATCGATCGTGACTTCGTGAATAGCCGGTTTGGCGAGCAAGGCGGCGCCAAACAGCTAGATAAAGTACTTGGCAACCAACTGGATAGCGTATTAGACGAACTCAGTAACGCCATCTGGCCACCGAAAAGTGCGTAGCGTGATATGTATAAAATATTCCAAAATCTATCCATGTCCCTGGGAAAACATCCAAAAAGTGGCAATTACTATACATGTCACTTGAGTACATTTCGCTTGATTAACTTGACTTCGATACCTATAATTTCAGGCAATACACCCGCCAAGCCTATGGTTCTTGTAACTACGCTCAAATCGTGCGGGTTTTTTATGCCTGTAATTTGCCGAAACAATGCTGAGATAAGGCAATGACGGCATTCAATAAACCAGCAATCACTCCAGAACAACAGCTTGCCCTACTGGAACAGCGTGGGTTAAGCATCCTTGATCGACCCCGAGCTTTGGCTTTTTTACAATCAGTCAGCTTTTTTCGACTTACACCTTATATGCGCCCTTTTCAGGTTAACGCCCAGCATTCTTTTGTCGCCGGAACGGGCTTTCGCCAGTTGGCAGAGATATACGATTTTGACCGTCGATTACGTTTATTGGTGATAGATGCCATTGAACGGGCAGAAGTCGCGGTGCGTGGCCACATGAGCAATCATATGGGTACCGCCTATGGCAGTCACTGGTATTTAGATGTCGCGCATTTTAAAAATAGTGACCAACATGATCGCTTACTAGAAGAGATCCGCCGTAAGCAAGAAAACGAACTGCGCGATTACCGTAAAGAATGCAGCCGCATAGACAAGCTAAATACCAGCTCAACTCGTAAAGATCAATTGAAGCAAAAACGCCAGCAAGAAAGCTATGCGCGGCACTATGCGTTAACCTATACAACCCCCGATCTGATGCCTAATTGGGCCATGGTGGAAGAAATTACCTTAGGCACATTATCGCACTTATATAAAAACCTCAGCAAAGACAGTGATAAAAAGCGCATTGCCAGAAGATTAGGGCTAGAAATGCCATTACTTGAATCTTGGTTACATACCCTAATCATGGTGAGAAACATTTGTGCGCATCATAGTCGGCTATGGAATCGAGAGCTGGGCATAAAACCTGCCGTGCCTAAAAGTAACCGAATCTTATGGCCAAACTATTTACGCAATGGCTCCGCTGCATTGCATACACGAGCGGCGGTAATTTTGCCTATATTGCAACACTTTATGACCCACTGCGCGCCACATGCAAGCTGGAAGCAACGTTTAACCGAACTCTTTGACGAGTTCCCAAATACGCCATTAGCCCCGATGGGTTTGCCAAATGATTGGCAACAAGATCCATTTTGGCAAAACACTTAACGAGATTTCTCATGACCAACAACGACATCGTACAAAAACTCTGGAACCTCTGCGACGTACTCCGCGACGACGGCATTAACTACAGCGATTACGTCACCGAACTGGTGCTCCTGCTGTTTATAAAAATGGTGCACGAAAACACCGAGGCGGGCACCCTAAAAAAACACCCGCTACCCGAAGGTTGCCGCTGGCAAGATATCAACGAACAATCGGGCATTAATTTGCTGAACGATTACAAGCGTATTTTGCTGAGCCTTTCCACCGGTAAAGATGCCGATGGCAATATCATTCACGAAGATCCCCTCATCAGCGCCATTTATGCCGATGCACAAACGCGCCTGCGCGAGCCACGGCATTTAGAGCAAATGATTAAAACCCTGGATCAAATTGATTGGTTCAGCGCACAAAAAGATGGCCTGGGGGATTTATACGAAGGCTTATTAGAAAAGAACGCCAGCGAAACCAAATCTGGTGCGGGCCAGTACTTTACCCCACGCGCGTTAATTAACAGCATGGTGCGCTGTATTCAGCCGCAAATTGGCGAGGTGATTCAAGATCCTGCTGCTGGCACCGCCGGATTTTTAGTCGCGGCAGATCAATACATGCGTGAGCAAACCGATGATTACCTAGAGCTTTCGGCGAAAGATGCCAGCTTCCAAAAAAACAAAGCCTTTATTGGTATCGAGCTGGTGCCGAACACGCGCAGGCTTTCCTTAATGAATTGTTTGTTACACGGCATGGAAGGCGACGACGAAGGTGTGGTGCATTTGGGCAATGCCTTAGGCGATGCAGGTAAAGCCTTAAAACCCGCCGATATTATTTTGGCGAATCCACCCTTTGGTACCAGTAAAGGCGGCGAGGCGTCCAACACGCGGGATGATCTAACCTACAAAACCAGTAACAAGCAGCTCGCGTTTTTGCAGCATATTTATCGCAATTTAAAACCGGGTGGGCGAGCGGCGGTGGTATTGCCAGATAACGTGTTGTTTGAAGCCGGTGTGGGTACGGATGTGCGACGCGATTTAATGCACAAGTGTAATCTGCACACGATTTTGCGTTTACCGACGGGGATTTTTTATGCCCAAGGGGTTAAAACGAATGTGTTGTTTTTTACTAAGGGTTCTGCGAAGGATAAATATCAAGAGGAAAACTGCACCCAGAATGTGTGGGTTTATGATCTTCGTACGAATATGCCGAGCTTTGGTAAGCGTACGCCGTTTGGGGATAATCATTTAGCGCCGTTTGAACGTTGCTACTTCGGCAACAACCATGAAGCGACCACCAATGCTACTTTACGTCATTCCCGCGCAGGCGGGAATCCAGAAATGAACAAACGCACCGAAGGCGAGTATAGCTTTGGTGCGGAAGAAATTGCTGTTGATAAAGAAGCGGTGGAAGAAAATGTCAACGTCGATGATAAATTGATTCACTCCCGCTGGCGGTGTTTTAGTCGTGATTGGATTCGTGAAACCAAAGGCGATTCCTTGGATATAAGTTGGTTAAAAGATAAAGACAGCGTGGATGCGGCGGACTTGCCAGAGCCTGCGGTATTAGCCATGGAAGCCAAAGACGAACTGGAAGCGGCGTTGAGTGAATTGGATGGACTGTTGGCAGCTTTAGGAGAGCGTGCATGATTTATTTAGGTTTTAAAATTGTGCTAGGCAAGCGGCTGACGGCACCAGAAAATTCTACTGGTTTGCTCTTGGGGAGATTGCGATGAGTTCTAGTGAATTTTTGCCGGAAGGGTGGTTGTTAACAAAATTCACAACCGTTTTAGATGTTCAGGGTGGTACTCAACCACCTAAATCGCAATTTATAGACAACCATAAAGATGGATATGTTCGATTGCTTCAAATTCGTGATTTTGGAGCGAAACCTGTACCAACCTTTATTCCGGATACTTCAAAACTTAAAAAATGTTCGAAGGATGATTTGTTAGTTGGTCGATATGGTGCGTCATTGGGGCGAATTTGTGCTGGTATGGAAGGAGCTTATAACGTAGCGCTTGCAAAAATTCTTGCTGGTAATGGTTTGCATAAACCCTTTTTAAAAGGGTATCTAGAGTCAGAGATGTTTCAACAGCCTTTAAGGTTATTGTCTCGTTCTGCGCAAAACGGCTTTAATAAAGATGATTTAGCAACATTCGATTTTGCACTCCCTCCCCTAGCCGAACAAAAAATCATAGCCGACAAACTCGACACCCTGCTGGCACAAGTAGAAACCACCAAAGCCCGCCTCGAACG
>DFOV01000385.1 GCA_002376965.1 Gammaproteobacteria bacterium UBA3532
CTTTAAGACCAGTTAATCCTCTGTAAAAATCGCCATGCTCACGATCATTTGGATGTGCGAGCGATGATGACATCACAAGAAACAAACATATCCATCTTTTCATAAATTATTTCCTTGTTACAAGTAACCACAATGCCAATTCAATATGGGTAGAACATACGTTCACAATATCGAAATCGTCACAGCAATGACTAAAAAACTTTTAGTCAGGGCGCAGAAGAGAGCTCATAAACAGACCAGTAGGATCGTATTGTTGTTTTAATAATTTCAAACGAGCTGTGTGTTGGCCGTAGTAAAGAGCAAGTGGCGACCCATTCCCCATGTCATAATTTTGGTAAGAATGACCATTAAAAAACGGTAATAGCAAATCGAAAGATTTATTCACCCAATCGATAACTTCAGTATCGTCACATTCAGCTTGAGTGATCCCTGTGATACTACAGACGAAAGAAGCGTTGCGGTGAATAAATGCCGAATCGTCAGCGTTTACATCCTGAATAGCGCCACAAAGCGGGTCTAGCATAAATCCACCTGAATTTACCGGACAAGCTCGGTAACACGATAAAAGTGTTTCAATGAATTCGTCTGATAGCTCGCCTTCAATTATGCCATTTCGCCAATACAAACTCAGATCACTATCGTAGTCATTGGATTGGCATTCAACGTATTGCGACCGCCTACTTAACAATGTGGCACCGTCTTGCCATTTGGCTACAGAATCCAAACCGTGCACCCAGTCCTCACTAAACCCCATTATCGAAATTCGTGCTTTATCGTGCATCGATCGCGAGAGATATGCATATAGAAAAACCGATCTGTTATCACTGAGCACTGTTTTGCTATATTGCCTAAGAATAGATCGTGCGTGACATAATGGCCACTCGAGTATTCGGCCATCAATATTTTGGGGGGCATCGTGTAATTTAAACGTGATATCGGTCACAACGCCAAATTGACCATGGCCACACCCTTTTAATGCCCAAAACAAATCCGGATGTTGGGATTCGGTCACTTGTCTTACTTTACCGTCAGCAGTTATCAATCCAAACGCGAGCACATTGTCGCAACTCAAACCAAGCTTTCTGGACAAAAAACCGATCCCCCCTCCCAATGTTGCGCCGACAACACCAACATCGGGACAGGTACCCAAAGGAACTACTTTGTTGTGTTGCGCTAGAAAATGGTCCAATTCACTATTTTTGACGCCTGCGCCGACGTTTACTGAGCTCTTATCAACATTCAGTACAGTTGTTTTAAACATCGACATATCAATTACAATTGCATTGTTAAGGACCGACATGCCACTTACACCATGCCCTTGACCCTTAATTGTAATAGATAAGCGCAACTGCTTTGCACATCTGACAATGTGTATAATATCGGTCTTTGTTTTAGGTTGAATAATTACTAACGGAAAACGCGAAACACCTTGATTGAATACTTTCCTGTTTTCTTCATATTCTGCACTACCCGGTGACCAGAATGCGCCGTCAACAAGACTTGCCAGTTCTACCAAACTTGTTTCAGTAGCCCGCGTGATTGAATCTGTTTTTGTCTGTTTTGCAGGTGAAACTTCAACAATACTCTCAAGTAGATTCCAACTTCGACTACCAAAAGTGTTTGGCGTGATATCGCTCAGCAATTGTCGCAGATATTGTGCAACTAATCGGGGAGGTAAAAGCTTGTTTGCTGAATACATACTGCGCATTAACTCCGATGCAGGCAACGCGTGATTTGAAGCTTGCCTTATCGTTTCCTGCATTTTGGTGTCGACGTTTCCAGGAGCCACAGTTGTAAAAACAGCAATATCGTTATCGACTTCAAGTTGAAAACACTGGCACAGCATATTTAATGATGCTTTGCTCACACAATAAGCTGAGGCGCCAGCAACGGGTTGTACTGGCAAATCACTGGTTAAAAACATCACGCGGCTATGACTAAATTTTTTTAAGCATATCTGCGTTAAAAGGCGAGGTACTTCGACATTTATCCATTGGGTTGCCTCCCACTCATCAGGGGCGACGTTGCTAATATCTCCAAATGGCATGACAACACCTGCGCAATGGATCAGGTAGCTAAAGTGAGTATGCTGATTGACAACGTTTTGAAGGCTTTTAATACAATCCCTATTAGTGAAATCGATACACTCGATTCTGACCCTATCCCCATAAGACCTTTTAAGCTGTTGTAAAGTTTCTGGATTTCTACAAAGTGCTACGATCTGGATAAAAGGGTAGGAGAGTAGAAGCTCTTTTGTAAGCGCAAGTCCTATACCAGAGCTAGCGCCTGATATTAGTGCTGTCTGTTGATACAACATCTTAAAAGCCTATTTCGTAGAAGAGTGAAAGCTCACTTATATGTTTGATAGCTTCAGCATAAGTAAAGTCCTTGAATGGATAAATAAAGTTAATGATTTGATTACAGAAATGTAATCAAACCGTAATCGATTCGTTGTGATGCTTTGATCTGAATCAACTACAGTTGAAATGAAATCACTACGATTAAATACATAAACATTTTATTAAGGTGCCTACGACGAACAAGGACAACTAGATATCACAGCCAATGGGTTTGATATCAACTTTATTAGTACTCACGCCATCATCAGAGGCGAGTATATTAAAACTGAAACGGACTCATTTGTTGAGCGAGATCATGAGCAAACTATTGACTCATTTTCACGCAATGGATGGTTTTTACAAGGTACTTTCTTCGTTGGGCATGCTTTTCAATCCCTAGGTAGTACTGAATTGGTCCTTGAATATGCTGAAACCAATAAAATTGAAGAAGCGGAGCGCTGGATGGTAGGTGTCAACTATTGGTTGGACCCTCGTTCAGTTATTAAGGTGGGCTATGAAGATACAGACGTAGTTGAAGGCCCTGATGATACACGGTTTGCTGTGCAATTCAGCTATGGATTCTAGGGGATATCATGAACAAGAAATTAATTATATGTGCACTAATCACATTTATTTCGTTACCGAACTTGGCAGACGATGAAACCACACTTTCTGGCGCAGAGTTAATTAATAACAACTGTGCGCGTTGTCATAACAGTAGGCCTGTGCGTGAGTTTTCTATCAGTGAGTGGAGAGTGATCATGCCACACATGCGCGAAAAAGCGCATTTAACCGGCAGCGAAGTATAAGCCATTCTTGAATTCATGGAAATAGCTTCTAGTCCTGCTCAACCGGTAGAGGTGACTCTGGCTAAATCATTAACAGTCAATCCACGTGACGTACTCACTCGATATGGTTGTCAGGGGTGTCATCAAGTGCAAGGCGCAGGCGGAACACTCGGTCCATCGCTGGATAATGTTATTAGCGAAAAAGGCAGGGCATTCTTTTTGCGCAAAGTTAAGGAGCCTCAATTTAATAACTCGTCGTCCGCAATGCCGCAAATGCCGATTACAGATGATGAGCTTGAAGCTTTAGCTGAGTTTTTATCGTCCATATAGCCTATTGACCTGAGTCTAAGACATTAGATTAAGGTGACAAGACGTAAACTTTAAACCTAAAACGCTCAACTGAGCATAATCAAAGGAAACAATCTTATGAAAAAGCTTACTTCACTATTACTGGCCAGTGCTTTAGTCGTTGCGCCAATAGCGACTTCTTTTGCATATCAACAGACTGACAAATCTGATATGCCGATGATGGATGGTCAGATGATGCAAAAGATGCAGACGCATATGGAAGAAATGCGCGCAGTATTGGATGCCGTTAAGAGTGAATCGGATCCGGAGAAGCGCGAAGCCATGTTGCATGAGCATGCCCAAAAGATGCAAGACATGATGGGCATGATGGAAGGAAGCGACTCGATGGGGATGAAAGCGGGAAAAGGAATGAAACACAAACACACTGATATGTCCACCGAAGACAAAATGAAAATGATGGAACAGCGTATGTCGATGATGGAAGACATGATGAGCCAAATGATGGGGCACACCGCTGAAAAGTCTAAACCAATACATAAACACAAATAGAGCTAATCACCACGTTACGAGGCAGGAGGTGACCTGCTGTCTCGCTTATTTCAATAATCACAGGAATTTTACATGAATAAATTAATTAAGTTTTTTTCAATTGTAGTCTTGTCAGTTGGACTCCTCGGAGGATGCGCAAGCCAGGTTTATCACGACTACATCATGAGTGGGCAAGTTGTTACAGTCGATGATAAGCAAGCAGTGGTATGTGTATCTGATACGGATGGTTTGAAGGAACATCAAGTTTTTAATGTCTATAGAACTGTCTACGACCCTACAGCAATCTCAGAAGGTGAAAACAGCTATTCACGAGAGTTCGTTGGGAAAATTCGTCTTGGAAAAACTAAGGATAAGCACTTCGCGGAAGCTATTGTGCTGGATGGCGAAATTACGCGTTATGACATGGTCGAGTTTGACCGTGGTTTTTGATTAATATTTTAATTAGGAGTATGCCGTTGTGAATAATAGAGTTTATCACCAACCCTACCGTATAGCGGTTATTGTGACGCTGGTATTAGTGAGTGTCTTATTCACAACCGCGTGCTCAGCAGTACCACAAAGTACTGAGCCAGACAAAAAAAACAATTCATCAGAAACTAAAGAAACTCAGCCTGAGTTAAACGTTGATGACTTCGCTAAAATCCAAACCGCTTTGCGCTCGTTAGACAATTCATTAGCGACCCAGCCAAAAAGCAATGAGAGTGTAAATCCGAGTGATACCAGTGTTTCACTCAATACATCATCAATGCCACTTTCAGCAACAAACACAATGAAAATGGGAAAGAGTAAGAATAAAGGCATGATGCCAATGCGCGGGAAATCGTGCATGGGAATGATGTGCAAAATGATGATGAAAAACAGCTCAATGATGGGTACACCACCTGAACAAAATAAAACACAGATATCTGGTTCTCCATTAAATGAAAGCTTACCCGGTGTCAGTGGAGCGCTGCATTTATACCACGTTGGAGAGCAAGCTTTTTTCTTAAACCACAAAGAGACACTCGAATTGACCGATGGTCAGTACCAAACGCTTCTCACGATCCGAACTGAATGGGAGTCTACTCAACAAAGCTTTACGCTGCAGCGAAGTGCGTTAGAAGCATCGTTGTGGGAATTGACCGCTCAGGGGCTACCTCAATACGACAATATCAAAGACACCATTGCTGAAATAGAAGCCACAAACAGCGCCTTGCGGTTGCAGTTTATTACATCGGTAGGGAAAGCGGTATCAGTATTAACGCCCTCTCAGATCGCTAAGATAAATAGCCTGTGGATGGCCGAACAAACAGGTGAGTTATGAGCATGTGGTGGCCACACACATCATTTTTTCTGCGTTACGCCGTCATTTTGAACGTTATGCTGTTATTCGCAACGACGAGCAGTTACGCACAGCAACAGCCAGAGGATAGTGAGCATGCGAGCCACCATCCTGAAGCTACCAATGATCCCACTGTCAACGCTAATACGGATGTTTTGCCGACTGCTACACAAGGTAAAGGACCGCTGGGCAATGCTGACGCCATGATGGGATCCGGTATGGCAAAAGGCATGGATAAAATGATGGAGAAAATGGGTGCACCCAAACCTAAAGATCTCTATCCCACGCTAATGCGCATGCATTCAGCTACACCCGAACAAAGAGAGACTGTTCTGATTAAAGCAACCGCAAGAATGCAACAAGGAAGTGAGCAACTTGCTACAGGTTTTGATTGGCTTGCCCGCGCAGCTGCCACTGATGACTATTCCCAAATGCAAATGGCTGTTGAAACAGTTAAAGAGGGTATAGCCCATTTTGACAGTGGTCTTGCTGCGAAACGTGCCATACAAGACGGGCAAGAACCACGAAGAGTGGCATTAACCTGGTTCAAGTCACAAATGAATTTGCTTCCCAGTGCGCCGGAAAAAGGTACTTCAACCCTATTTGGTATGACACCGTTTCACAGCGCAGTGATGCTCGTTTTACTCATATTTACAATTGTTATGGTGTATGTGTATGGATTTAAGATGCGCAGAGCTGCCGCGCTGCTCGAAGAGCTTAAGTCTACTGACACCGCAAGCACATCTGCGCCAACGACAAAAGTTTCCTCTGTTGTCGAATCTAATCCGGCTGCCCAGCAGCATGCTTCGGCACCTGCGCAAAGTAGCGAGCCAGCATTGTCATCCACTGCCTCATCGCGCAAGGGCACGTTTAGTGGCGGTATGGTAGTAACCGCGATTTTTAATGAAACCCATGATGTTAAAACGTTACGTCTAGCCAGCCCAGATGGACAAACCATTCCATTTGATTTCGAACCAGGTCAATTTGTCACGTTCACACTGAACATCGATGGTTTTGAAAAGCCAGTTAAGCGCTCATACACCATTGCATCATCGCCCACTGAACAGTATTACTTTGAAGTTACGATAAAGCGAGAGGAGTTCGGTGTGGTTTCTCGTTATATGCATGACGCGGTTGAGGTAGGAAATACGCTTTCAATTAAAGCCCCCGGCGGTAAATTTTATTTCAATGGTCATGGTTCAAACAGCGTGGTGTTGATTTCTGGGGGAGTGGGGATCACACCGATGATGAGCGCTGTCCGCTACTTGACGACGACGTGCTGGGACGGTGATATTTATTTTCTGTTTTGTACGCGAACGTCCAACGACTTTATTTTTGAACAGGAATTAAAATATCTGCAAGCACGTCATCCTCGGTTAAAAGTACTGGTCAGTATGACTCAAGCAGAGGGTACATCCTGGATGGGGCCCCAAGGCCGCTTTTCATCCGCAATGATAAACGAATTTGTGCCAGATATTGCCTCAAAAACTGCGCATATTTGTGGGCCTCCTGCAATGATGGATGCTACGAAAAAAATGCTAGCCGAATTGGGTATGCCTAACACGCATATTAAAACCGAAGCGTTTGGGGCTGCTAAACCAGAGCCCGCTCCCGTTAAACCTCAATTAGCCACTAACACCAACGCAGGCAACAACAGACAAGTACGGTTTAGTCTTTCAGACGTCGAAGCCCACGCGGGTCCGGATGAGACCGTATTAGACGTCGCTGATGGACTCGATGTAGATATAGAGAATTCATGCAGAGCGGGTTCGTGCGGGAGTTGTAAGGTGAAACTGCTACGTGGTGACGTCGATATGGAGGTTGATGATGGGCTGGAGCCTGAAGATAAGCTCAGTGGGTATATTCTGGCGTGCCAAGCTATCCCTAAATCTGATGTGGAGGTTGAGGCTTAATGAATTCTCAAGAGCGCACAATTGTAAGCAGCTTGGTTGTCCTAATGATCCTGCTATGGCTCGGTTTTTTATGGCATAGAGACCCAGCATTCCCAGGCAGTTTTATTGGATTTGGCGTGGGTTTAAGCGCTTCGGTATTAATGCTTATCCCATTGGTATACATGACCATTAAGCGTAACAAATCACTTAAGAAAGTCGTGACGAAGCACATCGCTATGCCAACGCTCCTGCGTATACATATCTATGCTGGTGTGCTGGGGCCTATTCTAGCGCTGATCCATAGTGCCCATCGTTTTGATAGTGCTACCGGAGTTTCGCTTGTTATCTTTATGATGGTCGTTGTGATCAGTGGGTTTGTGGGTCGATATGTACTCGGTCTTATTTCATCGAATGTGAAAGAGAAAAAGCGCCAAGTAAATGAACTCCACGTTGCGCTTTCTAACGCAAAACAGGCGTTGAAAGACGCAGTCTGTGATGACAGATATTCGACGTTTGCCCAAACATCCGCACGACATATTCCTTACATCACGTTAAATGTGCCTACTTCAGCACAAAGTAAATTGTTCAAACAAGAAAGCCAGGTTCTTTCTATCATTGATACAATTTCCGATGTTGAGTACAGCATTCTCATTCATGACACCGCGAAGGTGTGGTTTGCTCGTTGGTTAAAATTTCACATCGTGATTTCAATGACACTTTATGTAGTCCTGTTTTTTCACATTTTCAGTGAAGTTTACTTTGGACTGCGCTGGTTATGATGAAATGGATAATAATCGTTCTTGGCTTAGTTGCTGCTGGCTTTGGCGTCAGTCATTTCATTCATATGCCTGAAGATAGCGCACAAATTCCATGGGAAAAAATGGTTGAACCCGGTTCACTCAATAAAGCACATGCCTTTCTCGCGGATGACTGTTTGAGTTGTCACACACCGGTGAAGGGCGTTGAGCGTGACAAATGTGTGGCGTGTCATGCAAATGATACGCATATCGTTGCGCGTCAACCCACTGCATTTCATACCGACATCAAAGAATGTGCAAGTTGCCATGTAGAGCACAAAGGTGAATCGGCCAACATTTCGCTCATGAGCCATATAGCGTTAGTCGACATTGGTTTCAATATGCTCCCCAACCCAAATGTCCCGTTTGACGAGGGCGCTGCCACCATGGCGTTTTTGGAGAACATACTAGCGAATAAACAAACTCCTGAGCCCTTGTTTGTGCACCCTGAGGTCAGTGATAAAGAAGCCTTATTAAATTGTACGCAATGTCACAGCAACGATGATCGCCATTTAGGTCTATTTGGAGAGGATTGCGTGCAGTGTCACAGCACAGACAAATGGTCATTGCCAAAGTTTATTCACCCGTCGAGTCAATCACGTGATTGCAATCAATGTCATGAAGCGCCGCCCAGTCACTATATGCAGCATTTTAAAATGATTTCCGCCAAAGTGGCAGGCGAGCCTAAAGCTAAAGTTGAGGAATGCTATGCCTGCCATCAATCTACGTCCTGGAACGATATTAAGCGTGCCGGGTGGTATAAACACCATTAAGGGGTACAAACTGTGATCACAAATTCCATTGCGCTCGCAACCTCGGTGCTGATCGCAATAGTATTGTGTCTGCCTCGCTTACGACAATCTTTCCAATGGCGAGCAACAGTCACACCGTTGGCTTCCATTATTGGTAGTGGCTTTTTGATCATTGCACCACTGCTGCATTCGGTAATGGGGAAATGGGCACTGCTTGGAATAGTGTTGTTGTCCATTCTGGCATATGCGCTGGGGTCGGTTATTCGCTTCAATATACGCCACGCAGAACCTGAGCTAGCTAGCAATCAACAAAGCAGTATTATGACGCTTGAAAAAGCAAGTCAATGGGCGCTTGGTGCGGCATATGCCATTTCCGTGGCGTTTTATATTAGTTTGTTTGCAGCGTTTGTTTTTGATCGTTTATCTATCTCTGATACGACGTACATCAAACTGTTTACCAGTGGGTTGCTTGTCATCATTATGGTGGTCGCTTGGCTTCGAGGTGCTAGGGGGCTAGAGACCATTGAGCTATTCGCCGTGACAATAAAGTTGGCTATTATAGTAGGTGTGCTCGCAGCGCTGGCAACCTACGACATACAAGTACAAAGTGCTTGGTTTCAACATGAAGCGATACAGGCATTGAGCCATTTTGAAACTGTTAGCATGCTCGCAGGGATGCTCATGGTAACGCAAGGGTTCGAGACAACCCGTTTTATGGGGAATAACTATACGCCAGAACAGCGCATTAAAGCGAGTCGTTATGCTCAGTGGATCGCTATTTTTCTCTATGTTGTTTTTATCGGTCTAACGTGTCCTATTTTCCTGAATTTTCCGATCACGGAATTAAACGAAACAACGATTAGCTACACCCTAGGGCAAGCAATATGGGTATTGCCGATTTTATTACTGGTTGCCGCCACGGCAAGTCAGTTAAGTGCAGCATTAGCCGATACTATCGGTGGCGGAGGCCTCTTAAAAGAGCTTTTCCATTTACCTATCTCCCCCCAATTTTACTACGTTTTAGTTATCGCCATCGCAGGTATATTAGTTTGGTCATCTAACGTATTTGAAATTATTAATCTCGCTTCAAAAGGGTTTGCACTTTATTACCTGATCCAAACAATAATCGTGATCAAACTCGTGATGCGTCAAAGCACAGGTCAACGCATTAGGTCAACAAAATTACTTGGTCTATCGGTGATCGTTCTCTGTTTATTCTTTGTGATTGGCTGGTCAATTCCAGCACCTCATAGCTAATAAGGAAAATACCGATGCTATCACTAGAAACTACACCAACAATTGACCAAATTAAAAATGCGGCTAAGCGCTACGCTATCATTGGTGTTGGAAATCTACTGCAGCGAGATGATGGCGTTGGTGTGCACGCGGTTCGTGCTCTGCAACCCCTGCTAAAGTCTTATTCAAATGTATCTTGCATTGACGCTGGGACACTGAGCTATGAACTTTTGGAGTGGGTCGCGAGTTCCGATCATACGATAGTCATCGACGCGGCCTACATGCGCTGTTCGCCTGGTACGGTGAGAGTGTTTGAGGACGAGGCAATTGCGGATCAGTTTAAGCAAGCGACGACCCATTCCGTTCACCAGATCACG
>DFOV01000306.1 GCA_002376965.1 Gammaproteobacteria bacterium UBA3532
AAAAATGGTAGGTTACGCTATCGCTAACCGACCCTACGCGGACTACCAATAAAGGTGGATCAAAATTGTTGGCCGCTAGTGGAGCGGCCATTAACACTTTTCGCTCTTCTAATCCCCATGTGTGCGAACACGAGGGTTTCATAACAAGGAGTCTTCAGAAAAGCGGTTATGAAAGCCTTGCAAAAGACAGAGTTAATTAGCCAGCAATAAGCCCATATACTTTTGTTTGTTAACTTTAAGTTTTTGTTCAATGGACTGAACTGAAGCACCTGTTTCGATCGCCGTCGAGCTTGCGACTGAGCGATAAATCATTGCCTTGGTGACTTTTCTCTTTTGACTTTTCATGATACTGGTACGCTTTCAATCTGGCTGTGCTCTCGGTTTTTTGGGGCTGTTAGGCTCGTATCCTGCGGCCGAAAACGGCTCAAAGTTTTCCGGCGGACAGAAGGCAACTTTTATGTCTGATTCTTTTGCTTTTTCATTTCTTCAGCCAACAAAATTGCCTCTGCTTGACGTCGAATAGCTTTTGAACGTTCAACCTCATACCTGTCTGCTTGAGACCTTGCTATATTATCAGAATTTTTTCTACGAGTATTAAGCGCAAACCAAATTAAGGAAGAAGATACAGCTCCAAGCACTACTACACCAAGATAATCATTCCAACTACTTTCACCGCTGAATGCTTTGCTTAGAAAAGCAAGAAACATAAGAAAGTAAAAGCCAACATAAAAATAAAATATCATGCTTCCTTTGCCTGACTTACGCAGCTTAAGCTTATAAATCCAAGCCACAGCAGCAGGCCAAAGAACATAAGAACCAAGCAAAACTATAGCCATTCTCCATGGGTCAGAAAAATTATTAGCTATAGCCTCAATGGCAACGAGCGGGGCCAACATCGCGATAAGAGCGGTGAAGAGAACAGCCAACCACCCTTTGGGTGTTAATGCTACTCCCAAAATCATATTTGCTTCTCCTTAAATAAATGGCATAAAGCCTTTGCACGAAGGCTCCTTGAACCCTAAAAACAAGGCTATAACCTATACTTCTACAGAATAATTAGATATTCCTTATACACAGGGTGTTTGTATTACGTATAAAGCAGAAATACATTTCCCCAACTTAGGCGTATGCTCACCCTACAAATTAACCGTAACCTCTTCCCGCGTACCCATACGTTTTTGAATAGCATCCCTTATTTTACATTTCATCATCAGCGTCAAGAACTTGAGGATGCGTAGGAAATGCTGCGGGCGTTTTAAGGTGAATTTGAGGTAGTACATGCCTATTTTGTGTTGTCCGTAGAAGCTCCACAAAATCTGTTTGTAATTGGCATCCAGCTCTTCTTGGGTTAAATCATCGGGGCACCATAAGAAGTTCATGCCGTTCATTTTCTCCCAATGATCGTCACGAATACTGGTGCCGTAGATATCTTTATAAATCGGCGAGCCGGGGTATGGCGTGAATTTGGTGAGGTGCATGATGGTCATCGGCACTTCCGATAGAAACTGCTTGGTCTCAGCGATGGTGTCTTTGTTTTCACCAGGATAGCCGAGCATAAACAAGCCTTTGGTTCGGATGCCTGCATCGGCACACCATTGTAAAGCCTGTCTCGATTTTTCTATCGAGGCGGCTTTGTCCATTTTCTGGAGTAGTTCGTTTGAGCCAGTCTCCAAGCCGAAGCTGATTTCCCAACATCCGGCTTTGGCCATCAGTTTTAAGGTTTCAGCATTGACGACATCCACACGCGACGCGCAGCTCCATGTCATTTTCATACCGCTGTTGATGATCAGGTTGCATAAGGCGGTGGTACGCACCTTACTTGCCGTAAACAGATCATCAACAAAGGTCATGTGTTTAATGCCATAGGTGTTTTGCAAATGCTGCATGATTTCAAAAACCCGTTCAGGCGTGTAGGCGCGAACACTGGCCCCGAAGGTGGAGGTATCACAGAATTTACAATGAAAAGGACAGCCCCTCGACGCAGCAAAAGACGCAACCGGCGCATGAGGATAATCATAAGCCGCTGGTTTATACGCCTTTGGAAACTCAGGTAGCAGATCCCAAGCAGGCATCGGCAGCCTGTCCAGCACTTTGGTGATTTTCAGCTTGGGTGTTTTAACAATTTTCGGGGTGATGTAATTAGGATCTCGGAAGATAATGCCAGGAACATCATTCAGTGGCAGTTGTTTTTTATAGGCTTCGAGCAAGCGAATAAGAATTTCTTCGCCTTCACCTAAGGCCGCCACATCAAACTCATGAAAGCGCTCCATGGTTTCGGCCCCCATCGATGAGATATGTGGCCCGCCGACAAAGATTTTCACATGGGGCAAACGGTGTTTCAATTTAAGCGCAATTTGCGATGCCACCCACACCCCAACGGTAAACAATGTAATACCAACAAACGCCGGGCGCTGTTTAACCACTTCATCCACCACATCATCGGGCGACATATCGAAAATATCACTTTCGATAATGCTAGGCTCATAGCCTTCTTCTCGAACTGATGCCGCCAGGTGCAACAGACCCAAGGTTGGCGCACGGTTGGTGACTTCTTTAAGAAATTCATAGCCTTTAGCAATACGTTCATAAGGAGGTGTGATAAGCACAATCTTATTGGCATCCAGATCACCCGTCAACTCAGCAATAACCGGCTTCTCGGCTTTTGGGTCAAATACTTGTGGCTCCATCAATTCACTCATCCAACTATCCTCCGTTGTTCGGTATGTATGGCGTGTTTAGCTCTTGTAATGATGGCTGCATGTTAGCAGATATTGGGGGGATGATCTTTAGTTTGGTTGAAAATTAGGCATGTCTAAATATGAATAGCTAGTGTTTGGAATCGCGGCATATTTTGCCAATAAACCCTAAGGTTGTTTTGTGCCATCTATTTCTAGGGCTGCTTTGTCAAACGTAAAAACAGCGGATACTTCATTTTTGTTTAACTGACCATGACGCTTTGCTTTGTTAACAATGAGTGCATCTGGAAAATCGGCTTGCTTTGTTTTGCCACCTGATTTGATGGGTTTAGCGTTGGTAAAGTCTTTTAATGCGCCCCATACTGCCTGGCCATCTTCAAAGGTTAAATTAGGCTCTGCAAATAGCGCGTGAACCACATCAATAATTTGCTCTTTGCTTAGGTTGTAACGCTTACCTTTCAACGTCCAAATCGTTTCAGTCAACACGACATCAGTGATAAGCACAGGCTCAGCACCCAAAATCAATTTAGCAGCCTTATTCGCCTGCTTTTCGTCGTCTTCTAATAAGTAGCGTAACAAAATATTGGTATCAATTGCGATCATGTATCTAAGGCACTCTCTAACGACGCTTGCTCACTAACTTGAGGGTTAGTCGTGATACCTTTGAGCAAACCTTTCGCTGCACCCGGTTGCTTTTTAACAATAGAAATGACGCCTTGCCGATCAACAAAACTATCCACGTAATCGCCAGCATTAATATGAGCAGCAATACATTGCTCTACTGGTAAAGTGATTTGTCTCTTTGCACTAACTTTAGCCATATCAGCCTCTTTACTAAAAACCATATAGTAAAGAATAGCAAGTCTTTACTATTGTTCAATAGGTAAAGACTGACATTTTTAATAAAATTGTTTTTATATCCGTGTGTATTTAGCTACAGGCTTGGGAGTGGCGGAAAGATCATACGCTCCTATCAGGATGCCGCCATCTGGCACTAAGCGATAAATGCCTATTTACCCCTCGTTGTTTTTCCTTACTAATAAGTTCTTCCTGCTTTAGAAGCTGGGCTTGTCCAGCAATTGAATAAGGTCGCGGCTGGGAGTGCGAGCTATTTTTATATGTTACGTTTGCGCTTCATACAATTCACCATGCCCAGAAGAATACCATTCGATGCCATGCCAATATGCGTAAGCATCAAATTCAGGCTCTGTTCGAGAACCTATAATATAAATATCATCGGACTCTTTTTCGACAATAAATCCTAAAACACCAATCCAACCATGAGGGATAAACCACCAGCTTTCATTCTCAATAACTTTTGTTTCATCAAACTCTAGTTTCTGCTGGAGGCGTTCCGCTAGCTTCTTACACGCTAATTTAAATTCTTCTTGATTATTCTTCGATACACCATAATGCTCACTAACAGCGTACTTCTTAAGAAGCTTTTTATCACTTTCTTCAAATTTAGCCCTTATAGCTAAAATCCGCCACTGACATTCAATATGGTATCCAGGCTGAGCACAAGAACATATACCAGCACCGAAGACATCATCTTCGTCTACTTCTTTTCTGTACCAATCCTCTATGCTGCTCATAGCTTAATAAACGACAAACGTAATAGATTGTTTTCGGCGGCATCATTTCGCATATCTCGTCCACTTATGTTGTCTGAGCCTAGCTATCCAATTCAACGCCAAGCCCCACTATAACTTCAGTCTATATAATTCCCATGACAAAGCGAACCCCAAAAATACGCTAAGCTTCCGCAGCTCATTGATATCACAAAACTCAGCCAAACTTACAGGCCTCGCGCAGCCCTCCTAGCCCAACCATACAAACTAGAAAAATCCGAACCAGTAAGGCCGGTATGGTGATTCACCATGTACAGATTTTTGCAGTCAAACCCAAACAACCGCTCGTCGTCATCCAGGATAATATACTGTCCAACCTTGTTTAGTTTACAGAATTGCTCAATCTCGGCCTGTCGATTCAAGGCTGTTAGCACAGGAGTTTCGCCGATAATCTGATCACGGATGGATTTATCGAACATCAACTTAAGGGACTCCAGCTCGCGCCCTTCCCTCCAAGAAGACGATATTACAACAGAGACATGAGGGTTACGTTTTAAAAAGCGATTGATCTTTGGAATGTGAATAAATGTTTCATCAAACCCAGGATGAAGAACACCATCAAAATCGAGAAACACGCAACAGCCATAGGGATTTTCAAGTCGCTTCTGGAATAAGCGGTACTTTCTGACTGCTGAGTAGCTAAAGCAGGCAACAGCGATTAGGGCTAGTGCGCCAACAAAAATCCAATCCATGTATCTGTAAACACTTACTGGTGGTTCAATTCGAGCAGTTAAATTATCAGAAATTTCACTGTATCGCACTCTGTAATAGTGTCGAGCCATGGCCATGTTTCCCACCTTAATATGGTAGCGGCCATACACGTCTTATTTTTGATAAACAGCCACAAACACTATTATTGAACTTGGTCATGAAAAGGTGCGACCATATTCTCGGTCGCCAAACACATCAAAAACGTCAATGAAAAAGAAATTATCACTGCTAAAAAGACACGCCAGGACCAAGTGGCTACGCCACAAGTGGGGTCGGTATTACCGCCATATGGCTGAGCTGGACCCGCGTTTCAAGCTGGTATACACCGGCTCTGATAAAGGGGTTTTCTGGAAAGGGAACAAGTTAAATGAAGCGACGCCGATTAACCTTCTAAAACAACAACAAACAAATCGCGCAGCATTTATTGTGGCTTCTGGGCCTTCGTTGCGGGAGATGGATATTCAGGCGATTAGCAACCATACGAGCTTTGGTGTGAATGGTTCTATTTTAAAGTTTGAGGAACAAGGAATTAGTCCTGACTTTTATGTGATCAGCGATCAATCCTTTGTCCGTGAACACCCCGATATTATTACCAAGATCGTTGAGGCAGGCCCTCATGCATTTTTTACCCCCGCCGTACTGAATGAAATATGCCTAATTGAACCAGGCTGGTTGAAAGCCATTCAATTTAGTGTGTTCGAGAACCATTTCAAGCCTCATAATCAAAAAATACTGACATACCGCGAAATCGTGGAGCTGGCATCCACCGATCAAGAAATCGTTACCCATACAGGCAAAGTGGGCTTTTCTTTGAACCCGGAAAAAGGCGTATTTACCGCCCATACCATTGTCTATTTTGCCTTACAGCTGGCCTATGGATTAGGCTTTAGCACCATTGGTATACTGGGCATGGATTTAGGAAGTAACGGCAGCGCTTTAAGGTTTTACCAAAGCAATCATCGCAAAGCGCCTTCGCATGTTGTTCGTGATTACGATACGGCCATTCTTCCGTCATTTATGGTTGTGCGCCAACTGATCCAGCAAGGGGTATTGGACGTGTATAACCTATCACCAAATAGCCGATTACCTGATAGCGTTATTCCCAAGCTAACATTGCCTGAACTGATGAACTTGCTTTCATCATCGCCTGACTAAATACCGCCAATTGTTCTGCTCATCAAAAGTGCACCTCGGCGAGACCAATTTCGACATGCCAACGCATTCAGCCAGTCGCGCACAATTCAACCATTGAACTCAACCAGCCACCGCTTTTTTAACCATCTTGGCCAATTCACCAATGTGCTGGCTCCGAAACATGCTGCGGTGGTCGCCTGCCACCGTCTCGATAGTTAACACCTCTCCCAATAACGATTGCCACGGTTTAAATAGGAAAAAGCGCCAGCGGGCCAGTTTGGATGATTGGATCAATGTGGTTGATAGCTCGACGGGCTTTAGCTGGTAGCTACTCAGTGCATAAACCTGCTCGCTTAATCCTTGATCGTTAAACCATGATCCTAAAGGGCGATTGGCTATGGTTCGTTGCTGCCAGCCAAGCTTGTTGATGACAAAGCTCGCCGCTCGCCATGCCTTAGGGAGCAGTCGCCGTAGCATGGGAAAGGCGGTATCAATGAGAATCAGTTTATCAGGCTTAATCGATGCACGATCACACAACATGCGTGCCGTTTCCAAGGCGCTGATGCCGCCGATAGAAAACCCAGCCAGCACCACTGGCTGGCCTGCATGGTGTTGCTGAATCAGATCAGCATAGTGCTCTGCTATGCGTTTGAATGCAAAGTTGGCTTTGCCGTCACCAGTCTGAGACGGAGGTTGCAGCATAAAAATAGAATATTCAGCGCCCAACGCTTTGGCCAAATGCTCAAAACGCAGGCTATCGCCATGCCCGGATGCCGCCAGAAAAATCGTTGGCTTATCTTTATTAAAGCGCAGGTTAACCAGCGTTGGTGGCCTGAGTTGCTGCAGCACCACAGCCAACGACGCCACCGTTGGGTTTTGCAGCAACAATGGAAAGGGTACGTTTTTGCCCGTTTTACTGCGGATCTCGCTAATCAGGCGCAGGCTGGCTAATGAATCTGCGCCGTGGTCAAAAAGATGGCTGTGAGCATCAATGCCAGGGTTATTTAACACGCGCTGGCATATGGCCAAAAGCGTTGCTTCCAATGATGAAGACAGCGGTGCTTTGTTTGCCAAATCCAGGGCTGTGGCCGATGGCTGTAACGATGCATAGTCTGTTTTGCCGCTGCTTTGGCGTGGCAATGCATCCAGCGGATGGAAAAAGACAGGGATCATATAAGCAGGCAATTTGCTCTGCAGTGCGGCCTTTATCTCGGCTATTGCATCTGGGGTTAGTGGTTTATCCATCACCAGCCAGGCATGCAGGTTATTGTCGATGGCCTTGACGGCTGCCGCCACAACATCAGCCTGTTCCGCTAGGCGCATTTCGATTTCTTGCGGCTCTATGCGTTGGCCACGTAGTTTAATTTGCTCGTCATTGCGCCCAACAAATTGAAGCTGGCCCTTGTCATCGATAAAACCGATATCCCCCGTTCGATAGAGCTTTTGTCCTTGGGCAAATGTGCCCTCAACAAAACGCTCGGTGGTCATGGCTGTGTTATTGATATAACCTCGTGCCAGTCCAGCACCACCGATAGCGATTTCCCCCATACAGCCTCTGGGCAAAGGGCGTTGGCAGGCATCGAGAATAGATATTTCACTGCCAGCAACGGGTTGACCGATAGGCACCCAATCCGCTTTTGCGTTGGGATCAGCAAGATGGGCGCAGGCGAAAATGCATGCTTCTGTTGGTCCATAGAGGTTGTATAAACAGGCACCGGTTGCCCGAACAAACTCAGTGGCGAGTTCTTGAGAGAGCGCTTCGCCACCGCTAATCGCAACCCGCAGTTTCAGGTCAGGATATTCAGCCACCCGTTGATTGAAATAAGCCAAGGTGGTGGGGACAAAGATCATACTGGTCGCGCCAAATTCGCTGGCCAATCTGGGCAAATCCTGTGGTAACACCTTTCCTTGCGCGGCCAATGCCACACTGGCACCGGTGGTCAGCGGCAAGAATATTTCCAGCAATGCTGGATCGAATGTCAGTTGGATGGATTGCAGCGCGATGTCATCAGAGGTGTAAGCGAAGATGTCAGCCAACCATGCCAAGCGGTGCGCCAAAGCAACATGCTCTACCGCGACGCCTTTTGGCGTTCCGGTTGTTCCTGAAGTGTAGAGCACATAGGCAAGATCATTGCTCTTTGATTGATAAGCGAGATTATCGTCGGCAAGTGTCGAATCATTGAGGCAATCTTGCAGCTCGGTTAAATCAAGGCGTTTAATATTCAGCGACTTATCCGCAACATCTAACGCTGCAGGGCAAATCAGCAAAATAGCTTCACTACTGGCTAATTGTTGCTCCAAGCGCTCGACTGGCTGTTCGGGATCGAGGGGTAAGAACGCCGCGCCCAGCTTGGCGATGGCTATATAGGCAGCAATAGTCTCGGATTGACGTGGCAAGGCAACAGCAACCACACTCCCCGCCTTAACGCCCTCTTGCTGCAAATGACGAGCAAGGCGATTGGCTTGCTGATTTAGCCGTTGGTAGCTTAACGTCAGCATATAGCCCGAATCCATCCAGCGTATCGCAACAGCCTCTGGTTGCAGGCTCGCTTGCTTCTCAAACAGCGCGACGATGGTATCTGGCTCTTGCCTTTGCGTAGTTTGAGAGGGCGAGCTTTTTAACATGCAGTCGTCTATTGGTGACAGGCTTAATTGCCGGTAGATCATGTCGGGGGCGGCCTGCATTTGGCCAACCAGATATTGAAGATTGCGCCCCAGCGCGATGGTTTCGTCATGGCTAAAATAGGCTTCATGGCCAGACAACACCATTTCTACCGGTTCATTGTCATGAAACTCACAGATCGCAATCGACAGCGGATATCGCGCATGGTCGCCAAAGGTGTGCCGCGGTTCGCTGGTGGGGGCATCCACATAATGCGCGTGGTAGTTGGTCGCCTCAAAAGAAAACGTGATATCGAAAAAGCGATCTTGCCCCTGCCGCACCATATCCAAATCTTGCCCAAGCATACTGGCGGCATAGCGCGAATGGCGATAACTGCTGCGTAGCGATGCAACAATCTGCGCCACAATCGACTCGGTAGTTGCATCCGGCTCTATCGTAATTTTTAACGGCATGATCACCACAAACATACCTAAAGTCGATTTATAGCGCTTGCCACCACGATTAAGCACTGGCACCCCAATAACAACCTGTTGCTTATTGTATATCCGTGCAAAGTAAATGCTCACGGCAGCGATAAACAGGTGATAAGTGGTTGCCTTCAGTTGCTTGGAAAAATCCCGAAACCCCTGATAGTCATCAGCTGCGATATGATGATAATGATTATGCGCTAGAGGTAATCTATCACTGGCTATATCAACGCGATAACGACGCTTTTCCAACAACGGCGCAGGCAACGAAGGAAAGAGCCCACGCCAATACTTTCTATCTTGTTCCAGCGCTTTCGATTGTAAATAGCTATTCGACTCTTCAATATATTGCAGGTAACTGGTTTGGCCATCGGCATATATCGAAGGCAGCGGTAGAGGATCGGTGGTGATATTGTGCTGCTTTCTGGCCAGTTCGGTGTAAATAACACTCATGGTGTTCATTGCTAATGCCGTGCTGAAGCCATCAATCATAATGTGGTGGTATTTCATCGCAATGCAGTAGCGGCTTTCCGTCGATTTAACGAGATAGATATGCCACGGCTTGTGGATTCCATCTAGCGGGATAGGTGAAGGATGGGTATTTTGCCACCAATTGACGATGGCCTGTTCGCTGTCGTCACACTCGCTAACATCATGATATTCGAGCAACACCTCATCCCAGCGCTCAACCAACATCTGGCTGCCATCAGCCAGTGGCAGCAATCGCAAGGCATCATTGTCTGCCACCATTTGCGCCACGGTTTGCTCAAATAGCGGTATTTCTAATGGCCCATTGATAAAGCCTAAGCCGCCTGTGGTCAGGTGCGGACTGTCTGGATGGAGTTGCTGATCCAGCCAAACTTGCTGCTGAGCCAGCGATAGTGGATATATTGTGGGTTGCTTTTCAGTGCTAGAACCTGGCGTTTTAAACTGAGAACCTGTCATTTTAAACAAAATCGATACACCAAAGTCGTGAGCACTACAGCCTATGTTGAAGTGATTGTTGTAATGATTGCTTTATAGCGGCGATATGCTGCTTGGTATAGATATACCCAGCCTCGGCAATGGCCTCACTTTTACCATAGGCCATCAGGCCAAATTGCGAAACCGGAGGTTGCAAGTAATGATCAGCCAAGGCTATCGATGCCTCTCGGCGCGCCAAGCCGCCCAAGTGGCCGGAACGATTCAATAGATCCATGATATTCGGCAGTCGCTCTTTTTTAGAGCGCAAAAAATACTGCCGCATCGCGCGCCAGGGAGATAGTTTTTTGATTGACGGATCAACGGTCAATTCGTCACGAACATCTACATCAACTGCGATCAGCGTGCCAAAGCCAATTTGGTCGCGCATGGCCGCTACCGGCACGTTATCTAACAACGCGGCATCGACAAAGAATTCACCATCCAGAATGACCGGTGGCAGAATACCCGCCGGTGAATTGCTGGCTAACACCGCTTGCCAGAGGCGCCCCGAGTCATGGACATGCACACTGGCCCGACTCAGGTTGCAAGACACCGCAAAAAAAGGTCGCCATAGCGCCTCTACGTGCACTTTACCGAAAAGACGCCTTAACCCTTTTTTGATTCGCTTTCCGGCCAACAGCGAAAAGAACGGCAAGGTCGGACGCTCCCCGCCTTGGATAAAGCGGCGGGTTGAACTGATCAGCGCATTCGGCGATACGCCATTGGCATACTGAGCCCCAATCAACGCACCCATGCTATTACCACACACCATATCCACCGGGATTCCAGCTTCCTCCAGCGCCGCCAATACGCCAACATGGGCCATCCCTCGCGCTCCGCCTCCACCTAAAACCAGGCCAACAGCATGTCCGGTTAAAAAGCGAGCAAAGCGCTCAATCTCTGCCGATCGAGCCAAGCGCACAGGATATATGCGTTGCAATGAAAATGCTTGATGCCATTGGCTATCAACGTGCGCCGTTTCCGCCTGCTCGGGATGTAGCACCACCAGGCTGATTTTGGCATCGACCTTGTGTAATGCCTGCAATATGTCATTCGCTACATTCAACTGCAATGGATCGGTTTCAGGCTCTGCCACCAAAATAATATGATCAGCCTGCCTTATCGCCAGTTGTGACCAGGCTGTCGAATCAAAAGATGAAGAAGTAAAGGTCGCTTCGAGCAACAAATACTGATGTTGCTGTTCAAGGTCATTAAAATGATGGCTTGAGTTAACAGATGCGCCTTGCTCTGAATGAAAGGCTTCGCCATCTAGGGCAGAAAAATAATAGGCACTCGAATGCTTGGAGAGCGCCTTATGCAAGGCCGTGGAAAATTCGGATATATTTAGATGAGCGGCAAGTGGGACAACGGCGTAGTTAGTCGCCCCAAGGCTCGGCGCGCGCGCCGTATTACTCGCACTATATTCCGACACCCGTCGAGTGATAGCGCGATTAAAAACAACAGGATGGGCAGCCAACCTTTGCTCAAAATCTTCTCGACTAAGGCTAGCCACCGTCGAATCGCGAACAGCAATCACATCGGCGGCGCGAGTTTGCTGCAGAATCAACCCCAACTCCCCAACACAGCGCCCCGATCCAATTTCGCCCAAGCGGACAGTCGAACCGTCTTCGCGTTGCTGCTGCACAATAAAGCGCCCGCTAATAATCAGCGCCAACGAATCAGAATCCTCCCCCTGTCGATACAACGCCTCACCACCAGCGATTGCCGATACTTGCATAATATCCGTTAGCTCGGTCAGCAACGACGTGGGAAGCTCGCCAAAAATCAGGCTATTTTTTAACGCATGAAACAAGCGCTCTTTTTCGAGAGGCATGGTAGAGCCAGACGAATGCATTTATAGATATTCCAAGAACTAGTTAACAAACAGAGGGTAGACTGTTCTAAAAGTGTAGTTCATATTTGGTTAGAATTAGATATTCTGATCGTGGTAGAGCGGCCTATAACGCGAATTTCCAGTGATACACTTTTCTGGAGGGAAGCCAGTCAGGCATCCAATCCCACCCAATATATCCATATCCCCAAAGCCAGCCCCAGTAGGGTGAGGTTAGCGACAGCGTAACCCACCACAAACCAGCAAGTCACATCGTGGTAAAAACCCGTTTCAACCATCAATTTCGCGTTAGTTTAAATATTCAATTCCGCATAAATTTTGGTGGATTACGCTTACGCTAATCCATATATGGACCCACTCGCTTTT
>DFOV01000441.1 GCA_002376965.1 Gammaproteobacteria bacterium UBA3532
CTATATCTTACAAACATTCCACATCAAGTCACTTAAACTAAATATTAGCGAAAAGCAAAGCTGGAAACTAGGTTCCAAGTGGGCAAAATTCCGACGGTTCAATAGATAGTTCAAGCAAATAAAAAGACGGTCCTTACGGATCAGAATATTCAACGCTAAGAGAGCATATGAAAAGAAAACCGATAGACTTACAACTTAACATGCAACACAGCATCGAGCAGCTACACCAACTAGAGCAACTGAAACAGGACAACACGCCTTATTATGCTCATCTGAAACGCTGCGTAGATATCGCACACCGCTGGTCCAACAGCCACAGTGGTAGCAATTCAAATCCGCCATCGAATAAATAGCCCAAAAATCTTTTTGGGCTATACCACTACCGCAGTCTTAGTAGGCTTGCCATCAAACGACTCCGGCTCAAAAGCCTTCAACCAATCATCAAACTGCTCTAAGGGCATCGGCTTCGCCAAATAGAACCCCTGAATAATATCGCACCCCATTTCGCGCAACATATTCAGTGACGCTTGGTTTTCTACTCCCTCTGCAATCACTGTCACGCCCAAGTGGTGGGCCATATCAATGGTAGAGCGAACAATCTTCTGATCATCTTCGCTGGTATCCAGATTCAGCACGAACGACTTATCAATTTTCAATTCGTGTATGGGTAATGACTTCATCTGAGCCAAAGATGAAAAGCCGGTGCCAAAATCATCCATCGAGATTTTGAACCCTTGATCATAGAATGTCTGAAGATGGCGAATGGCTTTTTTCGGGTCACTGATCATCGCGCTCTCTGTAATTTCCAACACCACCAGTGACTTATCGACCTCCATACACTCCACTGTTTCGATAAAATGCTCAACCAGCTCGTCCTGCAAAATATCTTTTGCTGAAAGGTTAATCCCAACCGCCAAGCGTATCCCCTGCTCCTGCCACAGCCTGATACGGCTCACTACATGATGAAAGACCCAACGACTGATATGTGAAATAGCACCAGACTGCTCGGCGAGAGGAATAAACTCATCAGGGAACATACGCCCCATTTCCTCGTCTTCCCAGCGAATTAATGCCTCGGCATGATGAACCCTACGTTCGCGCAACGAATATTGAGGCTGGAAATACATCTCAAACTTTTCGTTGGCTATTGCGTACTGCAAACGATTCGTCACTTTTAGCTGACGCATATGGATTTCATCATCACCTTTTTGATAGATAGCATAAGGCAACCTATTGCGCTGCGCTTTGTTAAGTACCAACAAGGCACGCCTCAATAACTCATCAAAACTATCACCCTGCTCAGGATACAAAACAAAACTCATCACCGGTTCAACGCTGATTTCTATGGTATCCAGCACCATCGGAACCGATAGCGTTGCCAGCATGTCATCGGCCGCATCGCTGATATCGTCCCTGGCCAGCTCATCATATATCACTAAAAATTGCGCACCTTCCAAGCGAGCCAGCTTGCTGTTGCTGCCAAACAGGCGGCGTATGTAAAAAACGACACGCATTAAAATCTGATCAGAAATCTGACGCCCATAGGCATAATCCAGCTGTTGATAGTTGGCCAGTTGCAATACCCCAAGCACGAACCGGTAGTCAGGATTTTCTTTAACCTGCCGCGATATGATATCACTCAAACAGTTTCGGTTGAGCAACCCTGTTAGCAGGTCGTGACCGGCTTGAAATTTAATGTGCTTTTCACGTGCATCGATAGCATGTTGCATATCATTGAGCTTATCCCCCAACACACCAAACTCATTGCTCTCCTTTAGACAGACTTCGTTAGAATAATCACCACCAGCGATGCGAACAGCCGCTTTAACCAGCGACTCAATAGGATGCGAGACTCGACGAGCCAACAGGATTGCGATACACGCAGCCAGCACCATGACCACAATTCCGACGCCAATCACCTGATGACGTAACGGGCGAAAAGCGGCAATCGCGTCGGTTAACGATGTCGACAATAACGCAGAAATCCGCTGACTATCTCCAACCCGCAAAGAGACCTCGCTGCTTAACCAATTATCTTGCTGCAAACTCCCGAGAGTGCGGCTCATCACCTCCGAGAAGCCCTTTTCGTTACCATCTAACGCTGGAAACCGGTCATCCATCGTCGAAATCACCGAAACAGGATTAGCCGCATCACTCTGAAATACCAAAGCAATATCGGTTTTAGTAATTTCTTTCAGCTCACCGAGCAAGCCACGATCAATCACGAAACCCAGCCCTACCCAGGCAATCAAATGAGGGGCTCGCACCGGAACCAATACCACTTTATAGGGAAGCTCTTCCGCCACTACTAATAAAACAAAGTTTCTCCCTGAATCAGCCACCCCCTGACGAATATCAGAGGTAATCCCGGCTAAATCATGAGTACTGACAATCACATCACCATCGGGCCGAACCAAGAACATCATATCGGCACCAATGCGTTCGCCATGATTGGCTAACACACTGGTGATGGTATTCTTCTCATTAGTCGCTATCGCGCGTTTAAAGCCAAAGTCACCAACCAATAACGACGCTCGTTGGCGCAGCTGCGTGGTATTTTGCTCCAATACCGCGCTAAACACGCGCTCAGCGATATCCAGCTCATCTTCTGCATTGGCTTTTATATGCTCATTAGTCGCCTGCAACACAATAAACATGGTTGAAAACAAGGTAACGCCAAGCAACGCAACCAGAAGCAAAAACAGACTATTTCGGAAACTTAACGACATAAATGCGACATAAATAAATTGAAAAGTACGAGATTTATCTACCTTAACTATAGTCGATAGAGCGCCTTTTGCTCACTTTTCATGCTCGTTGACGAAGATGCAACACAACATGCCACAAACAACACAATCCCCTAATAATTCTACGTGCAATCTGAAAAAACCGGTGCTACTATACGCGCCGGTATTTCAAATACCATCCTGAATGCCCAGGTGGCGGAATTGGTAGACGCGCTAGTTTCAGGTATTAGTGACTTCGGTCGTGGAGGTTCAAGTCCTCTCCTGGGCACCATCTGTTTCGCTAGCAAGCGAGCATCAAACAGCACCCCTCTCTAGCTAGTCACCTAAAACCAGTTTCCGTGCAAGTCAACCTGCTTTGGCTAGACGCTATTGACGCCTACTCAATTCTAATGGAAGTCCCTCAAAAATTGCTCTAGCTGGCTAGCCACAGCCAACACTGTTAACTACAGTTGTCACAGTAGCGTCATATGATTCAAATCAATTAAATACGACGCATTATCATTTACCATCTCGGTAATCAGCCAAAAATAGAAGAAACAGTATGATGCTAACCAGAATTGCCCTCCAAACATCGGCAATGATTGCTTCAATAGTTGCAGTTTCACCGACAGCAATTTCACAAGCTGAGTTTAATGACCGCATTGAATTTGGCGGAACCATCGAGGTCGAAGCAAGTTATGCCGATCATGATATAGACGGCTCCAGTAGCGATCTGGTGGTAGCCACTGTAGCCCTTGAACTAGCAGCAGAAATTGCGCCTAATGTGAACGCTTTTGTCGCAACCTTATATGAGGAAGACGATACCGATCTGGAAATTGATGTTGCTACGCTAACAATCGACCAGCTGCTAAATAGCCCACTGTCTCTGACTCTCGGTCAGGATTACCTTCCTTTTGGGCGATACGAAACAGCGTTGGTGAACGATACCCTCGCCTTAGAGCTGGGTGAAACCCGTGAAACCATGGGTATGCTGACATTTTCTCAAAGCGGTCTCTCGCTATCAGCATTCGTCTTCAATGGCGACCACGACTCTAGCAACCAAAGCACCCTGGAAAACTTTGGTCTTTCACTGGGGTTTGAAAATGATAACGTAGCAATCGGCGCTGATTACTTGGGTAATATTTGGAAAGCGATGCCGAGTTGGTTGAATCACCGATAGATGATGATGCAGTCGCAGGTTATGCCGTGCATGGCGCACTTCACTTTGCACCTTTTCATCTGAATGCAGAGTACCTGAAAAGTGATGAAATCAGTGATCTAGGTGATGCCGAAATCGAAGCCACACAGCTTGAAGCATCATTTGATCTAGGCAACTGGACCTTAGCAACTGCCTATCAGACAACCGATGATGCAGAAGGCTTTTTGCCAGAAACTCGCATATCACTCGGCGCATCAACAGAGCTGATGGAAAATGTGGGCTTGGGCATTGAGATTTGGCGAGACGAGGATTACGACGACAGCGAAGCTGATAATCTGGTGCTTCAAATCGCAGCGTCGTTCTAATAACAGAACGTCAATGCATTCAACTGGAAATACGCTCCCCGAGCGAGCACTATCGTTCGGGGGAGCGTAAACTCGACCTAACTCTTAAGCCGATAGCCCGTTTTGAATATATAGCTAATCAAGCCCAAGCAAATCAGGAAAAAGAGCAGCGTCATTCCCAAACTGATCTCCACACTAACATCCGATACACCATAAAAGCTCCAACGAAAACCACTGATCAGATACACAACCGGATTAAACAGGGTAACGGTTTGCCAAAATTCTGGCAGCATATTGATGGAATAGAAGCTTCCACCTAAAAAGGTTAATGGCGTTACAATCATCAGTGGAATAATCTGCAGCTTCTCCCACCCATCGGCCCATAATCCAATAACAAAGCCAAACATACTGAAGGTGACGGCGGTTAATATCAAAAACCCGGCCATCCAAAAAGGATGGGCAATTTCGAAGGGCACAAAGCACCGCGCTGTTACCAAAATCAGCGTACCGAGTATCACAGACTTGGTGGCCGCCGCGCCAACATAGCCCATAACGACCTCGACTGGCCCGATTGGTGCGGAGAGAATTTCGTAGATGGTGCCCGAGTATTTGGGCATATAGATCCCAAATGACGCATTGGACAGGCTTTCGTTTAAAATCGACAGCATCATCAGGCCTGGCACAATAAAAGCGCCATAACTAATGCCATCGATCTCCGTCATATACGAACCAATCGCCGAACCAAATACGACAAAGTACAACGATGTTGAAATAACCGGCGAAGCCAAGCTTTGGGTCAGGGTGCGAAAAGTTCGCGCCATTTCGAATAAATAGATGGCTTTAATGGCATACCAGTTCATGATTGACCTCGCACCAGATTGACAAAAATATCTTCCAGAGAGCTTTGTGACGACTGCAAGTCACGAAAATCGATGGCATGTTCATCCAGCTTTTTAAGCAGCCCAGCGATACCGGTTTCTTCGCTTTGCACGTCGAAGGTGTAAATCAATTCGTGCCCCTCTGCCGCGAGCTCCAAATCATACTCTCCCAATCCAGAAGGGATGGAGGATATCGGCTCGCGTAAGTGCAGGGTTAATTGCTTCTTACCCAGCTTTTTCATCAGCACGGCTTTGTCTTCAACCAGCACGATTTCGCCTTTATTTATGACGCCAATGCGATCAGCCAGCTCTTCAGCTTCTTCAATATAATGGGTAGTTAAAATAATAGTGACGCCTTGATCGCGCAGCTGGCTGACCAAATCCCACATATCTCGGCGCAACTCAACATCAACCCCAGCCGTTGGTTCATCGAGAAACAAAATACTCGGCTCATGAGACAAAGCTTTAGCAATCAATACCCGCCGTTTCATGCCACCAGACAAGCTCAGAATTTTGCTGTCTTTTTTATCCCATAGGGATAAATCTCGCAGCACCTTCTCGATATGCTTTGGATTGTCGGGTTTACCAAAGAGGCCGCGACTAAGCTTCATAGTTGCAGCGACAGATTCAAAAACATCGGTAGTCAATTCTTGGGGAACCAGTCCGATGGCACTGCGCGTGTGTCGGAAATCTTTGATGATATCGTGACCATCCACTTCCACGCTGCCACTTGTTGGATTAACAATACCACAAATAGTACTGATCAACGTTGTTTTACCCGCACCGTTAGGTCCAAGTAGGGCGAAGATTTCACCTTTATTAATGTCTAGGCACACATCATTAAGCGCCTGAAAACCGTTGGGGTAAGACTTATTTAAATGCTTTACCGAGATAACCGCCACGTTATAGCTCCTTTGCTTGTCGGCACAGCGACCATCATAACTCACGTACTCAGCTATCGCGATAGCAGGTTATGGCGGGCTGCGAAAATATTGGATGCTATTAAGTGTGCTTATCGAAACACCCCACGCACTGACGAGCACCTCCCTATTTCGGAGCACCAGCCCTTAGGAGATTTGCGCCACCATGCACCAAAGCGGCACCCTCGCACCATATTGTAGCGTAATCTTGGCGCAATTTTTAATCAAAGCTTAACAAGATCCAAAGTACATCCTTATGCTCGCCGGATTAGCATATAAAAACATGATAATTATCAACTTTCACCTAACAATTCGATATACAACGCATTTCTTAAACCGGCATATATCTTGCGTTGAATCAGTAAAAAAGTGGGTATAACCAATAACCACTCCACGGAAGGCTACAAATTCGGTGCAGGGAAACCACCCTTATTTTAACAGTTTGCATCTATTTAGCGCTTTGTGGAGTTTAGTGATGAAAAAGTTACACACATTATTTTTATTAATAGGCCTCCTGGCCCTGCCCGTCAGTGTCCATGCATCTGAGGGTATGTCTAACCTTGATATGGCTTGGGTAGTAATAGCCTCAGCTCTGGTTTTTTTCATGCAAGCCGGTTTTGCTTTACTCGAAAGCGGCTGTGCTCGCTCGAAGAACTCGGTCAACGTCATCATGAAAAACTATGTTGACGTTTGCATCGGCAGTATGGTGTTTTGGCTGGTTGGTTATGGGTTGATGTTTGGCAGCAACCCAACCGGATGGTTCGGTAGCGATCACTTCCTATGGACTGATTTCTCAGCTGCCGACTACACCTTCATTCTATATCAAACGATGTTTGCCGCCACCGCTGCAACGATCGTTTCCGGCGCTATTGCCGAGCGCACCCAATATCACGGCTATCTGGCCGGAGCCATCGTGATTATGGCTTTTATTTATCCAGTTTTTGGTTCATGGAGCTGGGGAAGCCGCTATGAAGGAAGCGGCTGGTTAGCCGACCTAGGCTTTATTGACTTCGCTGGCTCTACGGTAGTTCATAGTGTTGGTGCCTGGGTTGCTCTAGCAGCTCTTATGGCGGTTAAACCCCGTTTGGGTCGTTACGATGCCCAAGGGCGTCCACGCCATATTCCAGGCCATAATCTGACTTCTGTCGCACTAGGTGGTTTTATTTTATGGCTCGGCTGGTTTGGCTTTAATGGCGGCAGCACGCTTGCCGCTACCCAAGATATTGGTCTTATTGTGTTAAATACCCACTTGGCCGCCTGCGCCGCGGGGTCTAGCGCCCTGCTCACCATGCTGCTGCAACGTCGCCCGGTATTAATGACGGTAACGGTTAATGGCAGCATCGGAGGCCTGGTTGCCATCACCGCTGGCTGCGCCACTATGACCCCAAGTTTTGCCATTTTGACCGGCCTGACCGCTGGTGTTGTTGTCGTATTAGGGATGCAGCTGATGGACAAGTTACGCCTTGATGATGTGGTAGGAGCTGTTCCTGCTCATGGTTTCTGTGGTGCCTGGGGTACGTTGGCTGCGGGGCTTTTTTATCAGGGTGACCTGTTTAATATTGAGCGCTGTATTGTGCAGTTATTGGGTATTGGTGCGGCCTTATGCTGGGCCTTCCCTGTTGCCTACCTAGTCTATAAAGTTATCGCAAAAACCATTGGTTTACGCGCCAGCACCATGGACGAGCAACGCGGGCTGGATTACAGCGAACACTATGAAACAGCCTACCCAGAATTTGACTCTACTGTAATTCACCAGCCAGTGAAAGCAGCGTAGATACAGGAGACAGATGATGGTATTAACAACGATCGACCACAATCAGCATGTTATCTTTGAAACCCTGAAGAAATTTCTGAGTGAAAATAAAGCCAGCAAGGCAGCCAGCCATTGGCGTGAAAACTATGCCGAAGGCCCTGTGTTAGCGTTGCAGCGCTACGTCAGCGAAATATACCGCGAACATCAGCCGCCGGTTGAGCGTGGCGAGATCTATCGCGCACTGGTCAATGAGCTAACCAACAAGTCTGATGAGCAAACAGAAGCAAAGACTATCTGGCAGCGTCAACCAACAGCAATCGCGCAAAATACCCATTTTGCCGAATTCCTGCGTCAGGTATTGAAGCTAATCAGCCTGGCCCACCAAGACATGCCTGAAATGCTAAAAGCGATTTCGTTCAAAATCGAGGAAAAAATTCAACATCGCAGCACTAAACTGGAGGTTTTACGCTGGTTGATACAACCAACACAAGGTTTCAACGCGCGGCTAACCCAAGAAGAAAAGCGTCATATTGTGCATGAGATCTACTTACAGTTATGTCATGACCTTGGGCCAATAGAAACCGATCAATTGATCACACGAGCTGTACGTTTTATGCAATCGCATTATCCGGATGGTGATGATCCGCGCCAATATCTATAACCTCATGGCCTGGACTCAATCAATGGCGTTGATTGAGTCCACTATTATCCTCATTGTCCTCTTAGTCACTTTCACTAAACTCGCTATCACGGATTTCAAATTGCCAAAAGCGTCTATACTTACTAACTATTCTGCAATACCGCGCAAACAACGAGACTTCTGTGGCAAAGATATTTTCCTCCTTGATCTTACCATCGTTGCTAGCTGCTTTCTCTTATGCCATTTGCGGCTACTTTGGTCGTTGGTTTACAATTGAACCCGGCTTTGCCAGCGCTATTTGGCCAGCAGCTGGAGTCTGTTTGGCTATATACTTTCATTTTGGCTGGCGCGCATTACCTGGCTTGTTTGTCGGCGCTTTATTTGCCAAGTACTTTACCACTGGCATCAACATTCTGGATGTGTCTTTTGATGCCGCCCTGTGGATAGCATTTAGCTCAGTCGGTTCGCTACTCCAGTTTGTGGTTGCCAAATGGCTGATATTACGCTTCTGTAGCGCCCCCATTTCACTAACCTCACCACGACAATTAAGCCAGGTACTGCTTCTTGGCGGTCCTATCGCCTGTTGTATTGGTGCCACGGTTGGAACGGGGAGCTTATGGCTACAATCCTTTATTCCAAACTCGGCAGTGTTATTTGTCTGGTTCACATGGTGGGTGGGCGACAGCATTGGCGTATTGTTTTTTCTGCCGCTGTTATTGTCGATATTTCCTTGTCAGAAGTTTTACCCCATTCGCAAACCGGCATTAGCTCTAGTCTTCGCAACCTTATTATTTACACTGGCCTGTAGCGCTTTTTATTATTCAAAATGGGTATTCAATGATGCTCTCCAAGCGGAGTTTTCCAAGCAAGCGCGTCAGGAAATGGGCAAGCTTGAGGTTGCCAATGCCACCATTAACGATAAATTACGGGCGTTAAGCGCATTATTTAGCTCTCACTCAGGCATATCACGTACAGAATTTGCCATCTTTTCAGACACGCTGGATCAGGCCAACCTTCCCTACCGTGCCATGGCCTGGCTGCCCAGGCTAAGTCCAAGCGAGCTAGCCCAGTGGCAAATCCATGTAGAGAAAGCTTACCGACGCCCAATAGACTTATTTACTATAAAATCCAGCGGGAAGGTTCCTGTATCTGAACAACCAGTCTATTACCCTATCACCTACACCTACCCCTTTGCTCCTAACGAAGATGCCTTAGGTATGGATATCTATAGCCATACCTATGCTGGCCCATATCTAAAAGCCGCGATAGAAACTGGACATCCCCACGCAACACCACCTCTACAACTGGTTCAGCAAGAAAATAAGTTTACTGGTAGTGTGATATATGCCGCCGTTATTTCACCTCACGATCAAAGCATACTGGGTGTGGTGGAGGTGGTACTAGAAATGGATATTTTCTTAGCGGGACTCTTTAGCGACAATCCAGCCACCACTCTGCGAGTAACCAACCCCGCAAATCAAAACACCATATACAGCAAGGGCTATCGCCCTCAAGCACTGGTGCATTATCAAGAACATTTTGAATGGTTTGGCCAAACGTGGCACTTCCAATTCGCCAGCAGTGAACCTTTCGAGCATCAATCGAAAGACTGGATCAGCTGGTTTACTGTTGTAGGCGGCATGCTGGTATCGGTGATAGGCATGTTGTTTGTGCTTATGCAAATAGGCTTCGCGGAAGAGCTCAGCTTACGTGTAGAGGAAAAAACACGCGAACTACGCCGCGCGATAAAAGCCCTCGAACGAGCTAATAAGGCACAAAACACCTTCATAGCCAATATGAGTCACGAGTTGCGCACGCCGCTCAATGCGATTATCGGCTTTGTATCCATTGCCAATAATCGACTCAGCGACAAAGCCGCTCTTGGCTATTTTGCATTGATAGATGACGCCTCCAAGCTATTACTGAATGCGATTAATCAGGTCTTGGACTTCACCAAAATATCCGCAGGAAAACTCGCTCTCGATGTCGCCCCTTTTTCTATCGCCGAAAGCGCCAAACGCATTAATAGCGTTTTTAGTGGCGTAGCCAGCCAAAAAAACATTGACTACCAGTTCCATTTTTCCCCCGATCCGCTGCCGACGATCCTTGGCGATCAAGGTCGCTTGGAACAAATCCTTACCAACCTGCTGGGAAACGCAATCAAGTTTACGGAAAAAGGCGGTGTCACACTGCGTATCGAACAAGTCAGCCCGATAAACTTGGTTATCAGCGTATCGGATACGGGCATTGGCATCTCGCCCGAAGCGCAAGACAAGCTTTTCCAGCAGTTTTCTCAAGCCGATAGCTCCACAACACGAAAGTACGGTGGAACAGGGCTTGGCCTATCCATTACCCGCGAGATTTGCCTCGCCATGGGCGGCGATATCCAGGTCAGCAGTAAGGTTGGTCAAGGAACCACATTTACCGTTTCTCTCCCCATTCAGCCAAAAAGCCGTCCGTCAACCGACAAGCCACCCGCGCCCCAAAGCAGCGCTACGGCCCCATCATCCCTGCGCGTATTGCTGGTAGAAGATCATAAAATCAACCAGCTAATGATGCTTGAGCTACTAAAAATAATGGGCGCCGAAACCGAGTTGGCAGCAAACGGCCAGCTTGCTTTAGAAAAACTGGATGAGATGACAGGTAAGCAGATGCTACCAGATTTGATATTAATGGATATTCAAATGCCGGTGATGGATGGTTATACCGCAACCCAGAAAATACGACAGCAACAAATCTATCAGCATATTCCGATAGTGGCGCTATCGGCCAATGCCACAACCCACGATATGGATAAAGCCAAAGCCGTTGGCATGCAAGATTATCTCACCAAACCGGTCGACCAAGCGGCGCTAGAGAAGATTGTTCAAAGCATAAAAAAGGCTGCGGAATAATCCAGCAGCCTTGAAATAAATGTTCGCAACTTAGCGTTTAGTGGCGACGACGCCAGTTTGGATAAGGAGCATAGCGCTCACTGTCCCAAATACGGTTGTGACGAGAATACTGCTCACGATGGCAAGAAATAATACCTTTTTGACACAATGACTCGCGCCACTCGTATTTAATCAAACTGGTGTACTCAACATGGCGCTGTGGCTCAAACTCAACTACACGCGAAGGTGAATAGCTTTCTTCGCCAAACCCAGTGCCCGCATCGCCTTTATGTCTAGCACGAGACTTAGCCGTTCCCTTGCGCGATTGATATTGCGGCTGATGATAAACCGGTTTTTGGTCAAACACCGCAACGGCAATAGTGCCCATGGCGCTGTAGTCATCCCAGGCGGCAGCATACGAATGGTCTTCGCTGCTGAAATAAAAGCGATTAACCTGATTTTTACCGGTACGCCAGCCTTCATAAACCTGTGTCTGATGCGGGTTTAGAATATACATACGCTCATGGTGTTTCAGATAAGACGGCTTGCCTGAGATAATGTTACGCCCATCAACCGCGACGACAACGCCAATGCGCTTAGCGGTGTTGTTACGAATTTTCAAACCGTAGCGCTCCCCCTGAATAGCCTGCAAATAATTACGCGACTCATCACGCTCTGCAGCTACCGGGTAGAGAGGTAATTCATAGCCCCGATCATCAACCACTTCCACGGTCACCGGCTCAAACTTAGCCCAAACATTGCCACTGGCCACCAACATCATCACCGTAAACCACAACGCAATATATTTCATAATCTGTACTCCTTGCTGGGATAAAGTATCTGAACACTTCAGATTTCATACCTTCATTATGCAAGGGGTTAGCTGAACGAAAGTTGAATGGGAAAAGTTTTTATTGCGCATGTTCCGGCAGTTTTAATAACCGCTCACTACGCCACACACGAATGCAAACATAATCTGGATTCCCGCATTCGCGGGAATGACAGCCGCAGACTAACCCACTCACCTCAGCATTACTGCGGAATATGGGCAAGAAGCATATTGAAGATTGGCTTAGTGTTTAAGCGAAATACGCTCATCAATCTCTAACAATCGCCTACCATGTATTACTGCAATAATTTGAATATGGCTAGGGGTGATTTCGTAGATTAGTCGATAACTAAACAGAAACAGTTCTCGATAGCTCGGATCGCCCAACTCGGGAACTACTCGGCCTTTATTTGGAAAGTCGCCAGCACTTTCACCTAGATCAAATAGCTGTGATGCAACCTCTTTGGCGTAATATATGGAGTCTTTTGCTATGTATTCCGCAATATAATTGATATCGTCGAGAGCAGCGTTTGTCCAGCGCGTTACGAGAGCCATTTACTTAGCTTTTCCTTAGCTTCATCATGACTGAGGGTTCCCTGTTCCTCGGCCGATATTTTACCTTTACGGATTTTTTCAAGCACGTACAGGTGATATTGTATGTCTTCTAGTGAGACATCGTTCGGAAGTTTTTCGAGTAACTGAACAACATCTGCTTTTGCTGTCGCTTGCATGATCACTTTCTCATAGTTCGCAGTGGTATAACCATAATAACCGGAATGAAGCCAAATAGGCTACCGTTCATGAGCTCTCATCATTACCACCACCAAATCCTGACACATCATGCATGGAAGAGGGGTCGCCATCAGAATGAGAAGAGTCCTGCGTAAATGCCCATGATAAAAATATAAAATCAATCAATGGCACGCCTGGCTTTCTAATAATCGGCTTATCCTCGCTTAAGACGCTGATTATTAGCCCTGGGCCGATAATGGGAATAAGCCATGCCAATGCGATAATAAGTGCTTTTTGCTGCGTCTCAAATGAGTCCGAACGTATCGTGTGATAAGTAACCAAAGCGGCCATATAAACTACAATCATGACCAGCAAAGAAACGAACATATATATCAGGTGTTCCATATCTTTATTTTCTCCACTATATGCCCGCATGAAGGTATATGAAGCAAATGGACTATTTTTTTATATTTTACCGTATTTAAATAATCGCCTGGTACGAGCTAACCAGATATCAGTCTTCGATGCATTTGGCACGGTATCAAGCCACTCGTACTTGTTATCCAGGATTTTTCGAATAATTTGTCTATTCTGCCCTTTATAAACGACTGCATTGCAACAACTGACATTAATGGCTTCAATTGCCTTGTCTGTTTCTGCATCAGTTCTGGGTTGCCTTTTAAAGTAGCAACTGTAGTCGTCAGACGCCATCAACTCTGGAGCTTCCATTTCGGGTAAGCAACATAGCATGCAAACCCCATCTTCAACCACGAAGTCTCCAGAGCAATTCTTCTCATAAATGTCAATCTTCATAGAATAGTCTTCGTCGAGCTTCCCTTGAAACAACATCATGGGAGAGTTGAAAAAATATTAGCATGTCTTTTATTCCTCGCCAGAAGCTGTTTTCCAACAGTGTGAAGCCTTTCATTGGTGGGTTACGCCTCCGGCTAACCGCACCCTCTCGTGGTGCTGGATTCCCGCATTCGCTGGAATGACACAGGCCAGCTAGCCTTTCACCTCTGCCAGCAACACCGCTACCGGAAAGTGTTCCAAAACATCGGTCATTGCCATGCTACCTTCAATAGCCAGCTCTTTTTCGGTGAATACCTCGCGCCAGGTTAGGCCCTGCAGCTTCTCAGGTAGAACTACTTCGCTATCTTGCCAGAACGACCCAACGGGCGGTTTGTCGCAGGTTAGGTGGTTGGCCAGCATGCAAGGGGTGATAACCACCATCACCTGCTCTTCGTATGTGCGGGAAAATACGCATAGCTGATCGGCCATTGCGCCTTTTGTTTCCAGGCCTTGATAATCACCTTCGCTGAAGAGCTCGTGATGCTGACGGCGAGTTTGTAGCATTCGCCACATGCTATACAGTTTCACCTCGCCTGAGACATAATCGCTAAGCAGTTGCTGCACCAAATCACTGGCTGCGCCATCCACTAAAAACTCGTCAATATGCGCTAGCATGCGTCGACGCAACGCATAGTCCACCGGGCGGCGGTTGTCGGGATCGACCAGGCTAAAGTCCCATAGCTCGGTACCTTGATAGATATCTGGCGCTCCGGGAACAGTGAGTTTTAGCAGTGTTTGGGCCAAACTGTTATACACGCCAAATTCCGCCACCTTGCGCTGAAATGGTAAAAAATCGTCCATAAACAGGGTGTTGTTCTGCCCTGCGATCACTTCCGCCGCAAACTGGGTTAATGCCGTCTCGTAGGTTTCGTTGGTATTGAGCCAGGAGGTATGCACCTTGGCTTCGCGGGCAGCTTTAATCATATAGCCTTGAATTCGTTCAACATATACTTGGCACGCCTCGTCGTCGGCGAAGCCTTCAAACGGCCAGCTTCCGACCAATGTTTGGTAGAGTAGATACTCATCATTGAGCGATGGTGCAGCTTGGCCATTTTCATCCTCAATAATCAGGCGGTTATTAATGCGATGCCAGCGGTTAACATGTTCCTCCCACTCATCCGGCATTTCACTTAATACATTAATCCGCGCTCGGGTATCTTCGCTACGCTTGGTATCGTGAGTGGTTAAACACAGCATGTTATAGGGCCAGTGGTGGCCTCGCTGCTTATTAATATGATGAAATGCGCTGACTGAATTACCAAAGCGGCTCGGCTCGCTACCAACTTCATTCAGCGACACCAGCCGGTTAAAGTCATAAAATGAGGTATCTTCGACCCCTTTGGCCATAACAGGGCTGGTAAACTGCTGAAAACTCATCACAAAGTTGGATAGCGTTTGATGCCAACGCAGCTCATCACTGGCATAAGGCGGCAGTTTCAACAGCAAAACGTCATGCACGAAATCAAATACCGATAGATCGACCAGTGTGCTGTTTTTCTTGGCCTGCGCCACTGCCCAGTCGATATAGTGCTCGTCTGTTTCAGACATGGCATCGAAAGCAATATAAGTGCGATATACAGGAAAACAGGCGGTAACTTCCATGAGTGCATCGCGTAAACTATTTAAAGTGAAATCCCGAGTCATCGGGCTGACTTCAGCGATTTGATTAAGCCGATTGGCCAATACATTCAGCTCACTGGCCAACGCAGACTGCATGATTCGCTGCTTGTTTCGATGCACTAATGCCTCAAAATCAACTTTTTGATCGATAAACTTCTGGTAAATGTCGCTAAAGCGCTGTTCATTGTCACCAGCGACAAACAAACCATTGATCACCGACAAGGCTTCATAGCCGGTACTGCCATCCACTTCCCAATCACTGGGCAGGCTTTCATACGGAGCGATGATTTTTTCTGCTACCAGATAAACCTGTCGCTTACGCAGCGGCGAACTCAGGCGACGGCTTAATGCATTAAAGTATCCTGCCGGATCATTGAGACCATCCGCGTGATCGACCCGCAAACCATGCACTTTCTTTTGCTCAATCAAGTCAAAAATCAACCGGTGTGTCTCTTCTAATACCGCCGGATTTTCCATCCGAATACCAGCCAGCTCATTGATATCAAAAAAGCGCCGGTAATTGATTTCTTCTGCAGCGGTGCGCCAATAAGCCAGCCGATACGCTTGCTTCTCTAACAGCGGGTGTAAATACTCTGCCGTATCGCCTTCGTTGATCATTGATACATTGGCCTGGATAAAAGATTTGATGGCATCAGCCTCAACGCACAACCGGGCCAGCCTGGTTTTGTGAATATCTTTATCACGATTACGCTCTTCCATGCTTGCTTCATCTAATTGATGGCGATGGGGCAAGTGTTCAAACGTTGCGATCAGGCTTTTTAGTTCAGCAAGTTGACGATCGGTGTTGCCCAGCTGAGCGGTTAACTCATCAAGGCGAAGGGCTAGAATATCGGGGTAGGTGCTGGGATCGATAGGGAAAAGGTGGTCGTAATACCACACGCCAAACGAACCATGCGCTTCATCGAATTTGAGCTGCAATTCACCATTCTGCAATATGGCACCATACGGCCCCCCAAGTGCAGGAACTAGCACCTTGGCTTGCAGCTCACGTTTAACCGGCGTCCAATCAATATCAAAATGGTCGGCATAAATCGATGCAGGGCCATTTTCCAGCACATCATTCCACCAGGTATTGTCATGCCCCATCACCACCATATGATTAGGCACAATATCGACAATGGTACGCATGCCAGCCTTTTTAATCGCCTCACTCAGGTGTTCGAAGCCGTCTTGCCCACCTAGTTCAGGATTAAGCTGGCCATGATCAGTCACATCATAACCATGCATACTGCCCTTGCGCGCCGCTAAAATGGGCGAGCAATACAAATGACTGATCCCAAGCTGTTTCAGATAGTCGATCTGCTCAGTGGCGGCATAAAAATCAAAGTCTGGCGTTAGCTGAAAACGATAACTGGCCAATGGAACCGCATCCAATGATAAGGGGGCCGCGGCCTGCCGCGCACTAACTAAAGGTTGAGCACGATGGGTAGTATGCAGCATATCGGCAATTTGCCACACCAGTGGCTGCTCTAATAAGTCTTCCAGCTCAGTGTAAAAGCGCTCGGACGAAGATAGTATCGACTCGCTCTGTTCACTCCAATGAGCATCGGGTGACTCGATCAGATTTTCCAGTTGTACCATAAACATTCGCGATGGCGCCAAAGCCAGAAAATGATGAATAGCTATCGCCAATGCATTGGTCATTTCGGGGATCTGAGCCGGATCGGGTAACATACCATCAGGAAGCAGTTGCTGCTTTTCAAGCGCCAGCAACAGTGCCGCCCGATCAGCGGCGCGCAAGGTGATTTCACGTTGGCGTGCTTCAGGGCTGGAAAACAGATCCAGCTCGTCTTGCCTTTCCAGATCTTCCCCTTTCCAGAATGCCTTTAACGTTGGCAATTGGTGATTGGTGACGGTGGCTATGGAGTGATGCGGATAGTCTTCTGGCGCGCGAAAGGTGTAGTCATCAATCTTTTCGCAATACAACACTTGCTCGGTCAGAATGCCTCGCTGATGCAAGGTATCTGAGATGTCACTGGCAAGCCAGCCAATATTTTCCCCCACCACCAGGCATTGATTGCGTCGGCTTTCCAAAGCCAGAATACCCATAAAGTCCTCGGCATCATAGCTAACATAAGCCCCCTGCTCGGTATCGTCTACCACCCAGTATTGACGAAACAGTTGACCGATCTGACTCAAACGCAATGCACCTATGTGTCGCATATTGATGCGCAAGCTTTCGATGAAGTGGGCATATCCGGTTTGTTTCAGTCCACGTGGCAACATCGCGCTGCCGTGCATGCCACTGTCGGTAGCAAAATGCGCCACAGGCGCTGGAGAACTAACACCTTCGCGCGCAAAGATCTGCTGATAGCGCCAGGCATCTGCCCCGCTAGGCTCCGGCGTCAGCGGCAAGTTATGATATAAACCAACCCCCCGATTAAGGGTCAGGCAACGCAGCCCCACTTCATTAAGCTGAGCATCACATTGCCACTGTAGATAAAGATAAAAAGTAATGCGCTCTTCATGCTCACGTGCAAAAGCATCTACTGCAGCACTCTCTGGCGACTGAAACTCTTCCGGCCAATGCCGCCAGTCGCTGTATTCCGGCTTCTGGCGCATTAAGTGCTCTTGCAAGGTGGTAAAGACGCAAAATTGCCACAGAGAATGGCCCCCAGCAGCGCGAAAATCATGAAACTGTCGCGCTCGATAGCTGTTGCGCTCAATATGCTGGGTCTGAAAATGTTGATATAGCTGCTCCAGCACCTGAAGTTTGATCGCAATTACTCCGTGCCAGTCCACCTGTTCACTGGCACGCAAACGACTTAAGCAATGCTGAAAATCGGCATCGTGCCACAGTTGCTGCGCGCTTTCCGATTGGTTAAATTCATCGATCGCACCCACGTCGAGGTAAGCCAAATGGAGAAAATTGCACGATGAGGGTAACGAGTGCTGGCCATCGTTGCCTAGCCATTGCTGGGCATGCAATGAACTTAAGCCAACCGAGTCGGCTCCCAGCGCGGCCGCCGAGTCAACCAGTCGAATCAGATCGGAATAGTCACCAATACCCCAGCTATGACGCGATCGTAGTCGTTCAATCTGGGTATCCACCCCCCAGATACGGCGTTGGCCAACAATGGCATCCGGCTGAAAACATTGCTCTGGCACTACGATCAGCAGCGCCTTGGCTACGGCAGTGCCATCTGCGACAATACTCAGTTGATGATAACCTTCGACGAGACCGACTAATGGCACCCTGCGTTTGGAATAGATTTCAGCATCTATTTCTCGGTTTTCAAGCTCGGCCAAATCGTCCCATGAAATAGGCTGAACGCTTTCACTATCGCCGTTTTCCCATTGAATGGTATAGGTTAGCTCCTGTTGGCCAAGTCGTTGTGGCAGGTGAACATCTATAGCTGGCTCATCAGCACTAACCCGAACTACCAGGGTGGGACAAATACTAGCGCGCCAAGGTGCTTGTTCGGCTTGGTGTAATGACTCCTCTATCGCTTGCGGCGAGTCACAGGCAACGCCCATGGCTTGAAGAATCGATACCAGGGTTGCTGCTGACGGCTTGTCCCCGCCCTCCGCGTTGACTTCGATGTGGTGCAACTGCGCCAATTGTTCCAACGCACTGAAATTTGCCATATTCTCCATCCTTTCGATTGATGCTTGCGTCACTGCGACCTTATTCGGCCAACCAATTTGCCAACTGCTGTTGGAAGCCGCTCAAGGTCGTGCCAATTTTATCCACCCGATTTTGCAGATCGTATAGCATTTCTCTTGCACCGCGTTCGGCGATAAACAAGGCGACTAAGCGCCGTTGACTAGCCAGGTCGGGCAAGACAACATCTGCTGACAAGCGTTCAACATAAGCATTTAGAAAACGATCGCTGACCTGTTTTTCCCATTGAACAATAGCTGCTGCACCATCACCTAGGCCATTCGGACGTGCCATGGTCATCTCTTCTAACACGCTTTGCGCCACAAAATTAAATGAGCGCAACATGCTGGCAATATCACGCAGCGGACAACCCTTGGCATGGCGCTGAGTCATAGGCAGGGTGGTTTCACCTTCGAAGCCGGTAATCAGATAGTCGTTATCAACCATCAACAGCCGTCCCAGGTGGAAATTGCCATGATAGCGCTGCTTATGGCCCAGCTGCTTGACTTGATTCACGCCAGCCAACTGCTCCAGCCAAAACTGGCGCTGCTCCAGCAATCTTTCAGCAGCATGGCGGCTTGCCGGGGTAAGCACATCGAGCTTATCAGCCAACAAATCCAGTGCCTGGCTCATTTGACTTTGAGAGACCTGACACCAGGATGCCAAGTCTTCCTCGGTTGCCGACTCCGAACAAAATGATTCAAGATGTGCACCCTTGGCCAGCGCATTATGCAAATCAGCAGTGCGCTGCCCTAGCGTATCGATCATGGTTAAAAAGGGTTCGTGGTTGCCACATTGCATGCCTTCCTGCATCGCCATGTCGCCAAAGCAGGTTTCCATATAACGCAATAAATAGCCTTGTACATATTGCCAGGCATCCCCCTGGTTTTTGACATAGCCCTGCAACAGCGCCAATGTCGACGATTTTCCATCCTCACCGGTGTAACTCATGCTACCAAGCAAGGGAGCCACATGTTCAAACGCCACCTCTTCGGTCAAAAAACGTTTCATTTCCAGTTCAGGGTGCTCGCCCTCTTCTACCAAGCGGTAAACCTTCACAAACCAGGTTTTATCCAGCACCACTATACTGGAACCGTTGCTGTTGCTGGAATAGTCGACATGCGCCTCCAGCAAGTCTTGCACACTATCCGCCGGAATATCAAAAGAGGTGTGACGATGGAAGCTGATTTGTCCTTTCGCCAATTGCCACTGTTGGCGCTGCGCCACACCTCTGATCAAGGTGGCACAAAAGTAAGGATCGGCGGCGGCATCGCCGACAATGCCCATCTTATCTTTCTGACGCCAGCGAGCCACAGTATGGCCATGCATAAAGTGCATATGTGCCTCATCAGCTTCTCGAATCAGGTTTAGCGGCATAAAAATTTGAAACGGTGCATGATCAGATGCCAGTTCTTGTGGCACACTGAAAAGCCCAACCAGGCTGTTGCCATCGTCATTGATGACATAGTCATCAAAGGCAAGGTGCTCAGGCATTGTATGCTGCTCTCTAAACCAACGCTGTCGCCCTATAAACTCTGGCAACGCCTGGTGCAACAGGCGCTTCTCTTCTGATTGCGCCAACTCCTGACGATTGGGTTCAGCATCCGCCGGGAAAACACTGCGCCAGCGATCAAACATCACTAACACCGGCGCATCGTCGGGCAAGGAGTGGTCTTCATGCCATGAAGGTACATCGACATTTTGCTTTAGTTCAAACCAATAAAAGCCATATCCGGCGATGGTTAATAGGTAAGGTAAGTGGCCTATGGGCGGAAACGCGGTTCGCCCCATCATTTCAACAGGCACATATCCACGCCATTCATCCATGGCCAATTCAACCGGCTGGGCATGGCGAGAAAGGTTGGCAATGCACAAAATTACATCGCCTTCAAATTCGCGAATAAATGCCAGGATCTTGCGATTGCCTGGATATAAAAAGGTCAACGAACCACGACCAAAAGCCGGATGCTGACCGCGTACCGTTAACAGGTGACGCATCCAGTTCAGAAGTGAGCTGCTATTGGCACTTTGCGCTTCAACATTGACCGACTCATAGCCATACACCGGATCGCGAACCGGTTGGTAACATAATCGCTCGGGCTGGGCGCGGGAAAAACCGGCATTACGGTCTGGTGTCCACTGCATTGGCGTACGCACACTGTTGCGATCACCAAGATAAATGTTGTCGCCCATACCGATTTCATCGCCATAATAAATAATTGGCGAGCCAGGCATGGATAACAACAGGCTGTTTAATAGTTTTAATTTAGCCCGGTCATTATCCATCAAAGGAGCAAGGCGACGACGAATACCGACATTGATACGCATTTGCGGATCAGCGGCATACATTTGGTACATGTAATCACGCTCTTTGTCCGTCACCATTTCTAAGGTCAATTCGTCGTGATTACGCAAAAATATCGCCCACTGACAGGAGTCGGGAATATTCGGGGTTTGGTGCATGATCTCGACAATCGGATGGCGATCTTCCTGTGCTACCGCCATATACATTCGCGGCATCAGTGGAAAGTGGTAAGCCATATGACATTCATCGGCATCACCAAAATAATCACGTACATCCTCTGGCCACTGGTTGGCCTCGGCCAGAAATAAACGATCCTGATAATGCTGATCAACCACCGCGCGCATCGTTTTGATCACTTGGTGGGTCTCGGGCAGGTTTTCATTGTCTGTACCTTCACGCACACACAAGTACGGGATCGCATCCAAGCGCACCCCATCTACCCCCATATCAAGCCAAAAGCGCATGACTTCGATAACCGCATCGACAACCGCGGGGTTGTTATGATTCAGATCGGGCTGGTGCGAGAAAAAGCGGTGCCAATAATAAGCCTTCGCTACAGGGTCCCAGGCCCAGTTGGAGGTTTCGGTGTCGGTGAAGATAATCCGTGTTTCGGGGTATTTTTTGTCATCATCATTCCAGACATAAAACTCCCTTTCAGGTGAACCAGGGGGTGCATGCCGAGCGCGCTGAAACCACGGGTGTTGCTCTGAGGTGTGATTGATAACCAGCTCAGTAATAATGCGTAAATCGCGCCGGTGCGCTTCATCCACAAAATGGCGAAAATCATCCAGCGTGCCATATTCTGATGCGACATTGAGATAATTGGCAATATCATAACCATCATCACGCATCGGTGAGGGGTAAAAGGGCAACAACCATATGGTGTTGACTCCCAACGATTGGATATAGTCCAGCTTTTGAGTCAAACCGGCAAAGTCCCCTATCCCATCACCATTGCTGTCGTAATAAGACTTAACATGAACTTGGTAGATCACCGCATCTTTGTACCAATAAGGTAACGACGGGGCGTTTTCGCCTGATTGCTGGTTTTCTAATGCTTCTTTGGTAGATAAATCTGGTTTAACCGATAAGTCAGACACGTGAAACCTCACTGTTCATAATCCCTATATGTAAATCAAAGGGAAGTTTAGAAGACAATTTACTGAATTTTTATCATCACAATTTCCCAGGGCGCGAGAGTAGACGACGTTGACGACTCATCACTACGATAAATAACGTTGGCAGCGGCCAAATCGATCGCCTGACTACCGCCATCCATTAGTCGACTGTCATCAGCCAGATTGCCAAGTAATAGCCATTCCCCTAGCTGGGTTTGCCATTTAACCTCAAGCAAGTTGTTGTCGTGAACCTGATAAGTAGATGCATCGGTTGTTGCTTCGGCAATCAAATCAGCCAGCTGCGTTTTACGTAGCTCAATCAAGCGCTGATAAAAGGTAAACCACTGCTGATGAGCAGGTTTGGATAAATTATTCCAATCCAGCTTAGAGCCTTCGAAACTTGCTTGAGCGCAAGGGTCGGGAAGCTTGTCACGCATCGCCGGATCACGAAACTCGGGGAACTTGGCAAACTCGTTACGACGCCCTTCACGCACCGCTTCGGTCAACTCGGGGTTGAAATCACAGAAAAAGAAAAATGGTTGCTCACTTCCCCACTCCTCGCCTTGATAAAGCAACGGGATCTGAGGCGAGAGTAGAACCATTGCCGCCACCGCTTTGAGCTTTTCAGGTGCGGCCAGCAAAGAAATACGCTCACCAAAAGCTCGATTACCTATGTGATCATGGTTTTGGATAAATGAAACAAAAGCGCTTAAGGGCAGGCCAGCTGTCGATTCACCCCGCTTTCGCCCCTGGCGGTATTGCGATACATCGCCTTGAAAGTCGAACCCTTTCGCCAGACAGCGAGCCAGGCGCTCAACCGGATTATCGGCATAATCTTGATAGTAGCCTTCGCTCTCACCTGTGGCGATTAAATGCAAGATATGGTGAATATCATCATTCCACTGGGCATTAAACTGGCTTGGCTTTTTATCATAAGGGTTGAGAAAGCGACTGGCGTTGTCGTCGTTTTCAAGGATTAAATGCACATGCTCGCGCGGTGTTTGTTGACGAATGGTGGCCGCCAGTTCATCTAAAAAGTGCTGCGAGCTTTGATCAAAAATACAGTGCACAGCATCATATCGAATCCCATCAAACTGATATTCATTGAGCCAATACAGCGAATTAGCAATGAAAAATTGGCGCACCGTCTCGCTGGCCTCACCATCATAGTTAATCGCCGCCCCCCAAGGGGTATCATAGCGATCGGTGAAAAACGACTTGGCATAACACCATAGATAGTTGCCTTCCGGCCCGAAGTGGTTATACACCAAATCCAGCAACACCATGATGCCGCGCTGGTGGCAGGCGTCAATCAACGCTTTTAAGTCATCAGGCGTACCATAAGCACTGTCTGGTGCGAATAGCAAAACGCCATCATATCCCCAGTTGTAATCGCCAGGGAAGTCAGATAGTGGCATTAATTCAATACAGGTAATGCCCAGAGACTGTAAATAGTCCAGCTTATTTATTGCAGCCTGGAAGGTTCCTTGCTCTGTAAAGGTTCCAATGTGCAGCTCATAGACAATGGCTTCGTGCCAGGGCTTTCCTTGCCAGTCAGCGCTTTTCCAGCCATAGCTATCAGGGTCAATAATCTGACTCGGGCCATGTACATCGTCGGGATGATAACGCGATGCTGGATCAGGAACGGTAAGATCATCA
>DFOV01000346.1:0-124 GCA_002376965.1 Gammaproteobacteria bacterium UBA3532
CTGAAAGCATCTAAGCGGGAAGCGTGCCCCAAGATGAGTTCTCCCTGGCACCTTGAGTGCCCTGAAGGGTCCTTATAGACTATGAGGTTGATAGGTGGGATGTGTAAGTGCTGTGAGGCATTGA
>DFOV01000346.1:468-661 GCA_002376965.1 Gammaproteobacteria bacterium UBA3532
GCTTGACCATATAACGCCCAAGATGTTTTACGTACGGTTTACTATATTATTTACGAATTCGGTTATCTTTATATAAACATAAAGACAACCAACAAGCTTTGCTTGGCGACCATAGCGGACGGGTACCACCTGACTCCTTCTCGAACTCAGAAGTGAAAACGTCCTGCGGCGATGGTAGTGTGGGGGTTCCCAT
>DFOV01000346.1:1035-3872 GCA_002376965.1 Gammaproteobacteria bacterium UBA3532
ACCGGGCCTTTTTTTATGCCAAAAATTTTACTTTACTCTAAATTTCAAATACTTTTCTGTTTGTAACTTCGTTGTCATGAAAATTTATTAAAAACGTTAGACAACAAAAACAGTTAATGAGAATTCATAAGTTATGGCAGTAAGTTTATTAGTGGTCGAAGATGAGTTAGCTATTCGAGAGATGCTCGCGATGTTGCTTGAGCAGTCCGGGTATGAGGTGAGGGCGGTATCGAATGCTGAAGATGCATTATCACTGATCTCCAAAAAATTGCCTGATCTACTTTTGTTGGACTGGATGTTGCCAGGTATGAGTGGGATTGATCTTGCTAAAAAGCTAAAAAATGATGTCTATTCCAAAAAAATGCCTATTGTAATGTTGACGGCATTAGGTGAGGAAGAGAATAAAGTGAAAGGCTTGGACATAGGTGCGGACGATTATGTTACTAAGCCATTTTCTCCTCGTGAGCTGATTGCTCGTATTAAGGCTGTTTTACGTCGTGTATCGCCGCATAAAACGGAAGAGCTGATCGTCGTTAATAATCTTCAGCTCGATCCGGTTACTTATCGCGTCTCCTGTGAAGATAAACCCATCGAGCTTGGCCCAACAGAGTTTCGCCTTCTGCACTTTTTTATGACTCATCAAGAGAGAGTCTATACAAGAGTACAATTATTGGATAACGTTTGGGGTACTAACGTATACGTCGAAGAAAGGACTGTCGATGTGCATATCAGACGCCTACGCAAAGCGTTGGAACCATACGGTTGTGAGACACTTATTCAAACCGTGCGCGGGGCAGGATATAGGCTTTCGATACAGTAGTGTCAGATCCACTCTTATTTAAACAGCTGTTATTTAGAAATGTTATCGCGATAGCATTATCAATTCTTGTTGGATTGATATTTGGATATCCTTTAGAAACATTGCTGTGCTATCTACTGTTCTCAATTGGCTGGCATTTGCGTAATTTGTATCGGCTGCATATTTGGTTGAATTCTAAAAGCGCTAAATTGCTACCCAATTCCAGAGGAGTATGGGCTGATATTTTTTACGGCGTTTATAAGCTTCAAAAACGCAACAGGAAGCGTCAAAAGCGATTAGGTAAGTTTCTTCGCCGGTTCAGGGATTATTCAGAAGCATTGCCAGATGCTTTAGTCGCAATCAACCAGCATGGCCAAATAGAATGGTGGAATAGCCAAGCGGAAGATCTGCTTAAATTGAGTTGGCCACTGGATTATGGACAGCGGGTCGTAAATCTTATACGCGATCCTGTCTTCATCAATTACTTCCATAGTAAAAAGCGCGGCGCTTTTGTAGAAACGACTCATCCCGATAACGATGATGTTTTTCTAGAGATACGGATTGCGGCACTTAGTAAAGAACAGCGCCTTGTCATTATTCGAGATATTACCGAAAATAGAAAGTTGTCTATCATGCGTCGTGACTTTGTTGCAAACGCTTCTCATGAGCTCAGAACACCACTAACGGTAGTAAAAGGCTATGTTGAAACCTTGCTAATGAATCCGCAGCTTGCTCCGACAATTAAAGGCTGCTTAGAAAAAGTAGATGAGCAAGCGATAAGAATGGATAAGCTTATTGAAGAATTGCTGACACTTTCCCGTCTTGAGCATCAACGTCCTGGTAAGCGCCAGATTTTAAACATGGCACATGTCATAGAAAAAATAGTGAATGATGCTCGTGCATTGTCAGGCAACAAGGGGCATAACATTTCGATTGATATTGATGATACGATCCGCATCAGGGGAGGCCAGGACGAGCTGATTAAGGCATTCTCTAACCTTGTATTTAATGCGGTCAGGTATACTCCAGAGAGAGGAAATATAGAAGTAACCTGGCTGATTGTGGATGATAAGGCCAGATTTAGCGTAAAGGATGATGGAATAGGTATATCCCCCGTTGATATTCCACGACTTACTGAGCGCTTCTATCGAGTAGATCCCGGTAGGGCCAGAGAGCAGGGTGGGACAGGCCTTGGGCTGTCTATTGTTAAGCACGTATTAAATAGGCACGACTCCGAATTAAAGGTCGATAGCGAATTTGGAATTGGTAGCGTCTTTTATTGTGATTTTGAGTTGGAGTCGAGCCAGCTCCATTGATATTAAAAGCAGCCCTTATGGGGCCGTGTAAAACATTTGTTAGTATTTTTACACGATGTCATATTTCTGTCATTAAACTGCTTCATACTCCCCAACATCGAAAATCAACATGTAAATTCGTTTACTCGGAGAATGAAAATGCGTAGCAATCTTGTTAAAGCTTTAGGTGTTGTTGTAGGCGCAGTATTTTGTGGATCTGCAATGGCGCTTCCAAAAGTTGACTCAAAGATCCCTTCTTATGAGCGTACTAGTGGCGTATCTGGTAATCTTTCAAGTGTTGGGTCTGATACTTTGGCTAACCTGATGACACTTTGGGCCGAAGAGTTCAAGCGAATTTACCCAAATGTTAACATCCAAATTCAAGCGGCAGGATCAAGCACCGCTCCACCAGCGTTGACCGAAGGTACATCAAACATTGGCCCGATGAGCCGCCAAATGAAAGACAAAGAAAGCCAATCTTTCGAAAAGCGCTTTGGTTATAAGCCAACACCTGTTCGTGTAGCCATCGATGCGTTAGCGGTTTTCGTTCATAAAGATAATCCTATTAAAGGATTGACTATCCCACAAGTAGACGCAATTTTTTCTTCAACGCGCAAATGTGGTCTTGATAAAGATATCTTAAACTGGGGCGACGCTGGTCTAGACAGCGCCTGGGGTAATCGCGATATTCAAATCTACGGCCGAAACTCTGTTTCTGGTACCTATGGATACTTTAAGAAAAA
>DFOV01000220.1 GCA_002376965.1 Gammaproteobacteria bacterium UBA3532
ATTACAGCAGAAGCTGATGAAAAAATCACCTGTTAAAAACCAGTTGAACAGATTTTCAGCAATGGCTTACAAGGGCGTAAGATTTGTAAGCCATTACTGACACGCGTTTCTCGAAACCGACGCCTGAAATGCCTGTTGGCTATTCCACTATTGAAGGAGGGGATGATCTTTGGGAAGCTGGCGGGAAATCCATAGCGCCAATTTGTGTTTCATATTGGGGATGTCCTCATGTTGCGGAGCTAGTGGCTGAATATGTTTGTCCAGCACCAACAATCGGTAAATACTCTCCGTCTTCTCTTTCGATGAGGTGGTATCACGGAACGTCGCATATCCGCGGTTTTTCGCGTATTTTTCGCCAACTTCGATGGCTTTTTTCGCCAACTCGGCTTCATTTTTTAATTTTTTCATTCTAGTACCTTCCTTTGTTCGGCTGTTTCTAATCAGGCTCTAAGTAGTTACCGGTATACATGGAATGAGTGTAGGCTAAATCCCCATTCGGCGCAGTCATGATGACTAACTTTCGTCATCAAGGGCGTGTTCTAACTGTTGGAGCAGACTCTTGGGCAGATTAGTTAATGTTAACGTTCGTGTGTTGCTATCATAAATCACATCAGCTCCTAATGCATTGGAGTCAAAAGATATACTCATGCTTTTGCTCCTGCCACTGAATTTCAAGTACTTCTTGAGAATACGCCGGTCTGGAATAAAGTCATCACGCTCTTTGCTTTGATTCTGGCGTACGTAGTCAATAAATCGGGACTCGTGTTCAAAATCCATTTGATCAGATAAGGCATCCAGAGCCACAGGCTCGCCCACTTTATCTTGTTCCAGGCAGTATTCAACAACGCGTGTTTTACATTCTTTAGCATCTTTTTCTGGCAGACTTGCGCTATAGTCTGTCACTATTTCCAGAATTTCCTGAGTGTCTTCGGTGATATTTACCGTATCGCTAAATCCCATAAATTTGCAAAACAAGTCTTGCAAGTCAGCATCTCCGCGTGCTGGCGCGATACTCAAATATTTTTCAGATTCGCCTTGCTGCCAGGCTGTTAAATTAACGTGGCCAGAAAACCCCAGTCGGCTGGTATCGGTGTATTCTGTTTCCTCAACTTCTAGCTCGCTATTAATGACAAGCCCCGATTGATGATAAACATGAAAGATATGCAAACGAGTAAATTCAAAACAGTCTTCTTCAATAAAAACCAAATGACCGGTAAAAATAATGGGAGTGCATTCGAGCTGAGCAATAAAGTGTTTTGTAAGCTCTATGCTTAAGCGCGGGAAGCTTGATTTCTGGGATTGATAGTCTTTAAGAAGCCCTGTAATCGGCGTACTGCCGATATCCTCGTTAAATACCCCGAAGCGCTTAGAAGCTCGCGTGGCAAAGGTGGTTTTTAGCTCATTTAATAACTGATCAAGGTGATCATTTTTAGGTAGTGCTTCTTCGCGATAACGCGTCTTTGCAGGCTGTTTTTCGTCGATACGCGATATTTGATGAGCAATGAATTGAAGCACTGGCATGGACAGATCCTGAAGTAAAAAGCGGGCGAAGATTATAGCATGAACCTACCAGAATGTGACGGGGTTCCTTGGTGTATCTAACCATATGATTTATAGCAAAAAACAGCCAGCAAGTTCTATCGGGAAATTATATGAATTGGAAGCTGAAAATTTGGCTGCAGAAACAACATATTTGTACTAAGCTTTAGAAGTCGCGATACAAACTGCAGAGGAAAACTTATGTTCGGTAAAAAAGAAAACGCGTACGACAGTGAGCTGCCCGAACCGGCTGTGCCGCATGCCAATGACCAACGTAAAGTGAAGTCAGGGGCTGTTGCCACCATCGGCGCTTCTATTATGATTCGTGGGGAAGTGTTTGGCGAAGAGAACCTGGTCATTCAGGGGAAGGTTGAAGGCAATATTTCGCTGAAAAAAAATGACTTAATCGTGGGGCAGCAAGGTCGAGTGCATGCCAATATTCAGGCAAAAACCATCACCGTAGAAGGCGAAGTACACGGTGATATGACCGCTTCTGAGCGCGTCACTATTCGTAAATCGGCTCGCGTTATGGGCAATTTGCTATCGCCCAAAGTGGCTCTGGAAGAGGGAGCTGTTTTCCGTGGCAGCATTGATATGGAGCCGCCAGCCGCCAGCGTTACCAATCTGAAGAAAAAAGAGGGTGCCCCAGCGGCAAAAACAGCTGAGGCGTCAAAGTCTGCTCCAAAGTCTGATGCGTCAGCACACGGTAGTTCAGCACACAATACATCACAAGGTAATAAAGCAGAGCCAAACAAAAAGCCCGCTTCTTAGCGGTCGCCTTACCAGACTCCGCCCCCCTCAGAATCCGAATGGTTGCAGTATCGCGGTGCTGGGGGGCTACTTTTCAAACTGGCGCAGGAACCTGCCAAATTTGTCTATCGCGTCTTCCAGATCTTCGGTTCTTGGCAATGTGACTATGCGTACATGATCCGAGGTTGGCCAGTTGAAGGCGGTTCCCTGAACGATCAACACTTTTTCCTGCAATAGAAACTCATATACCAGCTTTTCATCGTTAGGGATGTCGTAGTAGTTTAAATCGAGCTTAGGAAAAGCATAGAGCGCTCCCAATGGTTTGACACAGCTTACACCTGGAATGTCATTCAATTTTTGCCATGCCATATCTCGCTGTTCGCGTAGCCTTCCGCCAGGTAGTATCAGTTCATTGATACTTTGGTAGCCACCCAGTGCCGTTTGAATGACATGCTGTGCTGGAACATTTGAGCACAAGCGCATTGACGACAGCATGTCTATGCCTTCAATATAGCCTTTGGCGTGATGCTTTGGCCCAGATATCACCATCCAGCCAGCGCGAAAGCCAGCAGCCCGGTAGCTTTTTGATAGCCCATTAAAGGTGATGCACAATATATCATCGCAGAGAGAGGCGGTTGAGGTGTGAGTCACATCGTCGTAGAGGATCTTGTCGTAGATCTCATCCGAGTAAAGAATCAGGTTGTGTTGGCGAGCCAGTTCAATGACTTCTAGCAGTAATTCATCGCTGTAAACTGAGCCAGTCGGGTTATTGGGATTGATAAGAACGATGGCTTTAGTCTTGTCTGTTATTTTCTTTTTGATGTCTTCGATGTCTGGAAACCAGTTGGCCTGCTCGTCACATAAGTAGTGAACAGGATTTCCCCCCGATAGCCGCACAGCCGCTGTCCATAGTGGGTAATCTGGTGCTGGCAGCAGAACCTCATCGCCATTATTCAATAGCGCCTGCATCGCCATCACTATCAGCTCACTGACCCCATTACCGAGATACACATCTTCGATGCTCACATCACGGATATTTTTTTGCTGGCAATAATGCACAACGGCTTTTCGGGCAGAGAATATGCCTTTTGATTCGCTATATCCTTGAGCATTTTTCAGGTTGTGGATTAAGTCTTCGACGATCTCCTGCGGGGCATCAAAGCCGAAAGTTGCGGGGTTACCAATATGCAACTTGGTGATTCGGTGGCCTTCTTCTTCTAAGCGCTTGGCTTCTTTCAGAGCTGGCCCCCGAATGTCATAACATACATCATCAAGTTTGTGGGAGCGGTGAAGGGTGTGCATTAGCAAATCCTGCCTTACGTTCAATTATGGGGACAATCATCGAAACATGCCATTTTCGACGTATAAACGCAAGTTGTTGTTAACAATGAAACGGTTGCTGATTGACGCTACTGTCGTCGACCACTATTCTGGTGCTTTAAACAAGTTTGACTTCAGGGAGATAAAAATGAATATAAAGAACAAATTAAAGGTTGTGGCTGGCGGCTTTTTAGCGCTGACAATTCAGGTGGCGTGTTATGCCGACGAACATCACGCCAGCACCAAAAGTTATAAGGTTACGGACATTTCGCCATCGATTAAGCTCCTTCAAGGCAAGGGCGGTAATATTGGCGCTTTGGTGGGTAAACAGGGTATTTTACTGGTCGATGATGACTACGGCGAAATGTCGGATGCTTTGGTAGAAGCCATTCAGCCTTTAGGTGGCCAGGATAAACTGGCTTATATCATTAATACCCACTGGCATGGCGACCACACTCAGGGTAACAAAGTATTAGGGCATCACGCTCCAATTGTTGCCCATGATAATGTGCGCCAGCGTTTGTTGACCCAACAGGAAATAGCGCTTTTTGGTATGACAACCGAGCCTTATCCAGAAGTCGCACTGCCGTCAGTCACCTATCATCACAAAATGAACCTTTATATTAACGATGAACAGGTACAACTGATTCATCTACCCGGTGGACACACCGATGGTGATTCTATCGTTCATTTTAAAAATTCGAATGTTATCCACCTCGGTGACCATTTCTTCAACGGGTTTTTCCCATTTGTTGACGTCCAAAATGGTGGAAATGTTGTGCAAATGGCTAAAAATCTACGCGGAATTCTGGATTTGATTGATGAGAAAACGGTGATCATTCCAGGACATGGCCCCTTGGCAGATAAAGCTGACTTAGTCGCGTTTATTGAAATGCTGGAAGGGACAAGTGCCGAAGTTAAGGCGTTAAAGGACAAAGGCTTATCGTTAGAGAAAATTCAGGCCAAGGGCTTGTCCAGTCAGTGGGATAGTTGGACCGATGGCTTTTTGAATACGCCAATGTGGATTGGTATTGTTTATTCGAGTTTGTAACCTGCTATGGATAGACAAGAAAGGCGACACTTGATGCCGCCTTTCTTGATTGTTACATACGAACTTGTTTAAACTTAACCATCATAGCGTCTGGGCGCTGCTTTTTCTTTTCTTTGGTTAAAACATAAACAACAGTTTCGCCGTTAGGACCACTTCCGATTTGAGTGAATCGATAGGCTGCTTCGCCAGTTGAGTGGACTGCCATAAACTCGTCGTAGTCGTCTACGACATAAATGCGGCCATCGCGTACCAGCTCGCCGTAAAAAGCGCCTTCAGGTTTGATAGTGCCATCTATCAGTTCAATACCGGGGATACCGCTGGATTTTTTCTTGTCTTTACCCAGCAGGCCAAAAACCATGGTTTCGCCTTTGGGGCCAGCGCCAATTCGGGTTACTCGATAGGGTGTTTCGCCCATGGCCAGAAAATCCTGATACAAGTCGAAATCGTAAAATACGTGAATTCGACCATCATGATGAACTTCGTAGAGTTCAGAGGCGCTTATTTCTGTTGCTTCTTTCGCTACTTTTACTACCTGGCTTGAGGTTGCTGGTGTGGTTGCTGCTTTGGGGGAGGCGTCTGTTTTGACATTGGCTTCGCTACATGCCGCTAAACCCAAAGCACACAACCCGACTAGTACTACATTTTTCATCATGATCTCCGCTATTCTAGGTAAGGGGTGCCGAGTAGAAGGCTAGCAAGCAAAGATGACAAAAAGATAGCAGCTATATGACCACAATATGATGCTGCGATGACTGTGAGCATGTTCGAGTTATTGTTTACACCTTATGGCGTAACCTCATCCTCAATATATAGCTCTCTATCGATGCTAAACAAAAATGCCTGTATATCGGAAAGCTGTTCTGGATTGTAATTTCGGGCATGGTCGCCTCGGCTGAATACCTCTGCCAGTGTCTGGGCGCTGCCGTCATGAAAGTAGGGGGCACTATCCCAAAGCTCAATAAGGCTTGGTGTACGAATGGCTGTGAGCGGCCCGTTAAGGCGGTTGCCTGAGGTCGTTGTAATAGTGCCTACATCATGTGTTAGCCCATCTCGATAGGCTAATCCTGTATGGCAGGTGTCGCAATTGTCTTGTTGGTATATTTGCTGACCGCGCATTGCTGCTGCCGTTAATTCGCCGCTATACGTTCGGTATGGGGATCGCTTGACCGTATCCTGGCCTAGTCCATTGACGTATGCAGCCAGTGCATCGAGCCTGTCAGACTGGCCTGTGGTTGTCAGCTCTAGTGGTGTCTGTCCGCTAAAGGTTAAGCCAGGGATAAGGCCTTCACCACCATTTAGCTGCTCGATTTGAATCTCGAAATCCTGCACCTCATCAAAGTTGGCTGACCAATGCAGCAAGCCAAAGCGCGTACCGCTGGCGCCATTAAGAGAAAGCGTGTTGCGCAGGCCTTCGCCCATATTAGTGATATCCCACACTCGTCCATCGTGTCCACCGCCGAAATGGCAAGAAGCACAGGTCATGTAGCCTTCAGGCCCCATTTCAGGCGTATCCGAATGGTAGAATTCCTGCAAGCCAGCTAGCTCGGTAGGGGATAGCTTCTCTTCTGTTACTGTTGCTATGTTTGAAACATTTTGGGCAAGGCGTCCGTCGTGCATAAAGCCAGCGACATCAATCGCACTCAGGGTTCTGGAAGTGAAGTTTTTGACATAAAGTGTTCGCAGTGTGGCGCAGCTACTTTGTGGTGCTAGGTCTGTGCGAAACTGAGTGCTTTGATTCTG
>DFOV01000432.1 GCA_002376965.1 Gammaproteobacteria bacterium UBA3532
CTTGATCTGGCAAAGCGAGATGGAGCGCTTGTAGCAAACGACCCCAGAGCACTGCGTAACTTCAATGAAAAGTTCACTATCAGCTATTTCCCCCAGTGCACTGTTCCGAATCTAGTCAGCAAAGATATGGAGCAATTGCGACGCTTCGTCAAAAAACATCAAACAACCATTCTAAAGCCTCTGGAAGGTATGGGGGGAAGCGCTATATTTAAACTCACCCCGACCGATCCAAATGTAAGCGTGGTATTAGAAACGCTGACTAACTTTGGCCAGACGACCATCATGGCGCAGCAATTCATACCTGATATCAGCAATGGCGATAAACGCATTTTACTCATCAATGGCGAACCAGTATCTCATGCCCTCGCTCGTATTCCCGCTCAAGGCGAGACACGAGGAAATTTGGCTGCTGGTGGGCGTGGCGTTGTGCAGCCGCTATCAGATCGCGACTATTGGATAGCACAGCAAGTTGGGCCATTTCTGAAAGAAAATGGCATCTATTTCGCGGGCATCGACGTCATCGGTGACTACCTAACAGAAATCAATATCACCAGCCCTACCTGCATTCGTGAAATTAGTAAGGGAACAAACATGGATATCGCAGGTAAATTGATAGATACTTTAATAGAGTTAAATAGCCAAAAGCCTTTATCGTGATTAGCACCTACGAACAAGCACAACTTAACCGCGAAGCATCAGAGCGAGACCGTGTATCATTCGCCGGGCTAGTCGCATTGGTGATGCACCTATTTATCATTTTCGGTATCAGCTTTGCGTTTCCCCCGGATGAAGCAGAACTGAGTCCTCAGATTGATATCACCCTGGCGCACCGTTTGACCCAAAATAAGCCCAAGGAAGCCGACTTCCTTGGGCAAGCAAATCAAGAGGGGGGCGGCAACCAACAAGAAGAACTTGCTCCGTCAGTGACCCAGAATTCGCTAATCCCTACTGAAGCTTTGAATCAGCAGGAACAACAAATTCAACAACAGTCGACTCAACAACAAGAGCGGTCAATTATCGCACCGACAACTATTACTGATAGCTTACGTCAAGTGGTCCGCCTCGACTTATTCAATCAACATAGGGGCGAAAACAGCGATACCCTGACCGAAGAGAACCAGCTACCACAAACAGAAGCCAATCTTGATTTGACTCTCGATGCCCGTGAACAACTTAACTCAAAGTATGTCCGTACCCGTCATATTTCAGCAGCTATTCATGAAGCACGAGATGCCTTATATTTAGACAACTGGCGTCGTCAGATCGAACGAGTAGGAAACTTAAATTATCCTGAAGAGGCAAATCTGCGCTCTATATATGGAGAGCTGGTACTTGCTGTTCAGATCAACCATGATGGAACATTAAAGAAAGTTCAAATCCACCGCAGCTCGGGTCATCAGATCCTTGATGATGCAGCGGTGCGTATTGTTAAGCTGGCCGCTCCTTATGATCCCTTACCAGAAGCCATGAGAATTGATACAGACATTCTAGAAATACTGCGGACTTGGCAGTTTATCCCTGGAGATGGCTTTATGAGTAGACGTCAATGAGCGATCTATCACTGCGCAATAACTTTCTCATCGCTATGCCCAGTCTAGAGGATACCTTCTTTGGACGCTCGGTCACGTTAATGTGCGAACACTCAAATGAGGGAGCTATGGGCATTGTTATCAACCAGCCTGTCGATGTTAAACACAAGGCGCTATTTGATCAACTCGACCTCGATGCACCTAGCACACCAACGGCATTTCCGATTGTAGCTGGAGGGCCAGTGCAACAGGATCGCGGCTTTGTTATTCACCGCCCAGGTGGTCAGTGGCGTTCTTCGATTATCCTTGGCGATCGCATCGCTATTACCACTTCTCTAGATATTCTGGAAGCCATATCAAAAGGCTATGGTCCTACTGAAGCACTTATTGCTTTGGGCTATGCGGGTTGGGACAGCGGTCAACTAGAACAGGAAATCAGCGATAACTCCTGGCTGAATACACCCGTTTCTACTGAAATTATTTTCGATACGCCCTTTGATGAACGCTGGCAACATGCCACTGAAATGCTTGGTATCGACATTCATCAGCTAACGGGTGACTGTGGGCATGGCTAAAGCGATTACTGCGTTGGGATTTGATTACGGGGATCGCTCAATTGGTGTAGCGATAGGCCAATCCATCACCGGAGCCGCACAGCCTTTGAAGGCCTTGAAAGCCCAGCAAGGAGCGCCAAACTGGGAACTAGTCGGGACACTGATAGAGCAATGGCAGCCCGATCTACTGGTTATTGGGTTCCCATTAGAAATGGATGACTCGGAACAAGAAACAACTAGAAAGGCCCAGCGCTTTGCCAATCGGCTGAACGGTCGCTTTAATAAAAAAGTGGTGTTTGTGGACGAGCGCCTAACTACGCGCGAAGCCAAGTCGCAGCTATTCGCTGCAGGCGGTGCCAAAGCATTGGAGAAGGCGACCGTAGATAGCAAGGCCGCCCAGTTGATTTTGGAAAGCTACTTTAATCAGCTAGCCGACTAATGAGCCTTAAAGACTAACGTCGCATGCCCTCATCATCGACCATAGCCACTCCAGACATGGCTGAATTCAGATCATCCGAATCCAATGCTCCACCCTCTTTCTGATCGAGTTTAATCATTAAGCGCAGGTCATTTGGCGAGTCAGCACTATGCAGTGCATCATCGTAAGAGATAATTTGTTGTTTATAAAGATCAAACAGGTATTGGTCGAATGTACGCATGCCGTGCTCGGTTGAACGCTTCATCACTTCCTTGAGCATGTGCATCTCGCCCTTACGAATATGATCGGCGACCAAGGGCGTATTAATTAACACTTCCAGCGCTACCCGACGCCCTTTACCATCTATAGTAGGAATGAGCTGCTGAGCCACAATCGCTTTCAGGTTAAGTGATAAATCGAGTAAGGTTTGATTGACCTTATCTTCGGGCATCAAATGGAGAATACGATCCAAAGCCTGGTTGGCGTTGTTGGAGTGAAGGGTTGTTAATACCAAGTGACCGGTTTCGGCAAAGGCCACCGCGTACTCCATGGTCTCGCGGGTTCGGATCTCACCCAGCATCACTACGTCTGGAGCTTGCCGCAACGCATTTTTCAAACCTGTTTCGTAGGAATCGGTATCGATACCTACTTCGCGCTGGGTGACTAGGCACTTATCATGCTCATGAAGAAACTCAATGGGATCTTCGATGGTAATGATATGGCCATTGGTGGAACGATTTCTCAAGCCCAGCATAGCCGCCAACGATGTCGACTTACCAGATCCGGTCGCCCCCACCATAATTACCAGGCCGCGTTTCGCCATCGCCAAATCCTGTGCGACCTTGGGCAAGTGAAGCTCTTCACAAGTAGGAATGTAGGTCTCAATACGCCGTAAAACCATGCCCACATTATTGCGTTGTTGAAAAGCACTTACCCTGAAGCGCCCAACCCCATAAGCAGAAATGGCAAAGTTACATTCCCTGTCACGGGAGAAGACTTTGCGCTGATCCTCATTCATGATACTTAATACCACCTCCCGCGACTTTTCCGCCGTTAAGGCACGTTGGGTGATAGGCACAACTTGGCCATTGAGCTTCATACAGGGAGGAACACCGGCAGTGATAAAAAGATCCGAGCCCTTTTTATCCGCCATCAGTTTTAGTAAGGCTTCAAAATTCATTATATTTATCCGTTGTTAACAGCTAGCGACTAAAATAAATCCTTGTTTTTGGCTTTATGCTTCGCATCGTGGCGGCTGATAAGGTTTTTCTTGACCAGTTTTTGCAGACATTGATCCAGAGTTTCCATGCCATAGCTGGCGCCAGTTTGGATAGCGGAATACATTTGCGCAATTTTATCTTCCCGAATCAAGTTTCTGATAGCGGGGGTACCTATCATTATCTCATGAGCAGCGACACGACCACCACCCACTTTTTTAATCAGTGTCTGCGAAATAACCGCCTGCAAAGACTCGGACAACATCGATCGCACCATCCCTTTTTCTGCCGCAGGGAATACATCAATGATACGGTCAATGGTTTTGGCGGCAGATGATGTATGCAGTGTACCAAAGACCAAGTGACCGGTTTCTGCGGCGGTCAACGCCAAGCGAATGGTTTCAAGGTCACGCATCTCACCCACCAGGATAATATCAGGGTCTTCACGCAATGCAGAGCGCAATGCTTCAGCAAATCCCAACGTATCCCGATGAACCTCACGTTGGTTGACCAATGATTTTTTACTCTCATGCACGAATTCTATCGGGTCTTCGATGGTCAGGATATGATGATACATCTCAAGATTGATATGATTAATCATGCCAGCCAGCGTGGTACTTTTACCAGAACCCGTCGGCCCTGTTACCAAGATCAAACCACGAGGATGATTACAGACCTCTTTAAATATGTTCGGCGCATTTAGCTCTTCAAGTGTCAGTACCGTTGATGGGATGGTACGAAAAACACCAGCAGCACCACGATTTTGATTAAATGCGTTGACACGAAAACGGGCAAGACCAGGGATCTCAAAGGAAAAATCCGTTTCCAGAAATTCTTCGAAGTCTTTGCGCTGCTTATCGCTCATGATATCGTAAATCAAACCATGAACCGTTTTATGCTCAAGAGGCGGCACGTTAATACGACGTATATCGCCATCGACCCGAATCATCGGGGGTAAACCAGCTGACAAGTGAAGGTCTGACGCCTTGTTTTTTACACTAAAGGCAAGCAGTTCAGTAATATCCATCGTAACCTCTATCGTTTTTAATTCTGGTAACTCAAAGACGAGCTGGCCACTTGGGGCCCCCGATACCTGTTTCTTTATTGTAGTTAGAAATTGGTGACTTTGTTAACTATGGCCATCATAATTAACATTTAAGCAAAAGCGCCTGAGAACTACCATACTTATTAAAAGGTTTTTTGTTCATGTCTATCGCGGAAAATATTCAATCGATTCAATCGCAAATAATCGAAGCCACCTCGAAAGCAGCACGATCACCAGACGAAATCACACTTATTGCAGTCAGCAAAACACGAACCGCCGAGGAGATCGAGCAAGCCTATACCGCTGGGCAATCGAATTTCGGCGAAAATTATTTGCAAGAAGCACTAGATAAGATTCTGCAACTTGAGTCTCTGCCATTAACCTGGCATTTCATCGGCCCCATCCAAAGCAATAAAACAGGCCTCATCGCTATGCACTTTGACTGGGTTCATAGCGTAGATCGACTAAAGATAGCTCAGCGATTAAATCGGCAACGCGATGGAATGCCGCCACTGAATATCTGCTTGCAAGTCAATATCAGCCAGGACCCGAATAAGGCAGGTATCCACCCAGAAGAACTCGATGTCTTGATTGAGCAGGTTCAACCACTTGAGCATATCCAGCTGCGTGGTTTAATGGCGATTCCCGCCATTGACGACACGCAAGCCTTTGTAAAACTCCAGACGTTATTTGACCAGGCTCAGAAAAAGTTTCCGCATCTTGATACGCTTTCTGCAGGCATGTCTCAAGATTTTGCCAACGCAATTCAGCATGGTTCAACCATGATCCGCGTGGGAACATCAATTTTTGGCCCAAGAGCCAATAAAAGGGATTGATATTCGTCAACCTAAGCCATATATAGAGTGCTACACTCTGTGACTTAACAAAAAATTTAGCCCGTGGGTATTTGAGGTTTATATGCTAGGAAAGATTGCCTTCATTGGCGGTGGAAATATGGCAAGCAGCTTGATAGGCGGCTTATTAGTTAATGGGCATGATGCTGATGACATTGTGGTAAGTGATCCTAGTGAAGAACAATGTGAGCGGGTACTAAACCAGTTTGGCGTCAATACTACATCCAACAATATCACAGCTGCGACCAACGCGGACATCGTGGTATTGGCCATCAAACCACAAGTCATGACCTCCGTATGCCATCAGCTGGCCAGTGTTGACATGTCGAACAAACTGATTATATCGATAGC
>DFOV01000115.1 GCA_002376965.1 Gammaproteobacteria bacterium UBA3532
ATTCTGGCGATGAGCCAGTCCATGCGCCAAGTCGACATGCAGTTTATGATCGACGAAAGCAAATATGAGTTAGCGGTGAAAAGCCTGCATCAGTGCATGATTGAACCGCATAATCACGAGTATGCCATATGCGCAGCCGAATAAGCTGGTGGGCACTAATGTGCCTGCTTTTACTCGTACTCCCTACCGAAGCCGCTCCTGAAGCGGCTTCGGCGCAGGTGAACGATGAAAAAGCCCAGCAAACCATAGACTCCCTTGAAAAACCTCTTTACTCAGCATTTACCGAACGCTACATCCTCGACGAAATAAAGCAATTACGTATCGATGTCGAACGCAATCGAGCGCAATTCACCAAAGAGCTGGCTGAACGTGAAATGTCGCTTAGCGACCGCGCCGTCACCTATGCCACCGACACCGTGACCTATTTCTTTTATCTGATTGCCGCTGGCTCGTCGATTCTGGTTCTAATCGGCTGGAACTCCCTGCGAGATATCAAAGAAAAAACCCACTCGATGGCCAATGAGCAAGTCAGCAAACTGGTCACCGAATATGAGAAGCGGCTAAAAGTTCTGGAAAAGGAACTACGCAAGAAAACAGCCGATATCAATGAAAACCGTATCGAAATCGAAAAAACCCAAGAATTGCATTCACTGTGGTTAAAAGCCGCTCAGGATCATATTCCCAGCAATAAAATCAATATCTATGACCAGATCCTGGCGTTAAACCCGCAAGATTGCGAAGCACTCACCTACAAAGCCGATGCGGTGCTGGAGCTGGCTGAACCACAATGGGCCAGCAACTTGTGCCATCAGGCACTGGCGATAGACCCAGACAACAGCCATGCTTTCTACCAGCTGGCCTGCGCTCAAACGGCTATGGGCTACCACGAAGAAGCGATTCAATCACTGCGCGAAACCCTTAAACGCAGTGAGCACTATCGCGAAGAAATCGAAAACGATCCAGCATTGCGCCCGTTACGTGAAGCCAATGCACTGGATGAACTCCTCTCACCCCAATCAATTAAGGACCAGCTATGATTGTCGGAAGCTTTATAGTTTTTCTTGTCGGCTTTTTACTTATCGGCGTACTGTCTGTTTTTCAGAGTAAAAAGGATACCAGTGATTATCTGGTTGCCGGTAAATCCGTCCCCGCCTGGCTGACCGGATTATCCGCCGTCGCCACCAATAACAGCGGCTTTATGTTTATCGGCATGATCGGTGCCACCTATTCGATGGGGCTTTCCTCCATCTGGTTAATGATTGGCTGGATTATTGGTGATTTTATCGCCTCAATTCTCACCGTTAAACCCATTCGTGTCACTGCTGACTCGAGCAAGATTCACTCCTTTGGCGGATTGCTATCCCAGTGGCATGGCGGCGACTATAAAGTGCTACGGACATTAATCGGTATCTTCACTGTCGTCTTCCTGTCAGTGTATGCCGCGGCTCAGCTTAAAGCTGGCTCCAAAGCTACCACCGTTCTTCTTGGCTGGGATACATCAACAGGGATCATCATCGGTGCAGTCATCGTTTTGGTCTACAGTGTATCAGGCGGACTACGCGCTTCGATTTGGACTGATGCCGCACAGGCGATGGTCATGATTGTAGGTATGGCATTGCTCACGTATGGCGGTTTTTCTCTTGCCGGAGGCTGGGATCAAGCCGTTGTCGCCTGGCAGCAGGCCACGCCAACCTACCTTGACCTGTTTCCCGACAAAGGTTTTCTCGGCATTGTTCTGTTTATTTTAGGCTGGGTATTTGGCGGCATGGCGGTGATTGGCCAACCCCATGTGGTCATTCGCTTTATCAGTCTGGATAGTCCCGAAAGTGTTAGCCGTATGCGATTTTACTATTACACCTGGTTCACCCTGTTTTATGGCGCAACCATTGTCGTCGGTATGCTAAGTCGCATCGTATTTCCCGAGTCAGGCCAATTTGATGCCGAGTTGGCACTACCCAAAATGGCCATGGAAATTCTACCGGATGTAATGGTCGGGCTGGTCTTGGCTGCGTTGTTTGCCGCCACCATGTCAACGGCCGACTCGTTGATCTTATCCTGTTCAGCTGCCATCAGTCGCGACTTTACCCAACTGAAAAAGCTGTCACTCTGGGGTGCCAAAACAGCCACGTTTACCATACTGGTCATAGCCTGCCTGATCGCTCTCACCGACAACAAGTCAGTCTTCGCTTTGGTACTGGATGCCTGGGGTATGCTCGGCTCAGCCTTCGCCCCACTGATCATCGTCAAAGCCCTAGGCCACGACTGCTCACAACGCATGTCGGTCAGCATGATAGCCACCGGCCTTCTTACCTTCCTGGGTTGGCAATATGCCGGCCTAGGCGGACTGATCTACAGCGTCGGCCCAGGTATTGTTGCTGGATTGATATGTTTCGGGGGTTTCTGGATGCTTGGGCATTCGGAACGCGTTCCTGCGCCCGAGGGGGAGAGTTAGTCGGACAGACCAACACTGACGCTACTCACTCGAACAATGGTAGGGCCTCGTTTCTTTGAAAACTGGCGTGTATGTTGAAGCATTTCATGAGAATATTTTGGTTCAAATAATATCCGTGAGCGAAAACATGCGCGCTAGAAACTCCAAACGAATCTTTGAACTAAAACACTGCCTGATTACTGCTTGTTTGTTGGTTCCTTCGCTTTTTACGGCTGATAGGGCTGAAGCATCTTCCTCAAAACAGCAAGCAGATATTGTTAGAACAATTGAACAAAACCAAAATGCAATCCTGAGCGGTGATATCGAGACATATATATCATCACTGGTTTCAAGCTCGGCTGCAGAACTTGGTAGTAAGCTAAAATCCTTAGCCACTGCTGAAAACAAGTTAAAGATATTTCCATTTCATAGTGCTACATGGTTGCCAATTGGAATGCGATACCAACAAGTAGCCGATGATTCCGACGAACAAATCGGAAAGAAGGCTCTTGCGCGAATTGCAAGTCAAGTAAAGCGGCAGCTCAATCATGCCGATAAGTTTGTCCAGTTCAAGTTCGAACCTGTGTCAGTTACCGCTACTTCCTCTAACAAAATGCTCGTTGCTGGGTATGGAACTACCACAGTCACAAACAACCCTGCCCCAATGACCAGTCTATTTTTGACAGAGGTATCAAGTGAGAAGGGTCGTTGGAGAGTACATCTGGCTCCAGGGCTCCTAAGCCAAATAGACTTCTATCAAGGAGATCTCATCTCCTCAGGAATACAAAAACTAGCAGATAAATCTATTAGTGAATGCAGTGTTTGGGGCTACTTAACAATAGATAAGGAAGCAAATTATTCCCAGCAAAGAGATTTTATAACCTCAATACAAAACGACTGGAAAAATAAGAAGAAGCTGGCCACAGATTACGGAGAGCCGAATGATTTAGAGGCGTTCTATTATCCAGAAATAGCTAACGACACTTGGCAAGCTATCAAGCTAGGCAAAAACATGGATGAAAAAGTTTACCTAGCCACGTCCATTTGTGTTGCCAGTTATTTTGGACTACCCCTACAAACAGCAAACTCAGCAATCAATAATTGCAAGCCTGATAAAACTCGTGGAAGGGTAGAAAGCTTCGGGTGTTTATCTAAGCAGTTAGGTTCAATTAAGCGCCAAGAGTTAACCAAATAAGCCTTATTTTTCAATATGCACTCTTCAAAACCAAAGCCCCCATCATGCAACAAACGGCAGTGATCCAGGAGCCAATCACTCTTACCCCGATTTGCTGCCACACTCGCTTATTGAAGAAAGCGGCAATTAGCGTGGCATATACGATGGGTAGAATTAGCCCTAACACTACGCCAACTTTGTAGCTTAACTGCGCATGACCTGTTTGTATAAGAGAAGGGAGTGTCGATCCGGCAACCGCGCCTCCCGATAAGGTTAACAGCACGCAAAATGATGCTGGTAGTCTGGAGGTTGCTGCCAGCACTAACGACATCACCGCAGTAGTCGTCAATACCAATAACTCCAGATTCGAAGCTGGAAAGTAGTTAGCGACGATGCCGCCCGAAGCCATGGCGATACAAAAGGTTATAGCAAATATTTTATCCTGACCAAGATTCTGTCGCCCTAATATTAGACCAAGGGTTACCAGCATTAACTGCTGTGGGATTGCTGATAGCCCTGTCAGAATCCCTTCATTTAGGGAGGATATAAGGCTTTGCTCGCCATGAGCCAACACAGGCCCTGGAGAACAAACAGTGAGTATGACAAGCAAGCGCCACAGCAAAAGGGCTATACCATCCCGGTTAAAAAGCCAACACCAGCCAAGGCAATAATGCCTCCACCAGCACGAATGGCGACTTTTCCGGCGGGCCAGCGCACCAGCAGACCAAAGCCAATACCGACCAAGTGCAACAATCCAGTGGCGACGACAAAGCCAACGCTATAAGTGATAGGGCTTACTGAATTCGGCAGCTCCAGACCATGAGCATAACCGTGGAAAACAGCGAAGCTGGCAACAATAACAGCCGCTACCCACAGCGGCGCTCGGGTGGCAAAGGCAACCATCGCACCGAGTACAATCGCCGAAACTGCAATACCGGCTTCGACGGCGGGGAGGGGAAGCCCCAACACTCCATAGGCACCGCCCAAAGCCATAATCATAGGAAACACCACAGGCAGCACCCACAGAGAAGGCTTACCTAAAAATGCGCCCCACAAGCCAACAGCGACCATAGCAGCGACATGATCCCAACCCAATAGCGGGTGCAAAAACCCGCTGATCAGGCCACCACTGATTCCCGCGCCATCATGGGCATTGGCAACCCCAACACTCCCAACGCTAAGGAGCACCACCAACAACGCTTGTAATTTTCCCATCTCAATCACCTCGTAAAGTACTGGATTAAACCAAAAGCATAGCGAATACTACCCGCTACGAGTTAACTATTCTATGCCTTGGATCAATCCAGCACCGCTAACTTCCGGGCGCCAGCGGTGGTGAAAGCGGCTCGGGATTACGCAATACCTGCCAGATCGGGTCAGGAAGCGACGGGAAGCAGTTACCAAGCGTTTCTGGTGAATATTGGTTATCAATACAGCTGAAATAAGCACCACGCGCATTGATATCGACCGTGTTTTGCCCCGCTTCGTTTTCGAATTGGTTTTTCGACACCATGACATCAACCGCCAGCGCTTCGGCACCAGAGCCAGCCACGATATTGGTCTGATACTTTGGCCCGCCCGGCTGCGAACCTGCGACTGTTGCATCGCCAATCCGGTTGCCTTGAGTCACTTGATAGCGTGATACATGGATATAGGCACCACTATTCCAATTGCTGGTACCATTGCCATAAGAAGCATCGGCTCGGGTGCGTCCTTCAATATCCTGATCAAACGTAGCAGGTCGTTGTGGATCGGTTTGCCATTCCTGACTACCTGGCCCGCCCCGGCAAACGCGAGTGGTGATTTTTTGCTTGCTCGACGCATAGTGCTCACCGGCAAAATGGTTGCGCATGATATTAAATCGATACCAGCCCATCACCCGTAGATTATGCTCAAAGGCCTTACGAATGTATGAATCGACCAGACCGACATAGTTGGTCATGCCACAACCGATAGCGCCAATATTAAGCGCCATGCCGCCAGTTTCGGCATTGTCGCCGCCCACCATTTCTACTTTGGATAGGTACGCGCCTTTAGGAAAAGGCACCATGTCACAAGGTAAACCTTTGCCCGTTGCTTCAGGAAAGTCGTAACAATA
>DFOV01000041.1 GCA_002376965.1 Gammaproteobacteria bacterium UBA3532
AATGAGTTGCAGTTTGAGCAGGCTCTCAACAAGTTTTCCGCATTACAGCTGCATTTTCCAGGATATGAAGACACAGAAGACAAAATCCTCGCAGCCAAGTCGGGCGTGTTCTCAACATCCTTTATTCATTTGTTGGAACAAGGCGAAGCAGATAAAGCCCACCAGATGTTTGTTGATGCCGCTAGTGAACCGTCGTTTGACAAGATCAAAGCCAAGCTGGGGCCTGTTGTGGCTTTGGTGTCGCAGTTTTTCTCACAAATGGCTGCAGAAGCCACGCGCGAGCAAGCCTATTATATTGCCTACACTCGCTTTCGCCAGTCGAATGAAATCAAACAGTTGATGGAAATGGATACCCAAACTTCCAGCGTTGAAAAAGAGGGATTTATTCAGCAATTGTTGAAGCTGTCTCAGCAAGCACAGCAACAAGAAAAGCCTGGACTGGCGCTTGGGTTGGTGAAAGTGGTGGAAGAGCTGGCACCGCAGACCGATGGGTTGCGCCGTGAACTGCGCGAGCGCTTGGAATCTGTTGAAGACGTTGCGGTTAAAGGGGTTTCTACTTCAACCTTTGGTCACGGCGTCGGGCAGGAAAATTTAGGCAGCGCTATTTCGTCCCGCATTACTCAATATTTATTCAAGGCCATTCCAAGGGACATACGTATTGTTGAGCGCGAACAATTGGCCGCTGTTTTACGCGAGCAAAGCCTGACTGACGAAGATTCGGCAACGGCATTGGCAGCAGCTGACTATTTTATTGAAGGGAACATCCTGGAAGCCAAGGTGGATAGCAGTGTCAAGAAAGGAGCCAAAACCATGCGGGTAGTAACGGGTACACGCCAAGTGCCAAATCCCGCCTATGAAGCTTGGTCGCAAGGCACCAAGCAAACAGCGGCACCTCCAGGGACTCTCAGTGAAGAAATTCTGGAAAACGTATCGGTGAATATTCAAAACCATCGTAAAGTTGGGCTATATTCTGCCGCCTATCGGCTCATTGAGTCTGATACTGCAAGGGTTGTTTTTACCGACACCGTCAGTGAAAACGTTGTATACAATGATCAAAGCAGTGAAGGCGTGCAAATAGGTGATTTTGTATCTGAGCACAAGTTTGCAGAGCTGCCTTCGGATATTGAGATCCTGGAATCTTTAAGTATTAAAGTATCCGAAAAAATTGGTGAAAAGCTGGTCGGCGTATTGCGAAATCCTGAGGCGCGTTATCAAAAGCGGGCGACTGAGTACCTGCTAGAAGACGACCTGAATGGCGCAGTAGAAAATTTCGGTTATGCCTATGTGATGATGGAGCGTAAATCGCTACCACCTCAGGATGTGTTGGCCGAGTTGAAAGATGTTGCTGTGAAAGCCATTGCTGAAATGGCACAAAAAGAGCGTGACCAGAAGGGCAATGCATTTAACGGAAGTGCTCAGAAAGAAAGCGAACCAGAGGTCGAGCAATCCCTATAGCCAATGTTCTAACTTTTCGCGAAATATATCCAATTCAAATGGCTTGGACAGGTAGTCATTCATGCCTGCTTCCAAGCACTTTTCACGGTCGCCTTTCATTGCGTTGGCTGTCATCGCGACGATAGCGATGTTGGTATGACAGTCGCCTCCAGCGCCTTGTCGGATCTGCTGGCTGGCTTCGAAGCCATCCATCACTGGCATTTGGCAATCCATAAATATTAGAGAGTATGGGGCCTCCTCTGAAGCCGCTTTCTTCAGGCGGTCTAGTGCTTGCTGCCCATCTGCTGCGAAGTCTGGTGTCAGGTTGAAGGAGGCAAGAACGCCACCAGCGACCTCCTGGTTGATCATGTTGTCTTCTACAACCAGTATTCGGCTGTTTGCGGGCCATTGGTAGCTGGTGGATGATGGTTGTTGTTCAAGTGATTGAGTGTCATCATAGTTTTCTGCAGGGTTGTTGATAATGGCTAGTGCCTGGGCCAATCCAGACTGGGTAATAGGGCGAGTGATATGCACGCAACTGATACCCTGAGCCGTAATCAATGAGTCACTGGATTGAGATATTGGGTGCATACAGGCTACGAGGGGTTGTCGCTCGCTTGGTAACGCCTTGATCGATTCAACAAGCGGCAAGTGGTTTGCGTCTTGCTCGATAAAACACATGGTGATGCGTGGATGGCTGGCATTGGTGATGAATTGCTTTGCATGTTCCAGGTTGCCAGTTGCCTCGACGTTAGCGCCTTGTTGCTCAAGCAGGCTTGTCAGGTAGGTTCGACCGAATGCTTGCGTATCGAGGATACAGTAGTGATGACCGGCTAACGAGGGCAGGTTGTGTCTACCGGACGTCACTGCTGGTTCAAGACGTAATGCAATGCTAAAACAGGTGCCTTGGCCTTCTTTACTGCTCAGCTTTACTTCACCTTGCATTAGCTGACAGAGACGTTTGACTATCGCCAATCCCAATCCGGTTCCCCCATATTTTCGTGTGGTTGACACATCGGCTTGATTAAATGGGGTGAACAAATTCCCTTGTTTGTCTTCTGGAATGCCAATGCCGCTATCAATGACATCGCACTCAAATAATATTTTTTCATTTTCAGATCGGGTTCTGGCAACAATTTGAATACCGCCGCTCTCAGTAAACTTCACTGCGTTACCGACAAGATTGGTCAGTATCTGGCGTATTCGTCCTTCATCGCCTTTCACATGGGCAAACTGCAAACCTATCGTATTCACAACAATCTCGAGGCCCTTATCCTGTGCTCGATAGGCCATAGCTTCGCTAAACTCTTCCAATGTGGTCAACATGTTGAAATCACGCAGCTCCAGATCAAGCTTTCCTGCGTCGATTTTAGAGAAGTCCAGAATATCGTTTATCAAAGTAAGCAGAGATTGGGCGCTGGATTGAGCCACAGAGACTTTGTGTTGTTGTTGCTCGGTCAGCGGCGTTTGCAGTAACAAGCCCAGCATGCCCAAAACGCCGTTCATTGGTGTGCGAATTTCATGGCTCATCATGGCTAAAAACTCGCTTTTGGCTTGGGCCGCTCGCTCGGCCTTCTCGTTTAAAAGTCGCAAAGTACTTTGATTTCTTTTTAATTGAGTTATGTCGGTCCTAACTGATATATATGAATATGGTTTACCTGATTTATTTAAGTAAGGTGCTATTGTGGTATCGACCCAGTAAAGTGAGCCGTCCTTGGCGCGATTACATACTTCACCGTGCCAAACATTCCCAGCAACGACTGTTTTAAACATATTGCGCCAAAAACTTTGGCTATGATGGCCAGAGTTAATCATGCGATGATTTTGTCCGATGATTTCGCTAAGTTTATAGCCACTAATTTCACAGAAGCGTTGATTCGCATAGGTAATAGTGCCTTTTACATCGGTCACGGCAACAATGACATGCTCGTCTAGTGCAAATCGTTGAACATTTAGATCGTTTAACGCTTCTTTTGCTTTTAACTCTGCTTGCTTGCGTGCTTCAATCTCTCGTTTGAGCTGACTGTTTGTCGCCTCCAAATCTTTTTTCTGATGATACAGGCGCAGTAATGAGCTGATTTTGGCTTTTAATACCTTGTCGTTGATAGGTTTGGTGATGTAATCAGTCGCTCCAGAAAGATAGCCCTGCAGGCGGTGATCATCGTCGCTAAAAGCTGCCGTCAGAAATATGACCGGTACATCGGTAGTTTCAGGGTTCTCACGGATCGATTCACAGACTTCATAGCCATCCATTTCTGGCATTTGGATATCGAGCAGTATGGCCGCGTATTCATTTTCTAACGTTAGCATCAGGGCATCGAAGCCGTTTGATGCTTCATGTAATACAACATCCATGTCGCGAAGTAGCATCTTTAATGCGGCGCGATTGGCTTCAATGTCATCGACAATCAACAGGCTTGCTTGGGTCATGGAGTGTTCTCCGCCATTGCGTTTAGCAGGCTGATAATGCCTTCAGGATCTTCTTGGTAGTCGACATCAATCGCCTCGACAATGCGTCGAGGCAGGGTATTAAATGTAGTGCCGTCTGGTCGAAGGCATATCGTCAGGCCACCTAGCACTTTAACCTGTTTCATACCCGCAACCCCATCGCTGCTGGCGCCAGACAAAGCCACTGCAACGACATCGTGTTGATAGTATTCGGCAGCTGTTTCAAATAACACGTCAATGCTTGGACGAACGCTATTTACCGGTTCATCAACGGAGAGGGCCAGCTGACCTGATTGCTCAACCAATAAGTGGTAATTGGCTGGCGCTACATAGGCATGCCCAGGTTGAGGTAGGGTTTTATCTGCGGCCTGCACGACATTGATTGATGTCGAGGTGTCTAATACTGAGGCGAGTTGGCTAGTTTGCCCATTCGGTAAGTGGCCAACGATGATAATGGGCAGCCGATACTGTTCGGGTAAGGCAGCCAAAATCTGTTGAGCCAACGCTATCCCGCCGGCAGAAAAGCCTAAAACTACTGAGCGGTACATGTTTCATCTCCCGTACAGTTGGATACCTCTGACATAACACGCCGAAAAATGCGCTGTTCGTTGTGAGTAGGGATAAACAAAGTGCCGAGGCTTTCGTGGTTTATATTCTCGGCATTGCCTAGCACCAAGGTTCCGCCACGTTGCAGGCTGTCATAAAACAAACGGATGACCTTTTGTTGCAGGGTGTTATCGAAATAGATCAATACATTACGACAGACCACCAGCTGGGCTTCTACAAAACAATCATCCTGATCCAGATTGTGTTCCATAAAGTCAACGCGCTGGCGCAACTCGGGATCAATCATGCAATCTGCGGCCTCTACGCTCAGGTAATCGCTTAGACTATGGGAGCCGCCAGATGCCGCGTAATTTTCGCTCCACTCGATCAATTTTTCTTTGGGCCAGCGGCCTTTACGTGCTATTGCCAAAGATTCTTTATTGATGTCGGTGGCAAAAATGTGGCTTTTATGCAGCAGCCCCAGCTCTTTTAGCAGAATCAATAGCGAGTAGGTTTCTTCGCCATGACTGCAGCCTGCCTGCCAGATATTAATCATGGGATAGCTGCCTAGTCGGGGCAATATATCTTGGCGCAGGCTTCGCCAAACGTCCGGGTCACGAAAAAAGCTGGATACCTGAACGGTAATAGTGTTTACCACTACTTGAGCCAGGGTTTCATCATAAAGTAAGCGCGGGAGCAGGGTGGTTAGATGAGGTACATCAAGGTACTCTTTCAAGTTGCGCAAGCGACGTTTTAATGAAGCTTTGGCGTAGTGCTCAAATCCATAACCGTAGCGTTGACGCAGTGCCTGCACGAATAAATCCACTTCAATATTTTCTATCTCATGGGGTGGCTTCACGCTGATTACCCTTAGTTTATTCGGCTATTGTTGGTTTATCCGGCTATTGTCGCGGTGCAGTTGTTGCTGAATCACTGTAATTAAGCGGTCGATATCAACGGGTTTGGATACATAATCATTCGCTCCTCTTTTGATGCAGTTTTCGCGATCGCCCTGCATCGCTTTAGCCGTTAAGGCGACAATTGGCAGTGCCGTTAACCCTTTTTGGCGGATCGCTGCAATCAACTGATAGCCATCCATTTCTGGCATCATGATGTCAGTCAGTACGATATCAAAGGTTGATTGGTCGATTTGTTCTAATGCTTTGGGGCCACTTGGAGCAAGGGTGACTGTTGCACCGTGCTTGCGTAACACGGTCGAGATGGCATAGAGGTTGCGGACATCATCGTCGACCAGCAAGATATTGGTATTGGCAAGTGCTTGCTGTTCACTGGAAGGTTGAGATGGGGCCTGCTCTGAAGGGTGACGAGCGATCGATAAACTGTGTTCCACTTCTTCTAACAGCCGGTCACTGGAAAGCTCACCTTTTATTACAATGGCATCGGTATATTCGCGCAATGTCAGTAGCTCTTCTTGTCCTAAGTCACGACCCGAATAAATCACTACTGGTGGAATGTTTTGGCATTGCTGTTTTGCTTGCTTCAGCCAGTCGATGCCCTCCATGTCGGCCAGACCAAGATCGAGAATAATAGTATCTATCGGCTCTGATTGCAGAGACGCCAAAGCATCATCGCCACGCGTGTGTTGGATCAACTTGAGGCTTTTCTGAGAGAGCAATGTTTTGAGGGCTGCCTGGGCATTTAAATCATCCTCAATAACCAGCAGGGTTTGTTGTCGATGCGTTAGTGGTTGCCCATTAGTTGGCTGTTGCCCATTGGTTGTTTGTTGCCGGAATACAGTGTGGAAGACCTTCTCCAGCACCGATTTGCTCACCGGTTTTTTTAGATAGCCTTGAGCGCCCAACGTTTTTGCCTCGCCGGTATCCGTCGCGCCTGAAACAATATATACAGGTAGTTCAGCGGCGCTCATCTGCTGGCGAATATGGCGTAGCACGTCTAATCCAGACATGTCTGGCAGGCCTAAATCGAGAAAAACCAGATCCGGGGTTTGTCGTTCAAGGCTCTCGATGGCGTTGGTTCCAGTAATAGCAGCTTCGACGTCATAGCCAAAATTGGAAATTAAGCGGCTGAATATTTTCACCAGCCGCTGATCGTCTTCAACCAACAATATTTTACGAATGGTGGCAGCGAGTTTGTCTGGCGGCTGAGTTGCTGGTGTCGGTGGAGTCGCAGGAGGTATTGATGGGTCTGGAGTTGCCAATGAGCGAGCGGCTTGCTGTGAATCGTCACTTGGTTGCTGGTTTGGCAATACCACAACAAATTCGCTACCGACATTTTGCTCGCTGGATACTTGAATGGTGCCCCCCATCATTTCAATCAACTTTTTGGTGATGGCCAGGCCCAGACCGGTGCCACCAAATTTACGGCTAGTGCTGCCGTCTTCCTGATTGAATGCGCCAAAAATATGCTGGATCTTATCACTGGCAATGCCCACACCTGTGTCTATGACCTTGCAGTGCAGCTGGTTGTCATGAAAGTCGAAGGAGAGTGTTACCGAGCCATTTTCGGTGAATTTAATGGCATTGGATAACAAGTTGGACAGCACTTGATTTAAACGCTGCCTATCTCCAACAAAATGTTGTGGCAGTTGTGTTGAGCTATTTATATGCAGCTCAATAGCCTTGCGCTCAGCGACAGGTGAAAAGACGCGTTTGGCATAGCTAACCAGGTCGCTGACGGGGAAGGGCTCATAATGCATAGTCAGCTTGCCAGCTTCTATTTTGGATAGATCAAGAATATCGTTAATTAGGGTTAACAGCGTAGTGCCACTTTCATGAATAACCGAAGCGGCTTCGGTTTGATCCTGGCTTAAAGAATTATCATCATTATCTGCC
>DFOV01000267.1 GCA_002376965.1 Gammaproteobacteria bacterium UBA3532
AATCGGCGCAGAAGGGTAAGTTCGATTCTGCGCCGATTTTTCCACCGAATCATGCTAGGATTGGCGTCAATATCTTCAGCAAACTTCCCGTCAGGCGCCGCCATGAACAAAGTCGCTCTCTTCATCGACGTACAAAATGTCTATTACACTACTCGACAGGCTTATCAACGCAACTTTGATTACAACCGATTTTGGCAGTGGGCCACTGGCGGTAGAGAAGTTGTGACAGCAATTGCTTATGCCATCGACCGAGGTGATAGAAAGCAGCAGGAATTTCAAAACATACTTCGTGCGATAGGGTTTGAGGTGAAGCTAAAGCCATTTATCCAGCGATCTGATGGCTCTGCGAAAGGGGATTGGGATGTGGGTATCACTATTGATGCTATGGACTATTCTGATCGGGCCGATACGGTGGTGTTGGTTTCGGGCGATGGTGATTTTGACTTGTTGGCCAATAAGCTTCGCCAGGACAAAGGCAAGCGCGTGGAGGTTTATGGTGTGCCTCAGTTGACTGCGGCGTCATTAGTGAATGCGGCTAGCGAGTTTATACCTATCGAAGGAGAGCTGTTGCTGGGCTAAAGGCGCTATCATAGTCGTCAGATGTTTCAAAGCATACTTTGCAGGACTTGTTCGACTGCTCGATGTCAGTGGGCAGGCAAAGCCTGCCCTAGGCACGCAGCGTAGGTTACAAACCAAAGTTACATGGGCAAAGTCGCTGGCGTATAAATTCGACCAATGATGGTGAGCCTACTTCGACAGTGATTTCCTCAGTCAATTCGTGAAGCTGCCATACGACATGCCAGCTTCGAGACTCTCCAGGGGCTAGAGCCTCAATGGCCCCTTGCTGCTCCAGCTCGACGTAGTTGTTGCTGGCGTAGATTTCTATTTCTGCTTCTCCGCTTGCAAACTCATCAATTGATATATCAGTTGAGTAGTGTTTGATGAAGACTAGCCCGTTGCTAGCATGGGCGATCCATTGCTCTGCGCCGTCACGAAATAGCTTTTTATCGTTCTCGCCGCTGTGGTCATACCAAAGAATGCTATCTTCCTGCGTCGGTGGCAGGTTGGAATTTCCTGAGTAGGCCTCTCCAACTGGGAACAGGTTGACTCCTGCTGTTGAAACGCGAGTGACTTCCCACGGAGCCACATCAATACTGCTGCCACTGGTATTGGTCATGACATATTCGATATGGAATGCCCCTTTGGGCGTCGGGGATATTATCTTGGTGATCCGAATGCCATTAGCGCTGTCGCTGGTTAGTGTCAGCACATCTTCATCTACACTTGCAGCATAAGGAGAACTGTCGTGAGCGGCAAGTGGTGGCCAGTTCCAGTCGGATTGAGGGCTGGTCCAAAAAGTGGAGCCATTTAAGCTACCACTGGTGTACAGCACGTCGCTGTTATTCCATTTGAACGATGTAATGCGAGCGCCAAAATCTGCGTCAACTGTCAGGCTTGTTTTCCCCAGTTGCATTGAGTATAAATCTTGGCGTTGGGACCATGCGGCGGTCGTTTCCTGGGCTAAAGGTGTGTCGGTTTCTGTGTTAGCGCTACTATCGCTGCTGTCACCTCCGCCGCCACAGGCCGTTAAGACTATAAGGCTACCGAGGGTGAGCGCGATTTTATGTCGACGCGACATACTAATTTTAAACATATGAATTCCGTTAGTGGTGTGATGGTTAAGTTTGCGGGAACATAAGCTATTTTAGGTACAAAAGGGCTTGAGTAAAAGGTTGAGAGCGGGGGGGACAAAAAAGCCAGAAGGCTGTTAAAGCTGTCTGGCTTGTGCTGGGCTAGGGATCTATTTAAATAGGGCGTTTTGTCTCTATGTTCGCATAGATAACCTCAACATACCTAGTGCTACTAGCAAGAGTATTCCCGCCGACCCGCCGCCACCCAAGCTTGGGCGTGATGATTTGAATGTTGGACTATTACTGTCAACTCTATTCGAGGTTATCGTCGAATTCGCTCGCTGTTGCTGGGCTTGCTGTTCGTTGGCAACGCGCTTTCTATTGTTTCGCTTGATGCCATATTGCTGATACTGTTCATCGCGCAGCACAATCATCGAAGTGTAAGGGGTAACGAGATCATATTGCAGCGCCAGATCGGTAATGGCCTGCTGTGTGTCAGCATTCTCGCCAAAATCCTGCTGCAGAGAGTCCAGTTGCTGGATTTTGTGGTACGCCCAAAGTCGCTCCAGCTCTGGGTGGCGATTGCTTTGTTTGGGCCATTCAAATTCATTGCTATAGCTGATTTTCTGCCCCGATACTTTAGCGTTCATCTCAATTTTCGCGGTGCCTTCGTCATGATAGTGCCCCATCAGGATAAGCTGTTCGCCTCGGTAAAGGCTGCCAATAGGCTCAGGCGTCATGTCGCTCACTTTGATGCCTTTGAATTTGAATGACACATCGTGCATGGCTGTGTGAGTCATTTTGCTCGCTGCCTGCAACACATGACCAATGATTTCATCATTGTTAGAAACCGCCATAGCGAAGCCTCCAGAACGTTTCGTCATGGCTTCTAACAAGGGACGATTGGCGCTGTTTCCCATGATAAAAGTAAATAGGCGCACATCTTTTGAGTCGACCAGTTTTAAAAATGCCTTCTGCGCTGTCTCTCCGACATTGGCAACGCCATCGGTAACCAGAATAATTGCGCTGGAACGGTCGGCATCTAATGATGAAATCGCTGACTGCATTCCTTTAAATAAATTGGTACTACCGCCAACTGGGTATTTGGCAACCTCTTGGCTATATTTCGCGACATTTTCTGCACTGGCCTGCACATAGCCACGCGTAATGGCGTGGGCTGATTCATTAAATGCGAAAATGCGAAAACGATCATCTGGGCGCATTTTGGTCAGCGACTGAGCTACAGCATCGGCAAGCGTAGCATATTTGCCTTCCATTGAACCGCTTACATCAAGCACGAACGTCCAATCAGCGCCTTGCTCAATCTTGGCCAAATCATCACCTGGGGTAACCGTTAGCATAAATGTGCCTGGCTTATTAGCATCGGGGCGGTGGGTGATTAAATCGATGCTCCCTGGTAACCCTTGCTGGTGACGCCAGTAAACTACGATATCTTGATCCAGTTTAAACGCCGCTTGTGCGGGAGCGTTTTGAGGGACGGTTGAGTTTTCTGCTGCTTGAGTAAATCCTTCTTCGGTGTTATCGGTTGCGCCAGATTGATAGCTAACCAACCACTCCTGATCGCTTAATGGCGTCACCTGAAAGCCCTTAAGCTTGGCTACCCGCAGGGCATCAACTGGGTAGGACGAGCGCAAGCGCAAATTAAAACTGAAATTTTCTTTGACCGCACTCTCATGAGTCCAAAAGGCCATTTGTTCACTATCCACACCACCGTCCTCTAGTGGATAAACATAGCGTCCGACGCCGGTATCAACATAAGCAGTTTGAAAATATTGGAAGCGGATTTTCGTATCTTGCTGGGCGCGAACGGGAAACACCTTAATGTCGAATGTTTTGTACCCGTTCTGCTCTGTTAGCCCTGTTTCTCGACCAGCCGCTTTTTCCTGCTCGTAAATGGTTTTGGCTTGCTCCTTTTCCACCACCTCACCGACAACCGGTTGTCCATCAATCCATACACTAAAGTCACTAACACTGGCGTGTTCTGGCAGTGGAAACGAATAAATTGCCTCTAAGTCCTTGTCGTTTGGGTTGGCAAAGCGCTGTTCAATAGTCGTAACAACCAAACCATCCTGAACGATGACTTCAACGTGATGATCTTTAATGGCAAGCGTTGGCGTTTGGCCATTGGTTGGGGTTAATAATCCTGCCGCCATGGTGACGGAAGACGCTGAAAGTATGGCTGCGCCAGCTATAAATCGGCGCAGCTTGTGGCTAAATAGGCTCATTGGATATTCCTTGTTTTCGTTGCAGATATCTCTATTATTTCCCTGTGAGACCTTTTGGCAACGACCGGTGGGAAAGTGCTAATATGTGATGCTTTGGTGCGGTGGGGTGATGCTTATTGAAGGTGGCGGCTGACCCATAAGAACGCAGTGCGTTTGACGGAAATGGATGGGTACGATTTAATGACGCAATCTAACCACAGCCTCGGGTTCTACATGCTAATTCGATATTCCTTAAAGGCAATACATAGCCACTGGTTGCTTTTAACTGGGGGCATACTCGCTGCAATTACCCTTCTATCCCTATGGCCCTTGCCCAATCTGCCCGAGTTTCCAGGAACAGACAAAACCCACCACTTCATCGCTTATGCACTTCTCGTCTTGCCAACAGCCATACGCCAACCAAAGTATTACTGGTTAATTGGCTTGGGAATGATCGGTTACGGTGGCCTTATTGAGCTGATTCAGCCGTATGTAAACCGCTATGGTGAGTGGTTGGATTTTTTGGCCAATACGGGTGGGGTGGCGCTTGGGCTTGG
>DFOV01000279.1 GCA_002376965.1 Gammaproteobacteria bacterium UBA3532
TTGATCCTTATACCCATTCTATAACTAAGAAGCCTACAATAGGATGCTTGAAATCGACCAGAATATCTCATGTTCTGGTACATCACGATCAAGGGATTGGTGAAGAACTCATGTTTTTACGCTATTTTCACTGTCTTGCTCACCATCCTGGAATCAAATATGTTGCGTCGGATAAGCTTTATCCGCTAATTGAGCTTTGTGCTCCAGATATCCCTGTGATCAAGCCATCCGAAGTTGATCATTTTAATTACCTATTGGCTATATGTGATTTGCCCTATGCACTTGATCTTGGATCAGTTCAAGAGCAGCCGCTTGATATTTCTATAACAGAGTCAATGCGTCAATATGCCCGTCAGCTTTTGGCTGGGCTGCCTCGGCCACTTATCGGTGTCGCATGGCAAGGGGGGGGGCAAACGGATAAGTCTTCCTTTCGTCGAGTCGAGCCAGCTCTTTTGGCATCGGCATTGCCTGATACTGGTGGTTGCTATGTCATCCTTCAACACAAGGTGAGTGATGAAGATGTAGAGGCTTTTTCTGATGCCTCTGATACGATGGTAGTAGATCTAAGCTCCGTTAATAGAGATTTAGTTGCATTAGCAGCCGTACTGGAATCCTTGGATTATTATGTCGGTGTGATAAATACGAGCCATCATTTATTAAATTGCTTACAAAAAATATCTATCGCTTTGGTATCTAACCCCGTTGACTTTTGTGCTTTGGAAAGGGGCGATTTTTCTCCGTGGCTACCCTATACTCGCTTGATTAGGCAGCGGGGTGAAGATTGGTCGAGTGCTCTTGATGTTATGAATTGTCATCTGGTTGGAGCCTGCAAATATGAGTAGGAGTGATGATTCGGGAAAGTTGCTTGATGAGTGGTTACGCTATGATAAAACTCACTTTGTCAATAACAAGGAGAAAGAGCCTGCTAATCCTAGGTGGTACATTGGGCTAGGGTTTCATTACTTAAAAGCGGGTGATTTTGCCCAAGCAAAGTTGATGGCGGCCTGTGCGTTATATTTTCAACCCAGAGATGAAGTGCTGTTGCGTGCATTATATAATCTCTGTATAGGGTGTGGCTGGAAGGCCGACGAATTGCTTGCTGAGTTAGCATTGTCGACGTCAGACTTTCAGCTTACCACTCTTGTGGCGATCATTTTAGCTGAGCATGGTCGCACTGGGCACCTGGATAAAATGCTATCGAGTTCTCGACAATTTTTCGGGGCAGATAAGTGGTTGACCTGGGTTGATAGCAGGTCAGACTCTGTACCTGACAGATTGAAGCGTTGCCTGAACCGTTTTCGTGCCATTCCTATAGCTGCTATAGATGATTTACCGCATATTTCCTGTGTTAGAACAACACATGAGCCTCTGGAGGCCCTGTATCTAAAGGTGTGGCTTTCCAGTGATTTGCAGATACCGATGCAAAACTACTTGAAAAAGTATTTGGATTGTACAGCCAATAACAGCCAGTTCGATAATTCGCCGATATTTGCATGTGTTGTGAATGGAGATAAGTTGAAGAGCTCTTTCCCTAAGTCTTTGAACTATATTGTCGTTACAAGGGATAGTGAAATCGATATTGACGAATATAAGGAATTGATGCCCAAACCTGCTGCTCTGTATCTAGCGAATACAGGCGGTTACGGTACAGATATTATTGCTGCGAAGATAGTCAATCACATAAAGAACTTGTCAGGAAATACTAATGAAAGTATTACATAAGTTAGAATCACTCATTCGTAATGGTCAATGGGCTGAAGCTATCGACTACGGTGAGAAGCATCAAAAAAAAGCTTCTGGTCAACCGCTGTACCATGCCCTAATGGGGATTGGTTATGGCAGTCAAGAACAAAATGTCATTGCAGCAGAGCATTTCAGCAAGGCAACAAAGTTAGATCCAGCAAATGAGCACTATTGGAATAATTTTGGACTCACTTGCAGTAAGTTAGGTATGTTCAGAGAAGCTGTCGATTGCTTTGATAGGGCGTTAAAAGTAAAGCCGAGGTTTATGGAGGCTGCAGCGAATTGTGCCGCGGCATTGGTCAATGATGGTCGTTATCAAGAATGTATTGACCGGTTTGAACAGCTTGATGATATAGCACATCGTAATTTGCTTTTAAATCTGTTAGAAGCAAGTACCAGGTTAAATAATGAGAAGCTCGGGTGTTCCTTATGCGCCGAGCTACTGGAGCACTTCCCAAAAGATAGAGAGGTATTGGCTAAAATTGTTAATTCTGCAGAAAGCCTTCGGCTGTTTAGCTATGCATCTGATGCCGGTATGCTCTATCTGGATGTCGCAAATCAAAATAATGATGTAGAAGCACTTACAACCATAAGTTACTTAAGCGGTCGGTGCGGCAAAAAAGAGCGTGCACTTGAACTAGCTGAAAGGGCAATAGCAATTGACCCGTCACACGGCTATGCACATTACAATGCGGCAATAAACAGCTTTAAACTTGAAAAATATTCGCAAGCCTGGAAGCACAACCAGTGGCGATTTGTACCGAAAGGACATGAGTATCAGTTTCATCCGCTGAAAAAAGAAGGCTATTTGAAAAAGCCTTCAGATTACGACGCTATTAGTTTCTATGGCAAGAAAGTACTTTTTAGCTATGAGCAGGGGATTGGTGATGAACTGTTTTTCTTGCGATTTCTTGATTCTATTGAAAAATTGGGAGCTGAGATCAGCTATTTACCTTCTGAAAAAAGTCGACAAATCGTCAATTTTTGTAGTGGCTTTAAAGTTTGGGAAGTTGGAGATCGGTTACCTGATTTCGACTACATTTTTCCGGTAGGAGAAGCTGCTCTTTTTGCAACCACCATTGGTATTACCTCTACTGTTCCACCAATCCTATTTGACGACGAAAAAGTATCTAATAGTGAAATCCCTTTAGAGCTGTTGAATGCGCCTAAGCCTTGGGTTGGACTCACCTGGCGTGCAGGTATAGAAGCAGAATACAATCAATTGCGTCAGATTGATTTGGGAAAGCTGGTCGAGGCGATCCCATCCGAGGGGACATTGGTGGTTTTGCAGCGGCATGCTCCAGCAGATGAAGTAGAGCGCTTGCGGTCGATGGGACGCGTTGTGCTGGACTTTACTGAGTTAAACGAACATCTCGATAGATTGGTGCCTGTTATAGGCGCATTGGATGACTATATCGGTATTCACAATACAAATATGCATATTCGTGCATCGTTTGGGAAACGAGCGTGTTTATTGAATGCCTATCCTGGCGATAGCATTTTGTCTGACGGTATCAATGAAAGTGGCTGGTTTCCAACCTTTACCATATACAGTGAAAAAGAGCATGATCAATGGGGTGGTGCTCTAGAAAACTTAAGCCGTGATCTCATTGAGATGGATTATGCATGACATTATGGAAGCATCCATCGAGAATGGGCTAACTGCCTATCGTGATCGCGACTTTAATAGGTGTTCTCAAATATTTGAAGCCTGCATCCGGCGAAATTTGCGTGTTGCTGAGGCATACTACTATCTAGGGTTGGCAAATCTCTCAGGTCATAAAGACTACGAAGCAGCGGCAGACTGTTTTAAAAAAGCTATACAGAGTGACCCATCATTTGTTGAAGCAAGATCTAATCTGGCTGCAATGCAGTATCAATTGGGTGATACAAAAACAGCTTACACAAACTATATTTCCCTGCTTGAAAAACTCCCAAACGACAAAGTTGTACTTAACAATACTGGTAAACTTGCCAGAGATTACCGTGACTATCGTGTGGCTAAGAGGTGCCTCGAGCACCTAGTATCGCTTCAGCCCGATTTCGTTGATGGTCTCTTTAATTTATCCAATGTTTACACAGATTTGGGTATGTTAAATAAGGCGTTGGTGTTACTTGAGAAAATTAAGTTAATTAGCCCGCAGCATGTGAAATCCAGGGCTAATTTGGGTCGGCTTTATTTGATGATGGGGGAGTGGGAAAAAGGCTGGGAAGACTATTTTTGGCGAGTGCCGTTATTAACTAGTCATCAATATTATACTGATCCAGTAACTCAAAAAGATCTGCCTTTGCCGAACCAGTGTCAGCTAGATATAAGTAAAGTGAGGAAGGTTGCAGTTTTTGCCGATCAGGGGTTAGGGGATGAGATTTTCTTTCTGCGTTTTGTTCCGCTGTTAAATAGTAAAGGGATATTTATTAGTTACCTGCCTTCAGCCAAGCTGGCTCCTTTGCTTAAGTGCAGTTCGTTGCCGCTGGTGTTGGAAAAACAAGGCGCTACATATTGGCAACTAGAACCCGATCTTACCTTGGCGGTGAGTGATCTTGGATGGTTGGCTAATAAAATTGGAATCCAGCCCTCAGGAGCGCCGCTTCTATTTGATAGAGCCGTGCTACAAAAGATAGACAGTGCCAAGCGAAATGATAGTAGTTCGCGACCGAAAATTGGCATTACTTGGCGAGCAGGTGACCCATCAAAAGCCAACTCATTGTCAAAAGAAGTGGCGTTGCCCCAACTCCTTCAGTCACTGAAAGGGCTAGATGTTGAATTGGTTGTATTACAAAGAAATCCTAAAATTGGTGAGGTGCAATACATCAAAGCGAACTGGGAAAATGCAGTCATTGATGCCAGTAAGGCCAATGATGACTTGTGTGAAGTTGCATCGGTATTGAGCAGCTTGGATCACTATGTTGGGGTGAGTAACACTAATGTTCATATAGGTGCTGGTTTGCAACTTCCAACATCAGTATTGCTGCCTGCTGAAGGTGATTTTCGTTGGATGCTTGGAGAGCGATCGACTTGGTTTCCTGACATTCCGCTTTATCGAGAGTCGCTAAGCGATGGATGGAAACCGGCGTTACTTGCATTGCGCGAGGAACTTCATCAGCAGTTCGGACGGGAGTAATGCTTTCCCGTCCGAATGCATTTTACCGACGCTTAAACAACGGCAAACTTTCGTCTGCTGCAGGCTGATACAACACGTCAAACCTTGAAAAGTCAGTCAATGCCAGTTCTGCATTTTGGTCTTCACGCAGTTCGAAACTGCTAAAGCCGCAGCGGTGCATCTGAAACAATTGATCACGAAGTACATCGCCAGTCGCACGAATGTCTCCCTCGAAACCAAGCCTGTCTCTTAATAAGCGCGCCTGACTATAAGCGCGTCCATCAGCGAAGGCTGGAAATTGCAGACGGATAACGTCAGCTTTATTGATAGAAGGGTAAAGCTCAACGATGTCTTCATCGTTGGGCACAGTGACAGCGACGCGGCCATTGTGTCCTTCGAAGTCGAGGTATTCGACTTGGTCGATGGCAACAATGATGTCACCATCGCAAGCGATTTTTTCAAGCTCTTGGCAATCCTGCCAGCTCTCATCGAGGATAGACTGGGTATTGATTAAATTAGGCATACAAACGCTCCTTAAAAGGGTTCGTGCCAATACGACGAACGGTTTCAAGGAAAGGCTCGTCATCTTGTCGTAGTTCAACGTAGGTTTTAACCAGGTTTTCTATTGCATCAGCAATTTCTTCACGGGCGAAAGAGGGGCCTAATATCTTGCCAATGGACGCTTCGTCGCCAGAGCTGCCGCCAATGGTGACCTGGTAGAACTCTTTGCCTTTTTTGTCCACGCCCAGAATACCGATTGCCGCGACATGGTGATGACCACAGGCGTTCATACAGCCTGAGATATTTAGTCGCAGTTCACCCAAGTCATGAACATAATCGAGATCGTCAAACCGCTGATTGATCTCTTCCGCAATAGGAATTGAATGGGCATTGGCTAAGCTGCAATAGGTGAGGCCAGGGCAGCAAATCATATCGGTGATGCAGCCAGCATTGGCCGTTGCGCAATTGATATCGTTAAGCGCTTGCCACAGGGTATACAGATCTTTTTGCTTAACATCTGCGAGGATTAAGTTTTGTTTGTGCGTGGCGCGAACCATACCGAAGCTGAATTCGTCGGCCAAATCAGCGACTTTCTCCAGTTGGCTATCTGTTATATCGCCAGGAGCAACATCTGGTGATTTCAATGTGACAACAACTGCGGCGTAGCCAGAAATTTTATGTGGCTTAACGTTTTGTTTTACCCAGCGTTGGAAATCCTGGTTATTATCGTCACCAAGCTCAGAAAGGTCGTCCAATGTTTCGTAACTGGGCGGTGCGAAGAAATCTTGTACGCGCGCAATCTCTTCTTCCGTTAGCTCAAGAGAAGACGATTTGATGTGTTCCCATTCGTTTTCAATCATTGCCGCTAATTTGTCACGCCCTAAAGCTTTGAGCATGATTTTGATACGAGCTTTGTATTTGTTGTCGCGACGTCCTAGCAGGTTGTAGACGCGTAAGATGGCTTCTAAGTAGGTTAGCAAGTCTTTCTTAGGCAGAAATTCACGAACGACATCACCAACAACTGGAGTACGGCCCAAGCCGCCACCAACATAGACTTCAAATCCGGTTTCGCCTTCAGAATTTTTACGCAGGCGTAAGCCAATATCATGTACCTGGATGGCGGCACGGTCTTTTTCTGCGCCAGTTACCGCGATCTTAAATTTGCGTGGAAGATAGGTAAACTCCGGATGGAAGGTTGACCACTGACGAATGATTTCGCAATAAGGTCTTGGATCTTCCAGTTCATCTGGTGCAACGCCAGCATATTCATCGCTGGTGGTGTTACGAATACAGTTGCCACTGGTTTGAATGGCGTGCATTTGCACGCTTGCCAAGTCTGCAAGAATATTAGGTACTTGCTCTAGTTCGGGCCAGTTGTACTGCACATTTTGGCGCGTGGTAAAGTGAGCAAAGCCTTTATCATATTTGCGAGCAATATGAGCCAGCATCCGTACTTGTTTGGTATTTAGCAGGCCATAAGGGATTGCAACGCGTAACATGTATGCATGTAACTGGTTGTATAGGCCATTCATTAGGCGAAGAGGGCGGAATTCCTCTTCGGGAAGATTCCCATTTATTCGTCGTTCAACCTGATCCTGAAACTCTTGAACTCGTTGATCGACGATCTTTTGGTCATATTGATCGTATACGTACATGAAAATTTACCAATCTATTTAGCGGAAAGTGGGATTTTCTGAGCGGGCAACTTTACCAGCTGCGCTTATAGAAAAAAAGAATTAAATATTAATATAATCATTACTAATGGTTATAAGCTCGCGCGTTTTCACGGCCTTTTGTCGCTGTAGAAATTGTATCCGGCATGCTAGAATGTCCATACCTAATTAAGACTGATACTCATTACTATTTAACGTGCTAGAAACCTCCTATCAGGCTCTAATTGAGCTACCAGGCTACCTTTTGGATGCTAATAAGCGCATCTTCTGGGGATATTTATTATCTGGTCTTGTGCTGGCGATCTTAGTGTTAAAACTTAGCCAGAGGCACCGCCCATGGCGTGAGGTAATTCACCTTATATTCGATAAGCGTATCTGGTGGTCATCCACTGCAAGGCAGGATTACGCTTTGTTTTTTGCCAACAAAGTGATTAAGGGGGTGACCTTTGGTCCCATCCTGCTGACTATGGTTCCGGTAGCTCTTGGTGTGACCGATGGATTGGTATGGCTTTTCGGGCCAGCAGAGCCTTGGGTGGTTAACCAATACTTGGTGATAGGTCTGTTTACACTGGCGCTTTTTGTGGTTGATGATTTTAGCCGTTTCTTGCTGCATTATATGCTGCATCGCATTCCAGTGCTTTGGGACTTCCATAAAGTACACCACTCCGCGCACACGCTGACTCCCATGACGATATATCGAAGCCATCCTGTAGAAAGCTACTTATATGCATGTCGAATGGCATTGTCACAGGGTAGTGTTGTAGGGGGGGCTTACTATATATTCGGCACCCAGTTGGCAATGGCTGATATCGTCGGTGCTAACCTTTTTGTTTTTCTATTTAACATTTTTGGCTCCAATTTGCGTCATTCACATGTTTGGTTGAGTTGGGGGTCGAGATGGGAATCGTGGTTTATCAGCCCAGCGCAACATCAAATTCATCATAGCCGTTTGCCACAACATTTTGATCGTAATCTAGGCTCGGCGCTGGCGATCTGGGATAGAATGGCTGGAACATTAATATATGCAAAAGGGGTTAAGTTAAAAGGATTTGGTGTTGGTGCTGGCGATCCGGGGCACCCGAATCTTTGGGCTATTTACTTGTGGCCGTTTAAACAAGCTATACTAAGAATGGTAATCTTTCGGAAGCGGGGCTTTGCGCCGCGTTAATGGGGCGTTGTGGCTCCTTCATTTATAGAGGAATAAGGAATAATCTATGAAAAAAGCGTTATTTGCCTGTGTGTTGGGGCTGGTTGTCGCTGACGGTTACGCTGGCCAGCCCAAGATTGTTGGTGGGGCACAAAGTGATGGCCCGTACCCATGGATGGTCTCCCTTCACTATGCCGGTGAAGCGGATGCTTATCAGTCACAGTTTTGTGGTGGTAGCCTTATTGATAGCCAGTGGGTCCTAACTGCTGCTCATTGCTTTTTTGATAACGAAGGCAATCAGGCCGTTCAAGGTGGTGATATAGAAGTCGCTGTAGGCCAGTTTGATTTGACTCAAATAACATCTGCTGAGCTGGTTGGCGTAGCTGAGGTGATCCCTCATGCTGATTATAACCCTGATACTTTCGATAACGATGTTGCTGTATTGCGGTTATCCTCACCGGTAACTACCGACCCTGTAGCTTTACTACCAAAAAGTGACGTGGAAGCTTTGATTGAGGGAGAGAAGTTATTAGTCATGGGGTGGGGTACGCGTCAATTTGAAGAAAATGACTTCCCTGAAAAGCTGCATGAAGTTGAGTTGCCGTTTCAAACCATTCAGACCTGCAGTGATGCATACGATACAGTGTTTGATAAGCGAGTCATTTGTACCGGAAGCCCGGAGGGCGGTATTGATTCCTGTCAGGGTGATAGCGGTGGCCCATTGCTATATAACGTCGATGGCGAATACCAACAGGTGGCAACAGTGAGCTGGGGAGATGGTTGTGGAATGGCTGGCAGCTATGGTCTCAACCAGCGTGTTGTGGAGTACAGGCAGTGGCTGGTTGATAAGACAGGCAAGGACTTTTATGCAGTCGGTGGAGAGCCCCCTATAGAACCTGAGGATGATGACGATGATGGTGGCGGTGGAAGCGCTGGCTGGTTAATGGTTCTAGCTGGTATCGCCTTTGCTGGTTCTCGAATTAGAAGGAGAGGCAAATGAAAAACGTTTTAATGCTGATTGCGGCGCTGGGACTGACCGCCTGTTGTTCTAGTCATAAAGTTAAAAACAGCAGTGGCGCAGAAGAGGTGAGCGTGGCGGAGACTATTTATGGTTATAAAACCAACTCACAACGTTTGTTGGTTAAGGTCAAAAGTCATGGCTGTACCCAGTCCAAGCACTTCAGCTTGAAAAAGGTGGATAGTACAAGCTATGAACTGGTAAGAAATAAGCCTGATTACTGTAAACGCATGCCGATGGTTGTGCAAATCGAAATGGCGGCGCCCGTAGATGATGTTGCTTTGACAAATCCGGTTGCGGCGGAAGACAGCTTGAAAAAACAGCGTAAATAATTGTTGTCTATGTAGATCAAAAAAGGAGCCGTTGGCTCCTTTTTTGGTTTTGCACCCTTGCTGTAGGTATATCGTTATGCAACTTCCCCTTCTTTTTGCTGAGGTTTTACTTTCGCTGTTTTACGGCTGAGGGGTTCAACCTTACGTTGTTTTTCGTACAGGAACTTGAGTACTTCGGATCGCAAGTGAGTATATTCTGGATCTTCCGCTAATCCCAAGCGATCACGTGGTCTTTCAAGAGTGACATCTAGGATTTCACCGATGGTTGCTGCTGGTCCGTTGGTCATCATAACGATACGATCAGAAAGTAAAACGGCTTCATCGACATCGTGGGTTATCATGATTACTGTATTGTTCAATTCGTTTTGTATTTCCATTAACGAGTCTTGCATATGTGCTCTTGTTAGCGCATCAAGTGCACCAAAAGGCTCATCCATTAGTAATACATCAGGTTGCATAGAAAGCGCGCGAGCTATCCCCACCCTCTGTTTCATGCCGCCCGAGATCTCATCTGGCCTTTTGTGCATAGCGTGGCCCATATGAACCAGCTGCAAGTTGTGCTCAACCCAGTCTTTAATTTCTGCCTTAGACTTACTTTTGTTGAAGACTTGTTTCACGGCCAGCTCAACATTTTCGTACGCCGTTAGCCAGGGAAGAAGTGAGTGATTCTGAAATACGACGGCACGCTCTGGGCCGGGTTCAGTCACTTCTTTATCATTTAATATGACGCCGCCAGTCGTCGCTTGATATAGTCCTGCAACAATATTCAGAACTGTTGATTTACCGCAGCCGGAGTGACCGATTAGTGAAACAAACTCACCTTTTTTTATCTTTAAATCAACACCCTTCAAGGCGGTAAATGGGCCTTTGGGTGTAGGGAATACCATGTCTACATGGCTAATATCGAGTAGTACGCTCATAATTTAATTCTCCTCAATTCGGTCTTATCGGGCAGCCGACGCTTTATCCCACGATACATAACGTTGAACTTGTAGCATGATGCGGTCGAGCAGAAATCCGATGAACCCAATAACAACGACAGCGGCCATGATACGAGCAAGCGAGTTGGAGCTACCGTTTTGAAATTCATCCCAAACGAATTTACCAAGACCAGGATTCTGGGCCAGCATTTCGGCGGCTATTAGTACCATCCAAGCGACACCGAGAGACAAGCGCATACCCGTGAAAATCGAAGGAACAGAAGCTGGAAGCGCAATTTTTTGCACATGCTTCAGAGCTGGCAGGCGTAGTACGCGGCTTACATTGACTAAATCTTTATCAATGGAAGCAACACCAACTGCGGTATTGATTACCATAGGCCAGAGACAGCATAGGGTAACGGTGATCATGGAAACCAAGAACGACTTAGGTACAACCGGATCAGGGGTTGCGTAAAGAGCGCTTACCACCATGGTGACCAGGGGCAACCAGGCCAGGGGGGAAACGGGTTTAAAAATCTGGACGATGGGATTGACTGCAATATTAAGCGTTTTACTTAGTCCGATGGCTATACCAAGGGGAATAGCTAGCAGTGCTGCCAGGAAGAAACCACTCATAACAGTGATCAGGCTGGTTCCAATTTGATCAACAAAGGTTTCTTTACCAGTGTAGTCCCTTATTTTGGGAATATAATCTGGATCAATGGCGACGCGTTTGGCGTTTCGTTCTTTTTGGCGCTCGTAGAACGCGGCTTCTTTTTCTCGAGATGCTTTATGTTCGGAATGAAGCGCTTGAAATTGCTCCCACACCGCCGAAGGGCCTGGAAACTTGCCTAACGAGGTGTCGATGTTTTGGGCGGCAACAGACCATAAGAGAAGAAATGCCAAAATACCAACAAAAGGAATAATGATATGGCGAGCTGCCGACGTTAAGTTGGCTTTAACTTTGGGTGTCAGCTCGGTTGGGAAACTGAGTTTAGTGGTGGTTGCGCTGCTCATTGGTGGTGATCTCCTGCTAAAGCATTCATGACAAGGGCTTAGTACTGGGTGCCATCCAAGCTGGCACCCACATACGTATCATGATTAAAGTTTGTCGCCTTTTTTCAGGCCAATAGGAAACTTATTGATGTAATCGTTCGGTTTGGTTCCGTCGTATACGATGCCGTCAATGAAGTGTGTTTGTGGACTGCGGTAGCCATCTTCAGATGCAAAGTCAGGGAAGTCTTTAGCGTCTGCGAGCTTTTCTGCAATCAGCGTTTGTGCTGCTTTTTTGTAGATATCTGGGCGATAGACTTTTGTTGCTAGGTCTTTATACCAGTCATCACTCTTATCTTCAGAGATTTGGCCCCAACGACGCATCTGAGTCAGATACCAAACAGCATCTGAGTAATATGGATAGGTGGCGTTGTAACGGAAAAACACATTAAAGTCAGGTACATCGCGCTTGTCGCCTTTTTCGTATTCAAAGGTTCCAGTCATACTGTTGGCTATAACATCATAGTCGGCACCAACGTATTCTGGTTTTGATAGAATTTTTACTGCGGCAGGGCGGTTGGCGTTGTTATTCTCATCCAGCCACATCGCAGCGCGAATCAAGGCTCGCGTCAAGCGAACCGTTGTATTCGGGTATTTTTCCGCGAATTCAGCGGTAATACCGAAGACTTTTTCTGGGTTGTCTTTCCAGATTTCATAGTCAGTTACAACGGGTACGCCAATGCCTTTAAATACAGCTTGTTGATTCCATGGCTCACCAACGCAGTAGCCATAGATGGTTCCTGCTTCTAGGGTTGCTGGCATTTGGGGAGGAGGAGTTACCGATAGCAGTGCATCGGCGCTGATTTGACCAGAGATATCACCTTTATGTGGTGCGTAGTAGCCAGGGTGGATGCCACCAGCAGCCAGCCAATAGCGCAACTCATAGTTATGTGTCGATACAGGGAAAACCATGCCCATGTTGAATGGCTTGCCTTCGGCTTTGTACTTTTCAACGACTGGTTTTAAGGCATCGGCTTTGATCGGATGAACCGGACGGCCATCTTCCATCTTTGGAATATTGGGCTTCATTTCTTTCCAAATTTCATTGGAGACTGTGATGCCATTGCCGTTTAGATCCATTGAAAATGGCGTGATGATATGAGCCTTGGTTCCAAACCCCATGGTGGCGGCGATTGGTTGGCCTGCCAGCATATGGGCACCATCAAGTCGACCATCGATGACGCCATCCAGCAATACTTTCCAGTTTGCCTGAGCTTCGATTGTGACGTATAAGCCCTCATCTTCGAAGTAGCCATTTTCATAGGCTACTGCGATAGGAGCCATATCTGTCAGCTTGATGAAGCCGAATTTTAGCTCTTCTTTTTCGGGAAAGCCTAGTTTTTCGGCTTGGGCAACGGAGGTGAAAACGCCGGTTATGGCCAGAGTTAGCACTGAAGTTTTGACCACATGTTGGCCGATATCTTTTAGTCTTTGAGACAGTTTTGATTGCAGTATTTTCACGATCTTTTCTCCTGTTGGAATGACTTGATTCGCTGATTTGACTATTTCACAAAACATGCCAATTAAATACATCTATATTGGTGCGTATGAATAACATCATGAAAAGAATGGAGAAAAAAGCACGATAATCCGTAATGATTCAAAGTGGTGCGCTGGAAATGGTGGCAAGCGCTGCAATGAATGGTGCACTTGATGGAGCAAAATCATGCAAAAACAGCGTTCCAACTTGGTGCGCCTTGCGCCATTCTCTCGCCAAGCGATGCAACCATGCCTTAAATATGGCTGCTTTCTGGCTGGCTGAATCAAGCATCTTGAAGTAGTTTGGGTATATAATCATCACAGCTTTATTAATTGGATTGGAGATTTCACTATGGCAGGAGCTAACCTACTGGCGCTCATCGATGATATAGCGACTATTTTGGATGACGTTGCAATACTTTCCAAAGTCGCGGCCAAGAAAACCGCAGGAGTATTAGGGGATGATCTGGCCCTTAATGCTAATCAAGTTGCTGCTGTTAAAGCTGAACGAGAGTTGCCTGTTGTTTGGGCTGTTGCCAAGGGCTCTTTTTTAAACAAGCTTATTTTAGTTCCCGCCGCGTTACTTATCAGCGCGTTTATCCCGCCGTTGGTGTTGCTTTTGTTAGTGCTAGGTGGCGCATATTTGTGTTTTGAGGGCGTAGAAAAAGTCGTCCATAAGATATTTCATGCTCAAGAAGATATGAATAAGCACAGCCAAAAGCTGGCAGCGCTGGCTAATCCCGATGTGGATTTGGTTGCGTTAGAAAAGAAAAAGGTCAAAGGAGCGATTCGTACCGATTTCATTTTGTCTGCAGAAATCATTGTTATCACCCTTGGGGCAGTGGCTGGTGCCACTATGTTTACACAAATAGCCGTTGTCTCTATCATCGCAATACTTATGACCGTAGGGGTCTATGGGATTGTCGCTGGCATAGTCAAGCTGGATGATTTCGGCTTGTATCTATTAGATAAAGGCGTTAAGGAACAACGCGATCTATACAAATGGGCGGGTCGAAGCTTATTGCGATTTTCCCCGTTTCTAATGAAAACACTCTCGGTGCTCGGTACCTTGGCGATGTTTTTGGTCGGCGGAGGTATTATTTTGCATAGTATTCCTCATGCCCATGAACTAACTGAGCAAGCGGTGAGTCTGTTTAGCGGTATCATGGGGCAAGCCCTTAGTCACACTATTATTCCGATACTTATCAACGCTATAGCTGGCATATTGGTTGGTATAGTAGCTTTAGGTGGGGTATCTGGATTAAAGGCTGTGCTAAAGGCTTGTAAAGTTATCTAATTAAAAAGGAGAAAAGCAGAATGCACGTTGTTATAACTGGAGCCAATCGAGGTATAGGATTGTCACTGTGTAAAGCATATAAGGAAGTTGGCGCCGAGGTAACAGGCGTTTGCCGGAGTGTGACCGACGATTTGACTGCGCTAGATATAAATGTAGTGAACGAAGTTGATGTCACTAGTGCTCAGGACTTAGTAAAGCTGGGTCAGTCATTGCAGGGTCGACAAGTTGATGTGTTGATCAATAATGCCGGTGTGCTACGAAATGAGAGCATCGGAGCCATGGATTTTAGCAATATCCAGCTGCAATTTGATGTTAATACCCTTGGGCCGCTTAAAACGACCCTGGCTCTGTTGCCTCATTTAAAGCAGGGGAGCAAAGTGGCGAATATTACCAGTCGAATGGGCTCAATCGCCGATAACGGTTCGGGAGGTTATTATGGATATCGTATGTCAAAAGCGGCGCTAAATATTGCCAGTGTTTCCCTAGCCAAAGACCTTCTTCCCAAAGGAGTTGCTGTTGGTATTATTCATCCTGGTTTTGTGCAAACCGACATGGTGGGCGGAGCCGGTGATATTAGTGCTGATACCGCCGCTTCTCGAATCAAAACGCGTATTGATGAGTTAACCCTTGAAACCAGCGGTACCTTTTGGCACTCAAATGGAGAGGTGTTGCCTTGGTAAGGTTTCTCTGATGTCGTAATGAATGCCTTCATTGTTTTACTGGCTAATCACGGAATCGAGCTACTCCTCAGGGGATAGCTCGATATTATCTTCCGTATTCGGCTCAGGTTCTTCTGTCAACATTTCTTCGCTGGCCTCAATACCTATGTGGTATGCAGCGAACCCGGGCATAACGACTTGATTAACCGCCATTCCAATAACCCTGCCATTTAGAGAGCTGACAATTTTTGATTGCTCATTGGTAATAGGGTCGGTAACGATGCCTAGAAGATCACCCTCAGACACCTCTGCACCTAAGCTGACCTGACTGAATAGTATTCCGCCTTTTTCGGCCCGAATCCAGGTAGAGCGGTAGTATACTGGCTCCGGATCTCCCCATGAGAAAAATCGGGAGTACATGTTTTCCCGTTCCAAAAGACTGTTTATACTTTTTACCGCACTGATTACTTGATGTTCCTGGATGCGTGATGATTCGCCAACTTCTAATGTAACGGCAATTACGCCGCTCTTAATTGCCGCGACACGCAGCATTCCGTCATTACCACTACTGTGAACCACGGCCATATCATCAAAGCCCTCAGTGAAAGCCGCCACCTTTCGATTGCGCATATCTGCTCGTATTTGAGGAAGGTTTGTCCGTTTTAGTGAACCGGTATGAATGTCGATCAACATGTTGCAATGGCTGATGATCTCGCTAAACAATGAATGAGCAATGCGCGATGCCATGCTGCCATTGGGATCGCCAGGAAAATAGCGGTTTAGATCGCGTCGATCAGGTAAGTAGCGGCTGCCGCGTTGAAATCCCTGAATATTTACAATAGGTACGCCAATAATTTGGCCAGCTAAGTCTCCCGGATGAATGTCATATATAACGCGGCGAACGATTTCAATACCGTTTAGCTCATCTCCATGCGTAGCCGCGGTTAGGCACAAGGTTTTGCCCGGTTTGCCACCATTTATGACTAAAACTGGGGTCGATGTGGCTAATCCGGCGATGGTTGTACTTGGTTTCCAGGCAAGTCGCGTTGCTGTTGCGGGCTTAACCGTTTTGCCTAATAAGTGAAAGTCGGTATTTTGAGGACGACTTTCACCTGATTCGTCGACAATGGTTTGTGGGGTGGTCAGTGTGTTTTCAATGGCTGGCGTCGATGCAGATACATCTTTTAAATCGATATTAGGCGCAACATCTGTTGAATTCTGGGTTTCTACAGATGGCTCGGCGTAACAAGTAAGAGCAAAGAAAATGATAGATAGCGCAACGAGCTGCCTGAAGGTATAACGCATGAAAACCTCAATTATGTGTAACTGGATCGGATCATAGCTAATGACGGCAACAAAGTTAAGCTGAAGTCCAATTTTGTACGCGGCCTTTTTCTTGAGAAAAATGGCTTATTTTGTTAAAGTGCCCGTCCATTCTATACCCGTCGTTTCTCGTTTTAACGCTTTATCTCAGGTATCTCATGTCTCGATTTATTTTTGTTACTGGTGGTGTTGTATCCTCATTAGGCAAAGGCATAGCCTCTGCTTCGTTAGCCGCAATTCTTGAGGCGCGTGGATTGAAAGTGACTATGATGAAGCTCGATCCCTATATTAACGTGGATCCGGGCACGATGAGCCCATTTCAACATGGCGAAGTTTTTGTGACCGAAGATGGCGCTGAAACAGACCTGGATTTAGGTCACTACGAACGTTTTGTTCGTACCACCATGACCAAACGTAACAACTTTACCACTGGTCGAATTTATGATGAGGTTTTGAGAAAAGAGCGTCGAGGGGATTACCAAGGCGGCACCGTACAGGTTATTCCACACATAACCGACGCTATTAAAGAGCGAGTTCTTGCGGGGGCACGCATTAGTGATGATAGCGATGAAACCTATGACGTGGTTCTAGTCGAAATCGGTGGAACCGTTGGCGACATCGAGTCACATCCGTTTTTGGAAGCCATTCGTCAGCTTGGTTTTGAGCTTGGCGAAGAGCGAGCCTGTTTTATTCATCTCACGCTACTGCCTTATATTGCTACTGCTGGTGAAATAAAAACCAAACCAACACAACACTCGGTTAAAGAGCTTCGTTCTATCGGCATATATCCTAATGTATTAATATGCCGCTCCGATCGCTTTTTACCTAGCAATGAAAGAGCGAAAATCGCGTTGTTTACCAATGTGAATGAGCAAGCGGTTATTTCTCTGCAAGACGTTGACAGTATCTATCGCATTCCAGCGATATTACACAAGCAGGGTTTGGACGAGCTTATTTGCCGTCGCTTTAAACTGGACTGTCCTCCTGCTGATTTGTCTGAGTGGGAACAGGTGCTATATGCCCAGACTAATCCTAACGGTGAAGTAAAAGTCGCCATGGTAGGCAAATATGTCGACTTGACCGATGCATACAAATCGCTGAATGAAGCGCTGACTCACGGTGGGTTCAAAAACCGTTTAAGCGTCGAAATAGTCCATATTGACTCTCAAGATGTTGAACAAAAAGGGGCTGAAATCCTCGCTGGAATGGACGCTATTTTAGTACCAGGAGGATTTGGTGAGCGAGGCGTTGAAGGCAAAATAATGGCTGCTAAGTACGCTCGTGAAAACAACATTCCTTATTTAGGTATCTGTTTAGGCATGCAGGTTGCTGTTATAGAATATGCCCGCCATGTTGCTCTATTAGAGGGAGCTCATAGTACTGAGTTTGATATTAACTCTCCGGCACCAGTCGTGGGGTTGATCACCGAGTGGATCGCTGAAGATGGCTCGGTTGAGCGGCGAAGCGAAGAGTCTGATTTGGGCGGGACTATGCGTTTAGGAGGCCAGCAGTGTCACTTGGTTGACGGCTCCAAAACACGGGCACTTTATGGAAAGCCAACCATTGTTGAACGTCATCGCCATCGCTACGAAGTTAACAATAATATTATTGGCAAGCTCGAAGAAGCCGGATTGATGGTGGCAGGCCGTTCGGTTGATCATTCACTGGTTGAAGTCATTGAAATACCGGATCACCCTTGGTTTGTTGCCTGTCAGTTCCATCCCGAGTTCACTTCAACGCCTCGCGATGGTCACCCGCTTTTTGATGCGTTTATCGCAGCTGCAGATGCTCACCACAATCCTAAACAAGGAGACAAACAATGAACCTATGTGGATTCGAGGTCGGAATAGATAAGCCTTTTTTCCTAATCGCTGGCCCTTGTGTCATCGAAAGTGAAGAGCTGGCACTGGAAACTGCTGGCTTTCTAAAAGAAGTAACCAGCCGATTGGGTATACCTTTTATTTATAAATCATCCTTTGATAAGGCTAACCGCTCATCTCACAATAGTTTTCGTGGTTTAGGGTTAGAAAAAGGGTTGGCGATACTTGAGAAAGTTAAAGCCGAAATTGGTGTTCCTGTACTGAGTGATGTCCATGAAGATACGCCGATCGATGAAGTTGCGTCCGTATTGGACGTTCTTCAAACACCCGCTTTTTTATGTCGTCAAACCAACTTCATTCAAAACGTCTGCCGCTCAGGTAAGCCTGTTAACATTAAGAAAGGCCAGTTTCTTGCCCCTTGGGATATGAAGCATGTTGTTGCTAAGGCAAAAGCTACCGGTAATGAAAACATCATGGTGTGCGAGCGAGGCGTATCCTTTGGCTATAACAACCTGGTGTCAGATATGCGCAGCCTGGCTGTTATGCGCGAAACAGAGTGTCCGGTCGTATTTGATGGCACTCATTCAGTCCAGCTACCAGGGGGACAAGGTACGGCATCGGGTGGACAGCGTGAGTTCGTGCCTGTATTGGCCCGCGCAGCCGTAGCGGTTGGAGTCAGCGGATTATTTATGGAAACCCATCCCAATCCAGAAAAAGCATTGAGCGACGGCCCGAACTCTTGGCCTATGGATAAGATGGAATCTTTGTTAACTCAATTAAAAGTTATTGACGATCAAGTTAAGTCAGTCCCATTTATAGAAAATAGCCTCTAAGCTGAATTTAAGTTTGTAACCCTAAGGTGAAAATATGTCAGAAATAGTCAAAGTCATTGGTCGAGAAATTATCGATTCGCGTGGGAACCCTACTGTTGAAGCTGAAGTGCATTTAGCTTCCGGCGCACGAGGTATTGCCTGTGCGCCGTCTGGGGCGTCAACTGGCGCACGTGAAGCGCTTGAACTGCGTGATGGCGATAAAGCACGTTATAAAGGCAAAGGCGTTCTAACTGCCGTTGCTAATATCAATAACGCTATTGCTGAAGCAATCACCGGTAAAGAAGGTGCCGAGCAAGCCACTATCGATCAGATTATGATTGATCTAGATGGCACCGAGAATAAAGAGAAGCTGGGCGCTAATGCTATTCTGGCTGTGTCCTTGGCTGTTGCAAAAGCGGCGGCTGCTGAAAAAGGCGTCTCATTATTCCGTTATATCAACCCTGAAGGTCCGTATTCTCTACCAGTGCCAATGATGAATATCATCAATGGCGGTGAGCATGCGGACAATAGCGTCGATGTACAGGAGTTTATGATTGTTCCAGTCGGTGCGCCAAACATTGCCGAAGCACTTCGCTATGGTTCAGAAGTTTTCCATACTTTAAAAGGCATCCTCAACAAACGCGGATTGAACACTGCGGTTGGCGACGAAGGTGGTTTCGCTCCTGATCTGTCATCTAATGAAGAAGCGATCAAGGTGATCATTGAAGCTATTGAAGCTGCTGGCTACAAAGTTGGCGAGCAAATTGCCATCGGGTTAGATATTGCTAGCTCTGAGTTTTTCAAAGACGGCAAATATAACCTCGCTTCTGAGAATCGTGAGCTCTCAGCTGCTGAAATGGTTGATTTGCTCGAAGACTGGGTCAATAAGTATCCGATTGTCACCATCGAGGATGGGTTAGCTGAAGATGACTGGGACGGCTGGAAACTGTTAACCGAACGTTTGGGAGACAAGGTTCAGTTGGTCGGTGACGATCTCTTTGTCACCAATACCAAGATTTTCGCTGAAGGCATTGAAAAAGGTATCGGCAACTCTATTCTTATCAAATTGAATCAGATTGGCAGCCTGACTGAAACTTTAGCGGCAATCAACATGGCGCACGATTCTGGATACACTGCTGTTGTTTCGCATCGCTCAGGTGAGACAGAAGATACAACCATTGCTGACCTGGCTGTGGCTCTGGCAACCGGACAAATCAAAACCGGTTCACTTTGCCGCACGGATCGTATGGCTAAATACAACCAGTTACTTCGTATCGAAGAAGAGCTAGGTCAAGAGGCGACTTATCCTGGTGTTACTACTTATAAGTTTGCAAAATAGGTAAGTTTGCAAAATAGGTAAGTTTGCAAAATAAGTACTATCACCCGATAGACGCTTTCTAACTTGAGCAGAAAAAGCCGCACTTTTGCGGCTTTTTTGTTTATTATTGGCGATGCGGTGCAGTATTATCATCTTTGTGCTAGATTATTGACAATATGAAGACAGTTACAGCTATTCTCGCCCTTATTTTGGTACTTCTCCAAGCCCGACTGTGGTTTGGTGATTCAGGTATTACCGAAGTAAAGCAGCTATCGTCAAAAATTGCGTTTCAGCAGCAAGAGCTTGAGCGCTCTAAAAAGCGAAATGCAGAGCTGATGGCGCAAATAAATGATCTACGAAATGGTACTCGGTTGCTAGAAGAGCTAGCGCGTGAAGATCTGAATATGCTAAAGTCCGGCGAAACATTCATTAGAGTTGTTGAATAATCACCTATGAAGGAATCCTATCCGAATATCCACGTCATTTTACCGGCGGCTGGAAGTGGCAAGCGCATGGGTATGACGACCCCAAAGCAATATTTACAGATTGGCGATAAATGTATTTTGCAATGGAGCATCGAAGCTATTTGTGAGTATCCCAGCGTGGCCAGTTTTTCTATTGCCATTGGCAAAAATGATAAACACTGGGTTAATGTAGCCCCGCTTATCAAGCAAAAAACGGATGTTTTCTTTGGCGGAGAAGAGCGAGCCAACTCGGTGTTAAACGGGCTACGCTATCTTGAAGGGAAGGTCAGAGAAGATGACTGGATAATGGTGCATGATGCGGCTCGGCCCTGTGTCGCTATGGATGATATCAAGCAACTCATGCTAGCCATTGATACACATGAAGTAGGCGGGCTGTTAACCGCTCCTGTCTCTGATACCATTAAAAAGGTCAAAGGCACCAAAATCACTGGAACGTTGGATCGCGAAAAGCTACGTCGAGCGTTAACGCCACAAGTATTCCGTTATGGTATTCTGCGGCAAGCCATCGAGGTCTGTTTTGAAAAAGGCATCGATATAACTGACGAGTCCTCAGCGATCGAACAAGCAGGCTACAAGCCTGCCTATTACGATGGTTCGTCCGATAACTTCAAGTTGACCCACGCAGAAGATCTGAGCCTTATTGAAGCAATATTGATGAAGCAAGGGCGACTGGTTTGAGCACTGTGCCATTTCGTATTGGTCATGGGTTTGATGTTCATCGTTTTGGGCCGGGAAAATCGATTGTTCTCGGGGGGGTTAGAATCCCCTATGAAAAAGGTTTTATCGCTCATTCCGATGGTGATGTACTGATTCATGCGCTGATCGATGCGCTGTTAGGTGCGGCTGGTCTTGGCGATATTGGCCGATTGTTTCCCGATACCGATCAGCAATACGAGAATATATGCAGCCGATTGCTGTTGCAGCGCGTTATGTCGCTATTGGCTGAACGCGGATATCGAGTTGTTAATGTGGACATGACAATCGTGGCTCAAGCACCGCGGCTAGCTCCATTTGTCGATCAAATGCGAGATAACTTGGCAGATGAATTAAGTGTCGACAATCACGATGTCAATGTTAAAGCAACTACGACAGAAAAGCTGGGGTTTGAAGGCCGAAAAGAAGGGGTTTCTGCTCATGCCGTTGCCTTGATTTGCCGAGGTGACTAACTTGAGCGAATCGATGTTCCTCGATATCTCCGACTGGTATGATTCACTTGCTAAGGCATATGCGCCCTCCAACCTGTCTTTTTCATTTAAGTCTCGCCCAGAAGATTTTATGGTTTCAGAGCAGTTGTGTTTTGATCCTGATGGTGAAGGTGAGCACTATTTTCTACTGATCGACAAAACAGGCGCAAATACGGAGTGGGTTGCTCGCCAATTAGCGCGTATAGCGGATTGTTCGGTGCGCGATATTGGGTATGCGGGGTTAAAGGATCGTCATGGTATCTGTCGCCAATGGTTCTCGATGTACTTACCTGGACAGCCACTCCCTTCTTTAGATAGCCTGCCGTCGGATATAAAGGTTGTCTCAATCACTCAACACAAAAAAAAGCTTAAACACGCAGGACTCAAACATAACGAGTTTTCAGTAGTATTGCGTGGCATGAAGAATGACTCGTTGAATGAGCTTGAGCGGCGATGGGATACTATTCGCGAGAATGGCGTTCCCAATTATTATGGTTATCAACGCTTTGGACGCGAAGGCGGGAATATAACCAAGGCACTACGTTGGAAAAATGCGAAGACACGCCCCCGTTCTCGGCAGGAATCGAGCATGGTTTTGTCGAGCGCTCGTTCTTATCTCTTTAATCGTAGTTTGTCTACTCGTGTGGATAGAGGAGACTGGCTGGTTCCACATCAAAGTGATCTGATCATCTTCGATGGGTCTGGAAGTTGTTACGCCTATCAGGGAGACAGCGATACGCTGGATCGCTTGCGCTTAGGCCAGGTGCATATTGCTTCAGATGGTCGATCTCTCTCTAGTGACAGTCTTGAGGGGAGCGGTAGGGATGACGAGGATGCAGTTTCCGTATGCCTAGAACAGTTACTAGTTAAACAGCGCGTGGCTTCCACCAATCGTCCTTTGCGCGTAATACCCAAATCCTGCCAATTGACCTTTAAAAATGATGAAGTACAGTTACGTTTTCAATTACCACCAGGTAGCTATGCGACAGCTGTTTTGCGTGAGTTAGGACAGATCAATGACCAGTCAACCGAACTTTCTACTCTTAACCAATGACGATGGCGTAAATGCGTTAGGTTTATGTTCATTAGAAGAGGCTCTGCGAGATGACTTTGACGTCCAGGTAGTTGCACCTTCACAGAATTGGAGCGGTTCGAGTCATGCGTTGACCCTGAAACAGCCGCTTTATACCAAGACCCACACCAATGGTTTTATATCAACCACAGGCACGCCCGTTGATAGTGTTCATATTGGTTTGACTCGATTGGTTAAGAAAAAGCCATCGATGGTGGTTTCTGGGATTAACCATGGAGCAAACATGGGCGATGATGTGCTTTATTCGGGGACGATAGCGGCTGCGATGGAAGGGCGGTTTATCAACGATATTTCACTGGCATTTTCTTTAGCCAGCTTTCAACCAGTTAATTTTGATGCGGCTGGGCGAATTGCGAATATCATTGTCAAGAAAGCCTTGGCTCTTAGCGAGTCGGAGCCGATGGTATTAAATGTAAATATTCCTGACATTCCGTATGCTGACATTCGGGGCATACGGGTGACTCGGCTGGGTCGGCGAAGCTGTCCAGACAGCGTCCAGACGCTAACTGATCCTAAAGGAAATACAGTATACTGGATTGGTCCACCTGGCGATGTTGAAGATGATAGCCCCGGAACGGATTTTCACGCTGTATCTAATGGGTTTGTTTCTATTACTCCGATATCTGTTGATAAAACGGCAAATAAAGCTATCGTTGAGATGAAAGAACGTTTTGATTGTCATTTTTAATTTGTTATTAATTATATGTAGTTATGATTGAAAGAGAGCGAATAGGCAGCATATCTGAGCGAGCGCGGCAACGCATCAAAGAGCGTTTAACTGATATGGGGATCACTCATCAGCAGTTGGTTGAGGTAATGGCTGATGTTCCACGTGAACTATTTGTGGAGCAAGCGTTGGCGCATAAATCCTATGAAAATACTGCCTTGCCTATTGGGCGTGGACAAACCATTTCCCAACTGACCACGGTGGCACGAATGACCGAGTTGCTTTTAGATGCCCCTGGCGGGAAGATCTTGGAAGTTGGTACTGGTTGCGGATACCAAACGGCAGTATTGTCTCAGTTGTTTGCTGACGTTTATTCGATCGAGCGCATTAAATCCTTGCAGCAACAGGCGCGAGTGAGACTGCGAAAGTTGAAAATATCCAATGTGCGGTTTAAGCATGGCGATGGTTGGCAGGGGTGGGATGAGTCCGCCCCGTATGATGGCATTATTATTACAGCCTGCCCAACGAGCCTTCCTCAAGGGCTAGTGCCCCAGTTGAAGGAAGGGGGCGTAATAGTATGCCCGATCGAAGAAAACACAACGCAGTATCTTTATCGAGGTGTAAAGAAGGGCGATGATGTTGAGCTGGAGCGGCTTGATGAAGTCCGTTTCGTTCCCTTAATACCTGGTGAGGTAGAAGTGTGATTTTTAGAGCAATTTATGAGAAGACTCTCCGTTGGGCTCAACATCGGCATGCCGTGTACTATCTAGGCTTTATTAGTTTTATCGAATCGGTATTCTTTCCAATCCCCGCCGACGTAATGTTAGCTCCAATGACCTTAGCTAACCGAGAGAGAGCTTGGTTTTATGCTTTGTTGACCACAGTGACATCGGTCGCGGGTGGCATTGTTGGTTATTTGCTGGGGTTGTGGGCATTTGATCCGCTGGTCAAACCAGTACTCGAATGGGCGGGGAAAATGGAAACCTATCACTCAGTTGTAAATTTATTTGATAGTTGGGGGATCTGGTTTATATTTTTAGCAGGTTTTACGCCTCTGCCTTACAAGGTATTTACCATCAGTGCTGGCGCGCTGGCAATGGCGTTTTGGCCTTTTGTTATTTCTTCTTTCTTTGGGCGAGCTGGGCGATTTTTTCTTGTCGCTGGCTTGGTCCGATGGGGAGGCGAGCGATTGGAGGCAACATTAAATACCTACATCGAGCGTATAGGCTGGGGTACCGTATTATTGTTTGCCGCCTATTTAACCTATAAGGGGATACATTGAAGGCATGGAGCAGTAGCTTACTTGTCATACTCATCATCTCAGTAGTGGCAGGGTGTGCTTCGCCAAGTTATCGTGCGCCAGTTAAAAAACAAAAGCATGTTGGCCCCAACCCTGCTCACCACCAGGTTGAAAAAGGGGATACGCTATATTCTATCGCATGGCGATATAACCTGGATTTTCGAGAGCTGGCAAGCCTTAATAGGATTGCTAAACCCTACACGATTTACCCTAACCAGCTGATCAAATTACAGCGAACAAAACGAACGCAACTGGCTAATAAACAACCAAAAAATCCGCCATTAAAAAATAATATAGGTCAAATTCAAAACTCAAATAGAGTGGTGATTGACAGACCAAAAAAGCCACAAGTTCAAGATAAACCATTAGTCAAGCCCAAGCCGGTAAAGGCTTCTACTAAGCCTGCTCAAAAACAGGACACAACAGAAAAAACTGTTGTAAAAAAAGTGTTAAAAAACCCGACAAAAAAAAGCGTGACAAAATGGGTTTGGCCTGTTAAAGGTAGAGTTCTTTCCGGATATTCGTCATCAAACGCTAATCGGAAAGGTATTGATATAGGTGGAAATATTGGCTCTTTGGTTCGAGCGGCTGCAGATGGTAAAGTCGTTTACAGTGGGAGTGGGTTACGAGGCTACGGCAACCTGATAATCATCAAACATGATGATGATTTTTTAAGTGCTTATGCTCATAATCGACAGTTGCTTGCCAAAGAAAACGATTCGGTGAAGGCGGGACAGGTCATAGCTGAGTTGGGTAGCACAGAAGCAAAGCGACCAATGCTCCATTTTGAGATACGTCGAAAGGGTAAACCAGTAAATCCATTAAAATATTTACCCCGACGTTAATATATATGGGTGGCAACAGACCAAGTGGTGGAGAAGACGTTATGACGATGAAGTGGGAGCAGGCTGCAGTTGAGAGTGATGAAGAAATCATCGGACAAGGCTTTGAAGTAGTCGATTCAGACGCTGAAGTAGATGATGATACGGATGAAGCATCAAATGACAGCGACACAAAACCCGCACCAGAAGCTAAGGAAGCAGAGCCATCGCCAGGGGCTCGTGGCAGTAAGCCGATGGACGCAACACAGCTTTATCTGGGTGAGATAGGCTTCTCTCCACTGCTTTCAGCTGAAGAAGAAGTGTATTTTGCTCGACGGGCCAAAAAAGGTGACGAAAAAGCCCGTAAACGCATGATCGAGAGTAATCTCCGCTTGGTGGTTAAAATAGCGCGTCGTTATACAAACCGAGGCTTAGCTTTGCTGGATCTGGTTGAAGAGGGGAATCTCGGCCTAATCCGTGCTGTCGAAAAATTCGATCCAGAGCGAGGTTTCCGTTTCTCAACTTATGCAACTTGGTGGATCAGGCAAACCATTGAGCGTGCGATAATGAATCAGACGCGCACTATCCGCTTGCCTATCCATGTCGTTAAAGAATTAAATGTTTACCTGCGTGCATCGCGTGAGCTTTCTCAAAAGCTTGATCATGAGCCAAAGCCTGAAGAAATTGCTGCGAAGCTCGATCGTCCGGTTGAAGACGTTACCAAAATGCTGGGTTTGAACGAACGTATCAGTTCAGTTGATTCACCAGTAGGCATGGAAAGTGACAAAGTATTGCTTGATACCATTGCCGACGAAACCATTAGCGGCCCAGCCGATCGCCTACAAGACAATGACTTGCGCAACAGTATCCAAAAGTGGTTGAAAGTGTTGCCAGAGAAGCAACGAGAAGTATTGGCTCGCCGTTTTGGACTGCTTGGCTATGAACCTAGCACCTTGGAGCAGGTTGGCCAAGAAATTGGTTTAACGCGAGAGCGTGTGCGTCAAATTCAGGTTGAAGCACTTAAGCGTTTGCGCGATATGCTTGAAAAAGAAAACTTGAGCCCTGATGCGTTGTTTACATTTTAGGGTATTTTTAGACATAAAATTGTGGGCTCTTTACGAGCCCATATGAATCGTCTTCAAAGAGACGCCCAATAAAAAAGGAGCATATATGCTCCTTTTTTATTGGGCGTTTTCTTAAAACTTATTGTTCTTAAAACTTAATGTTCTAAGACTTAACGCTCTAGATACTGTAGCTTATCAGGTGTGCCATTCCATTCATCGGCATCGTCAAGAGCGTCTTTCTTCTCAGTAATAACAGGCCAGGTTTCTGACAACTCTTCGTTTAATGCCATAAAATGTTGCTGGTCGTCAGGAAGATCATCTTCTGCGAAGATCGCTTCGGCTGGACACTCTGGTTCACACAAAGCACAATCAATACACTCATCGGGATTGATAACTAAGAAGTTTGGTCCTTCATAGAAGCAGTCGACGGGACATACTTCGACGCAATCGGTATATTTACATTTGATACAATTGTCAGTAACGACAAACGCCATAGTGTTCTCCTAGTTTCAGCTGTCTTCAATAGTTGATGCGTCCTGAACGCTATTGAAGTAATTGAGACAATACTTAGATGCCTGAATACCGTCTACCGAATTTTCAGCCACGCATTATAACGGCATGACGGCGTTTTAAAAATAGATTTTTCGTGAATGTGTTGGCCGGGATAATCTTTTAAGTCGATTACCATCAAAAATGAGTATTCATTTAGCTGCTGATCTAGCTAAGTTGTAACCGCCAAAAAGCGAAATTAGTAGAGTTACTACAGGCCTTCAGGTGCGCTACTTGGTGCTAATGCGCTTTAGCTCAACCAAGTGGTTGAGCGCTTCCATCGGTGTAGTCATATTCGGATCTATTTGGCTTAGATAGCGCTCTAGTGCGGTTGGTTGTAGTTGGACTTCGGCGTTTTGAGGCTTTGTCTTTGGCGGCTCTATGGCCGACTCATTGCCGAGTTCGTTAAGTTTTTTCTGTGCAGCTTGAATAATCGATGCAGGAACACCGGCTAATCTGGCGACTTGGATCCCATAGCTCTGATCGGTCCACCCTTGTTGAACCTGATGTTTAAATACCAGGTCATTGTCTTGCTCGATAGCATCAAGGTGTAAGTTATTGACACAATCCAGGTGCTGGGACAATTCGGTCAATTCAAAATAGTGAGTAGCAAAATAGGTCATGGCCTTGGTGGTTTGCGCAAGGTGGTAAGCAGTAGCCCAAGCTATGGACAATCCGTCAAACGTACTTGTACCTCTGCCAATCTCATCCATAAGTACCAGGCTATTTTCGGTCGCATTTTTCAAGATGTATGCTGTTTCAGACATTTCTACCATAAAAGTCGAACGGCCACTGGAAAGGTCATCAGAGGCGCCGATGCGACTGAATATTTGATCAACCTTCCCAATACAAGCATAGTCGGCAGGCACAAAGCAGCCAATGTGAGCCATGATCACTATATGCGCAATTTGGCGCATATAAGTACTTTTCCCCCCCATATTAGGTCCAGTAATAACATGCAAGCGGTGCTGGCCATCAACACAAGATGAGTTTGCAATAAACGGTGCTTTCTGGCGTTGCTCGACGACAGGGTGCCGTCCATTGTCAATGGCTATCTTGGAATGCATAACCAGCTCTGGTCTTCGGTAGTCATAAGTTTGGCTGACCGTCGCAAATGAAAGCAATACATCCAATTCCGCTACGGTTTCAGCACAGCATTGCAAGTAGGGGATAAAGCTCTGTAACTGTTCTATCAGCTCGTCATACAGGCGCTTTTCGAGTGTAAGAGCCTTGGATTGGCTACTGAGTACTTTTTCTTCATGCTGCTTTAGTTCATCTGTGATATACCTCTCGGCATTTTTTAGGGTCTGACGACGAATATAATGAGCGGGGACTGACTTATTAAAACTTTTGGGAAGTTCAATGAAGAATCCGTGGACTTTGTTGTAGCCCACTTTAAGGTTTTCAATGCCACATGATTGGCGTTCACGCCGTTCCAGTTCCAATAAGAAGTTTTGGTTGCCTTCGCTTAAATCTCTAAGGCGATCTAGCTCTGGATGCGCTCCGGACGCGATTACGCCACCTTCACGTATGGTGACTGGAGGATTGTCTATGATCCAGGTTTCCAGAAGATTTAGCAGCTCACTTGGTGTATCAAGATGAGCAAGGGTTGTATCCAGGTACGCTGATTGAAGCTCGCCTAGCGTTTTTGATAGTTGAGGTATTTGTTGTAGGCTGGCTTTTAATTTGGATAAATCTCTTGGTCTGGCAGTATTCAGGCCTAACCGGGCGGTAATGCGCTCAATATCGAAGATGTGCTTAAGAGATTCTTGAAGTGGATCGCAAGCACCATTTTCAATAAAAAGAGCTATTTTATCGTAACGCTCATTGAGTAGACGATGATCACGCAAGGGACGATTTATTGTTCGCTTGAGTAGACGGCTCCCCATGGGAGTCTGAGTTTTATTAAGTACGGAAAACAGCGTATTTTTCGGCTGGTTACTTTGACTTTCTATTAATTCCAGGTGTTTTCGTGTGGCCTGATCAAGCACCAGCTGTGCTGCATAACTATCAACACTGATTTTATTGAGATGCAATATTGCACTGCGCTGGGTTTCTTTGGCGTAGTGAAGCAGTGCTGACACGGCAGACTGAACACAACTGTCCAGGCTTTGTGGTAACTTCTGTTCAAAGAAAGCACTTAAGTCACTTGGAAGTTGGCTTCTAAAAAACTCAGTCATGGGACGACGTTGGATAGCCCAAGGGGATTGCGACGTTGAAAGTGCTTCTGGCTGCGGTGAATTTTCGGCCAAAAGTATTTCGTTTGGCATAATACGGTGCAGTTCAGATAAAAGCTCCGTTAGTGAACCGACTTTGGTTACGGTTAGTTTACCTTGGCTCAAATCGAGCGTAGATATGCCTATTTGGCCACTGTCAAAGAAAACGGCGCTAACAATCGATTCTTGGCTTGCATCGACCAAGTTGTCGTCAGTAATGGTTCCGGGTGTCAAGATACGTACGACCTGGCGCTCAACCGGCCCTTTAGTCAGAGCTGGATCGCCAATTTGTTCACATACGGCGACCGAAACCCCGATCCTTACCAAGCGAGATAAATAGTTGTCTACCGAGTGAAAAGGTACTCCTGCCATCGGAATGGGTTCACCGGCGGATTGTCCGCGGGCCGTCAATGTAAGGTCGAGAAGCTCAGCTGCACGCTTGGCGTCATCATAGAACAGTTCATAAAAATCACCCATGCGATAAAAAAGTAAGTGCTGGTAATTTTCTTGCTTTATTCTCAGGTACTGTTGCATCATTGGAGTATGAGCAATGGGTTGGGATGAAGCCGATTTCTGCATGAATGATCCACTGATTACTGTTGATGATTTAACTGACCAAATAGCGACTGCTTTTACTAAGCGTCAAATATATCTGGGTTGCGCCGAGTCCTGTACCGGCGGGGGCATAATGTATCAGCTTACAAGCAAGGCTGGAAGTTCGGCTTGGTTTGATGCCGGGTTTGTGACCTATAGCAATCAAGCTAAAATAGACTGCCTTGGTGTAGTTGCGCAGTGCATTGAGCGCTATGGTGCGGTCAGTGAGCAGGTTGTTGAGCAAATGGCGCTGGGCGTTATTAGTAAAACCAAATCTAATATAGCTATCGCAACATCAGGGATTGCTGGCCCTGGCGGTGGTAGTGCTGAAAAGCCCGTCGGAACAGTTTGTTTCGGGTTGGCTAACGAGTGCGGCGAGACCCGAGCAGTTCGCTATCTCTTTCATGGTGATAGAGAATCCGTTCGCTCTAAAGCTATCTATCAGTCTTTAGCGTTAGTCCTTGAGTTTATTGAA
>DFOV01000199.1:0-122 GCA_002376965.1 Gammaproteobacteria bacterium UBA3532
GCGCGCCCATGTTCTCGAACTTGTTTTCAAGCTCGATTTCTTTAGCTACTGATACACCATCTTTTGTGACGGTAGGAGCGCCAAAGCTTTTGTCTAAAACAACATTACGACCTTTTGGTCCC
>DFOV01000199.1:316-16695 GCA_002376965.1 Gammaproteobacteria bacterium UBA3532
ACCATTTGTGCGCCCATGTTCTCGAATTTGTTTTCAAGTTCGATTTCTTTAGCGACTGATACACCATCTTTGGTGACGGTAGGAGCGCCGAAGCTTTTGTCTAATACAACATTACGACCTTTTGGTCCCAATGTGGTTTTTACTGCGTTTGCCAAGATGTTTACACCAGCTAACATTTGTTTGCGGGCGTCATCACCAAAACGTACGTCTTTTGCTGCCATGATAGTTTCCTATGAATTCTTTTCGATTAACAAATACGACTATAAATATGAAGCGTAAAAAGATTAATTAGCCTTCGAGTACGGCCAGGATGTCGTCTTCTTTAAGAACAAGCAGTTCTTCACCATCAACCTTAACTTCTGTTCCGGAATATTTACCGAATAAAACGGTATCGCCACCTTTAACACTCAGGGCACGGACATCACCGTTATCCAATACTCGGCCTTCGCCGGTAGCCACAACTTCACCACGCGCAGGCTTTTCTTTGGCATTGTCTGGGATGACGATACCGCCAGCAGACAATTGCTCTTCTTCCAAACGTCGAACAACAACGCGATCATATAAAGGACGAATATTCATTTTGCTCTCCTGGTTTTATCTAACCAAAATCTATGTGTTTTAACGAGCGGGACTCTCCGCTTAGCAGCTATATGGGGCCTGCAATAATGAGATCAATAGCTTTAGTTAAAAAATTTAGTTTTTTTTCGTATAGCGCGATGCTCTATACTGAGCTAACCCAATCGCGCTTTAACAGAAACAGGGAGCATATAATGGAACAAACCGTGGTGTATTTCTGCACCTGCCCGTCACCAGATAGTGCAGCCGACCTGGCAAATACCCTGGTCACCGAAAAATTGGCTGCCTGCGTCAATATCGTTCCCGCAATATCCTCTATTTATGAGTGGCAAGGGGAACTATGTCGTGACCAAGAAGCTCTATTGATCATCAAAACGACACAGGGTAAATTCAACGCATTGGAAAAGCGGGTGACAGAGCAACATCCGTATGATGTCCCAGAGCTGATTGGCTTTGATGTCAGCAATGGCCACCCTCCTTATATTAACTGGCTAATTAGTACCATTCATGAGCGCATTTAACAGACTACTTACTCTCACAGCGACCTTTTGTCACCACACGAAAGCCAAACTATTTTGCATTGTTGCTGTTATTTTATTCAGCCTGACCTGTTCAGTTAGTCAGGCTGCTCTGGGGGATAATCAGGGTGGCAGTTTTGGGCAATCAGACTTCTTGACAGTCGATGAAGCCTTCCAGCTGGATGTTGATGTGATGGATGGAACCTTATGGGTCAATGCCACTATTGCTCCCGAATATTACCTCTATCAACACCGCTTTAAATTTAGCCCAAACAACGCTTCTCTGGGCAAGCCGCTGTTCCCACCGGCCAAGCCCAAATACGACGAAGCTTTTGGCGATACCAAAGTATATTATCAGCAAGTCAGTATTCCTATTGCTATATCATCAGCTGCTGAAAGCTGGTCAGTAGAGATAACCTACCAAGGCTGTGCAGAAAAAGGACTGTGCTATCCACCAGAAACAAAAACCTTTTCTTTTCCGAAAAAGTCCGCGTTAGCCCTCCTCCCGTCGTCATCAACCCCAAATAATTCGCCATCAAGCCCCAATAATGGTAGCGGTGTTGATCTCACCAATGCATCAGCCATTGCCAGTATGCTGACTAATCAATCGCTATGGCTTATTTTGGGAATATTCTTTGTTGCTGGTATTGGGCTTGCGCTTACTCCGTGTGTCTTTCCAATGTATCCAATTCTATCCGGAATCGTGGCAGGGCAAAAAGACAAGTCGACCCAACACGCTTTCTGGCTATCGATGAGCTACATCCAGGGCGCTGCAATAGCCTATGCCTTGCTTGGTGCCTTGTTTGCTTATTTGGGCAACGGCATTCAAGCCGACTTCCAAGCACCGTGGATCCGCTGGGCCACGTTTGGACTGTTTATCGCGCTGGCTCTATCAATGTTTGATGTGTACCACATTCAACTCCCTTCTTTTATGCGCCAAAAGATCGATCAGCTTAACCAAAAACAGCGCGGCGGTTCCTATGTTGGTGTCGCGATGATGGGAGTGCTATCTACTGTTGTCGTAAGTCCTTGCACCACAGCTCCGCTGGCCGGAGCACTTATTTACATAAGCCAGTCAGGTAACGTACTAACTGGCGCACTGGCTTTGTATGCCCTTGGCCTTGGCATCGGCTTGCCTCTGCTGACCATTGGCACCAGCGCAGGAAAAATCATGCCCCGCTCTGGCGCTTGGATGAACAGTGTCAAAACCATACTTGGCTTTGCCATGATTGCCGTTGGCTGGAGCCTGGTAGGCGATCTGGTCCCACACCAGGTTTATCTGGTTGGCTGGGCCAGCATATTATTCGCTGCAGTGTTGATGTTGTCAGGAAAGGGGATACTCAGGCCGTGGGTGAAGCTTGGCTGGCATGGCATGCGTTCAGCAGTTGCTGGCATGGCGATTTTATTCTTGTACACAGCCTATGTAGGGGCCTCTTCACCACTCAACCTGCTCGCCGACAAAGACAATACTCCAGAATTGGCTTTTGAAAATGTTGAAACGGTCGCAGCATTGGAGGCTGCGTTAGCCAAGGCTGCAGCGCAAGGAAAACCAGCTATGCTCGATCTTTACGCTGACTGGTGTGTTGCTTGTAAAGAGTTCGATCATATCACCTTTGCTGATGCCGGAGTGCAAACGCATTTAGGTGACTTCACTCTACTTCGCGCAGATCTCACAGCCAACGATGCAGACGATAAAGCGCTCATGCAAGCGCTAGATATTGTTGGTTTGCCGACCATTTTATTCTACCCTCCTGATACCGACGAAGATCCAACTCAACGTGTAACAGGATTTCTTGGCCCCCAAGCTTTTATTCAGCACCTTAAAGACTTATAGCTTAAAAGGCGTATAGCTTATCCCCTTCCGCGCATGTCTTGTAACGAATCGATAACGACATTGTTAGCACAAGCCCGCTGAATATATAAACAATCTATTAGCTATTTTCGGCAAAAAAGCTACAATTTGTTTCGAAATGGTTCGGAACTGGTAAATCAGACTTTTCCGACATGGACATTCCCCATTTATTAGGGCAAAATAGCGTCAGTTTATAAATTTCGCGGATTTAGACGCATTTAGGAACAAAAGGCAGCAAATGGCCACCATTTTATTACTCAACGGCCCCAACCTAAACCTTCTGGGTAAACGAGAGCCAGGGCACTACGGCAGCGTCGGGCTGGACGATATCGTCAGCCGACTGACGGAAACCTGTGATAGCGCTGGACATCAATTGCTCCATCTACAATCAAATGCTGAATACCAGATTATTGAGCGAATCCACCAATGTCAGGATCAGCACGTCGATTTTATCCTAATGAACCCTGCTGCGTTCACTCATACCAGCGTCGCTATTCGTGATGCGTTATTGGCTGTAAATATTCCGTTTATTGAATTGCACATGTCCAACATACATCAACGCGAACCTTTCCGTCATCATTCCTATTTCAACGACATTGCCGTTGGCATTGTCTGTGGATTTAAAGAACGAAGTTATGATTTAGCGCTCCAGGCAGCTTTCGACTACCTGGAAACGCCACCAACAACACAGAACTAATTGTAAAGCCGAGTTGCATAAGGACGTATTATGGACATTCGAAAAATCAAAAAACTCATTGAACTGGTAGAAGAATCCGGTATTGCTGAAATTGAAATCACCGAAGGTGAAGAGTCGGTGCGCATTAATCGCTATGGCCCGCAAGCGCCTGTTATGCAAGCGCCTTATCAGGTCGGCATGCCGCAACAAGCCCCTGCCGCTCCGGCACCGGCACCCGTTGCTGAAGCCGCAGGCGCGGATACCAGCGATGCAGCACCAGCGATTTCTGGACACAAAGTTTGTTCACCTATGGTAGGAACTTTCTATAGCGCTCCATCTCCTGGCGCTAAAGATTTTGTTCAAGTCGGCGACAAAGTCAGTGACGGTGATACCCTGTGTATTGTCGAAGCCATGAAGATGATGAACCAAATCGAGGCAGATAAATCCGGTACGATCCAAGCCATTCTGGTTAACAATGGCGAGCCTGTCGAGTTTGATCAGCCACTGTTTGTCATTGAATAAGCGGTGGTATAAATCATGTTAGATAAAGTCGTAATAGCAAACCGGGGAGAGATTGCCCTCCGTATTCTGCGAGCCTGCCGCGAATTGGGTATCAAAACCGTTGCCATCCACTCTCAGGCAGACAACGATCTCATGCATGTTCGCTTGGCCGATGAGTCTGTTTGTATTGGCCCGGCAGCGCCGCAGCACAGCTACCTGAATATACCCGCCATTATCAGTGCAGCAGAAATCACTAACGCCTCCGCCGTTCACCCTGGCTATGGATTTTTGGCAGAAAATGCCGACTTCGCTGAGCAGGTCGAACGCAGTGGCTTCGTTTTTGTGGGCCCCAAGGCCGATAGCATTCGCTTAATGGGCGACAAAGTATCTGCTATTGATGCGATGAAAAATTCTGGTGTGCCTTGTGTTCCTGGTTCCGGTGGCCCACTGGGCGATGACGAGAATGCGAACCTGGCTATCGCCGATCAAATCGGCTACCCCGTCATCATCAAAGCCGCTGGCGGCGGTGGTGGACGTGGTATGCGCGTTGTGCATAGTAAAGCCAACTTGCTAAAATCCATCAGCTTAACCAAGAGTGAAGCTGGCGCGGCCTTCGGTAACTCGATGGTCTACATGGAAAAATTTCTGCAGAATCCTCGACATGTAGAGATCCAGGTATTGGCCGATGGCCAGGGCAAAGCCATTCACCTCGGCGAGCGTGACTGTTCAATGCAACGTCGACACCAAAAGGTGGTTGAAGAAGCTCCGGCACCAGGCATTACCTCAGAAATGCGCAAGTTCATTGGTGACCGTTGCGTCCAGGCCTGTATTGATATGGGATATCGTGGTGCTGGCACCTTTGAGTTTCTGTATGAAGATGGCGAGTTTTATTTCATCGAAATGAATACGCGTGTTCAGGTAGAGCACCCTGTCACCGAGCAAATCACCGGCGTTGACATCATCAAAGAGCAATTAAAAATCGCTGATGGGCAACCGCTGTCATTGACTCAGGATGACATTAAAATCAAGGGCCATGCCATTGAGTGTCGAATTAATGCAGAAGATCCACGCACCTTCGTTCCTAGCCCTGGCCGTATAACGCGTATGCATGCACCAGGGGGGTTAGGTATCCGCTGGGATTCGCACATCTATAGCGGCTATCACGTGCCACCGAACTATGATTCGATGATTGGTAAGCTCATCGCCTTTGGCGAAAGCCGCGAAGTAGCCATCGCCAAAATGCAAATTGCCTTGGATGAACTGGTCATCGACGGCATCAAAACCAATATCGAATTGCACCGGGATATTATCTCAGACACAAACTTCCAGCATGGTGGAACGAATATCCACTACCTTGAAAAGAAGCTTGGGTTATAATCCTGTGAACAAGGGCCCTACGGGCCCTTTTTTATGCGACTGTGCAATCAATAAATCAGTATTATCTAAAAAGTACCATTTATGCCTTGGATCCAACTAAAAATTTCAGCCGACAGCAAATCCGCTGAGCATATCGGAGATCGCTTAACCGATGCTGGCGCTTTATCCGTAACGATGAAAGACAATGCCGATACCCCAGTTCTAGAGCCATTGCCCGGTGAAACTCCGCTATGGGGAGAAACCCAGGTGGTCGGACTGTTTGATGCGGCAGTAGACACCAACAATGTCGTTTCTCAGTTGAGAAATGAGCTGCACAACCGTCACTACCAGTTTGAAGCTCTAGAAGACAAAGATTGGATTCGAGCCTGGATGGATCACTACAAACCCATGAAGTTCGGCAAACATTTGTGGATTGTACCCACCGGGTATCAGATTGAAGAAAGCGATGCCGTAGAAATCCATCTTGATCCCGGGCTGGCGTTTGGCACAGGCACTCATCCAACAACGGCCCTATGCCTGGAATGGCTGGATGGATTGCCGCTTCGATATAAATCCATTGTCGATTTCGGCTGCGGTTCGGGCATTTTGGCCATCGCAGCTATGAAGCTTGGTGCAACAGAGGCATTATGCGTGGATATCGACCCTCAAGCACTCATCGCCACCAAAGATAATGCTGAGCGAAATCAAGTTCCATTAGAAAAAATGCATCTATGCTACCCAGATAGATTAAAAAACTTTCAAGCTGACGTAGTAGCAGCTAATATTCTATCAGGTCCTTTAGAAGCGCTTGCTCCACAGATCGCCCAGCTATGCTTATCAGGAGGACAGCTGGTGCTATCGGGTTTATTGGAAGAGCAAGCAGATAATATGATTCAGCGATACCAGGAATGGTTCGATATGGATGCCGCTGTCAGCCTTGAAGGTTGGGTTAGACTAACGGGAAGTAAGAGATGAGTGCGACGGAAAATAATGACATGTTGTACACCCAGTGCCCGCACTGCAGTACAGTATTTCGTATTCAAAGCAAGCAGCTGTTAGCTGCGAAGGGGTTGGTTCGATGTGGTGCCTGCTTTAATACATTCAATGCAACAGAAAACTACGTAGAAGCGATTGAAGAAGAACAAGAGCAGAACGTCAATAGCCAACAATCAACACAACCCGCTCAACCCCCAGCCGCGCCACCGACATCTAGTCGACCAGAGCCTGTTTCCTTGAAAGGCGAAATGCCTGAAGCTGAAAACGATGATGATGACAGCGTGTTTTCGGCGCTGGACAAGTTAGAATCTGAACTCAATGGCGACTTAAGCGATTTGGATAGTGATGATGACATGGAAAGCGTCGACTCCAATATACAAGAAATGGAGCGAGAGCTTGATGAATTACTTAACAATACCATTGAAGAGTCCAATCAGACAGAACAAGAAGCCGAAGCAGAGCGCTCTGTTGAAGAAGTTGAACGTATGTATGCAAACGAGTTCAATTTCGATATTGAAGGCGATACTCTAGATGGCAACACAATCGATGCCCAAGCGATGGCTCCAGATGATGTCGTGGACGCAAAGCCTGTCGTGGATGCAAAACCAATAGAAGAATCTCCGGCCAACACGTCTGATGAGACCGTTATTCATTTACCTCAGGACGAGCCAATATCTCAAGAAGAGCCAATATCTCAAGAAGAACCAAGTGCTCACGCAAAAGAAACAACGGAAAGCAGCTCAAGTACGACGCTCGAATCGGCGTTTTTAGATGAAACGGCCACAACAGTTCCACCTTTCCCGGAGCCAGACGAGTCCTTTGATACACCAGCATCAGAAGAAAATCCGGCCCTGGCACCTGATGAAGCTGATGCACTAGCAGCTCTGCGCGCTGAATTTTCTCCTCAATCAGAGACAGAAACTTCAGCCACTTCAACTGACGAAAGTACTGACGAACAGATTGAAGAGAATCCGATCGAGCAAGCGCAAGGCAATGACCAGGAACATACCAGCGCCCTCAATGAGCTTGAGAGCTACTTCACCGAGCTTGAAGACAAAATATCGACAGAAATCAACACTCTAAAAGATAAGAAGCAAGAAGAGAAACAAAAGTCCTCCGCTAAGATAGCCCCAGACATCTCTAGCGAACCAGACCAGGAATCCGAGTATCCATCTATTGCACTGCGCGCCGAAGAGCAGCTGGAAAATGTGCAAATGGAACCGCCTGTTAATACTAAGAAACGTCTTGCCTGGGTCGCCGGTATCACGCTCATGTTTATCGCAGCCATTGGCCAGACACTCTGGTTCACCCGCGATACTCTGGCTCAAAATCCCAACCTGCGCATTTATGCCGAAGTTATCTGCTCGATCACCGGGTGTAAGCTGGAACCGCTACGCGATCTGGATAAGGTAATATTGAAAGAACGCCGAGTTGCTGTTTCTAAAGACAATCCAGAAGTGATAGACATCAATCTTGTCATTATCAATCGGGCGACCTTCAATCAGCCCTATCCTATTATCGAACTGGTGTTTCTGGATAATCAGCAACAAGAAATGGCTGGACATCGATTTAAACCTGAGGAATATCTGGCGCGTGGGCGCACCCATGAAAAAATGCCGTCAGGTAAAAACTTGCACATAAAATTCGCTATCCACAGTCCGGAAGGCGATATCCAAAACTTCCGCTTTGATTTTTGCGAACCCAGCGGGAAGTGCCTGGAGCAATAGGTCAAGACGTAACCCAATGTCAAGTTAAAAATTGTACGTTTTTTGTGCACAGTCTCTTTAATCACGTTAGGGAAAGCGGTATTATGTGCCGCCTAACGCAGAGTAACGAGATATGCAAATTGGCCACTATCAAATAGACTCGCCATTGTTCCTTGCTCCAATGGCCGGTGTCACTGACGGACCCTTTCGTCAACTGTGTATCGCCAAAGGTGCGGGTATCGCCGTTTCAGAAATGATAAGCAGCGATCCAAGCCTACGTAAAAGTCGTAAGAGCCAGCAACGCATCACTCACCACGCAGAAACGGGGATTCGTTCGGTACAAATAGCTGGTTACGACCCACACATGATGGCCGATGCCGCTCGTTACAATGCACAGAAGGGTGCGCAAATTATAGACATCAATATGGGATGTCCGGCCAAAAAGGTCTGCAATAAAGCAGCAGGATCAGCACTGCTAAAAGATCCGGATCTGGTTGAGCAGATTTTGACACACGTTGTGCAGGCGGTCGATATCCCCGTTACCCTGAAAATACGAACAGGTTGGTCCCCGGATCAACGCAATGGTGTCGCTATCGCCCGTATTGCTGAACAAGCAGGCATTAGAGCGTTGGCCGTACATGGGCGAACGCGCGAATGCCGCTTTAAAGGTAATGCTGAATACGACACCATTGCAACTATAAAACAAAGTGTGACGATCCCCGTTATCGCAAATGGGGACATCACAAGCGCAGAAAAAGCAAAGTTTGTACTGGAATATACTGGAGCAGATGGCTTAATGATTGGTCGAGGGGCCCAAGGAAACCCTTGGATATTTGACCAAATACAACACTATCTCACCCACAGCCAGCACTTGGCCAAACCATCTCTAAATGAGGTATGGCAAACCGTTAGGAAACATGTTCAAAACATGCATGCCTTCTATGGCGATGTCATGGGCGTACGCATCAGTCGTAAACATGTGTCCTGGTATCTGACGAACCACAGCCCCGATGAGGCGTGGCGTCAGCAGTTTAATCGAATAGATACACCGGTTGAGCAGCTTGATTCGCTCGATCAATACTTTAAATCAAAAGATGAGAACGTAGTAATATGACGATGGAAACTTTTGTTGTAGAACCCTCAATCCAAGACGGCAATTCAGCAACTTACACAGGCGAGCAGCCTTTATTGCGTGATAGTGTTGAAATGGCATTAACTAACTATTTCAAAAATATGGATGGCCAGCCAGTTTCTGAATTATATTCAATGGTTTTACAGGAAGTTGAGCAGCCATTGCTTGAAGCAGTAATGCGTTATACCAAAGGTAATCAAACCAAAGCTGCCAAGGTATTAGGCTTGAATCGAGGCACGCTGCGCAAAAAGTTAAAGACTTACGGTATCGATTAATACGTTAATCACTCCGCATAAAACATAATTTAGGCAGGTTAGTGTGTTCTACGCACTAACCTGTTTTTACGTTATGCTCTCCCCAATTCCTATCTGACTGTATTGATAAAGCAGCGCCCGTATTTAGGCGTTAGATACACTAACCACGGAGCAGCCATGTTTGATTCCAAAACGTGTTTGATAGCAAAACATGCTTGATATCAATACTATGGCTGAATAAAAACTATGACAGATATTAAAGCGATCAAACGTGCCCTTATTAGCGTATCGGATAAAACCGGTATCGTCGAATTTGCCACCGCATTAGCCAATCAAGGCGTCGAGATTTTATCTACCGGTGGTACTGCCAAACTCCTGGCCAACGAAGGGCTCAAAGTAACAGAAGTCTCTGATTACACTGGCTTTCCCGAGATGATGGATGGCCGCGTTAAAACACTTCATCCAAAGGTGCATGGCGGTATCTTGGGTCGTCGCGGTACTGACGACGCCGTTATGACTGAACACGGTATACAGGCTATCGATATGGTAGTAGTCAACCTCTACCCTTTCGAACAAACAGTGGCCCGCGCTGATTGCGACCTGCCTATGGCCATCGAAAACATCGATATTGGCGGGCCAACCATGGTTCGAGCTGCGGCTAAAAACCACAAAGATGTAGCCATCGTCGTCAATGCAACTGACTACCAAAACATCCTCGACGAGCTGGCATCCAATGATGGACTTTCTATGGCTACCCGCTTTGATCTTGCAGTAAAAGCATTCGAACATACAGCCCACTATGATGGCGCCATTGCCAACTATCTTGGCCTGAAAGTCGATAACAACGAAACCGCATTCCCGCGTACTTTCAATCAGCAATTTGTTAAAAAGCAGACCATGCGCTACGGGGAAAACCCTCACCAAGGTGCAGCGTTCTATGTTGAAGCGAACCCAACCGAGCCATCGGTTGCCACTGCAGAGCAAATTCAAGGCAAAGAACTCTCGTTTAACAATGTCGCTGACACTGACGCCGCCCTAGAATGCGTCAAACAATTTGACCAACCAGCATGTGTGATTGTTAAACACGCCAACCCGTGTGGCGTAGCGGTTGCGGATAGCCTGCTTCAAGCATACGAACTGGCTTTTCAAACCGACCCAACGTCCGCTTTCGGTGGTATTATTGCCTTCAACCAGCCATTAGATGCCGACACGGCCAAAGCGATTATTGACCGTCAGTTCGTCGAAGTCATCATCGCTCCAAGTGTTTCAGACGAAGCAAAAAGCATTGTTTCCGCCAAGGCAAATGTCCGCTTACTTTCCTGCGGGCAATGGGAAGCTCCCGCTCCTTCTCTTGATATCAAACGCGTTAATGGCGGTGTCCTAGTACAGGATCGTGATTTAGGCATGGTCGAAGCCGATGACCTTAAAGTGGTTTCAGAGCGCCAGCCAACCGAACAAGAGCTATCCGATCTGCTATTCGCCTGGAAAGTAGCGAAATTTGTTAAGTCTAATGCCATCGTCTACACCAAAAAAGGCCAAACCATTGGTGTTGGAGCCGGTCAGATGAGCCGCGTATACAGCGCCAAAATCGCTGGCATAAAAGCGTCTGACGAAAACCTGGAAGTTAAAGGTTCAGTGATGGCATCTGATGCATTCTTCCCATTCCGCGATGGCATTGATGCAGCGGCAGAAGCTGGTATCACAGCGGTCATCCAGCCTGGCGGCTCGATACGCGACGATGAAGTTATTCAGGCCGCTAACGAAGCTGGCATGGCCATGGTCTTTACCGGCATGCGCCATTTCCGTCACTAATCATTAAGGAGATTTGATATGAATATACTAGTGATTGGCGGCGGCGGTCGCGAACATGCACTAGCCTGGAAAGCAGCTCAGAACCCATCTGTAAACACGGTTTTTGTTGCGCCTGGTAATGCAGGAACTGCTCAGGAAGCGAAGCTTGAAAACGTTGCCATTGATGTGACTGAAACGACCAAGCTCGTCGAGTTTGCTAAAGATAACGACATCAAATTAACCATCGTTGGCCCTGAAGCGCCTTTGGTCATCGGAGTTGTTGATGCATTTCGTGAGGCTGACCTGCCCATTTTTGGCCCAACCCAAGGTGCGGCTCAACTGGAAGGCTCTAAAGCCTTTACCAAAGACTTTCTCGCTCGCCACAATATCCCAACAGCAGCCTATCAAAACTTTACCGAAATCGCTGCTGCCAAAGACTATGTTCGTCAACAAGGCACGCCCATCGTCATCAAAGCTGATGGCTTGGCAGCTGGTAAAGGCGTTATTCTAGCCCAAAGTGAACAAGAAGCCTTTGCCGCGATCGATGACATGCTAGATGGCAATAAGTTTGGTGATGCCGGACACCGTGTTGTGATTGAAGAGTTTTTATATGGCGAAGAGGCCAGCTTCATCGTGATGGTTGACGGCAAAAATGTACTGCCGCTTGCCTCTTCACAAGACCACAAGGCTCGTGATAATGGTGACAAAGGGCCAAATACCGGTGGTATGGGTGCCTATTCTCCCGCCCCCGTGGTAACCCAAGACATCCACCAAAAAGCGATGGAGCAAGTGATACTGCCAACGGTAAAAGGTATGGCAGAGGAAGGTAACGAGTATACCGGCTTTTTATACGCCGGCTTGATGGTATCCCCGGATGGAGAAATCAAAGTGCTCGAATACAACTGTCGCTTTGGCGATCCAGAAACACAACCGATCATGATGCGCTTAAAATCTGATTTGGTCGAGCTGTGTCAAGCGGCAATAGATGGCAAGCTGGATACTACTGAGGCCGAATGGGATGAGCGCGCCGCTCTAGGTGTGGTTTTAGCCGCTGGCGGTTACCCAGAAGGCTACCATAAAGGCGATGTTATCACCAATGTGCCACAAGCAACGGAAAATATGAAAGTTTTTCATGCAGGTACTTCATTGAAAGATGGTGAGGTTGTCACTAATGGTGGTCGTGTTTTGTGTGCAACGGCGCTAGGACATAGTGTGCAAGAAGCCCAGGAAGCGGCCTATGCAGCGACTAAACAGATCCAGTGGAATAATGTTTACTACCGGACTGATATAGGCTATCGCGCTATTGCTCGTGAGCTGTAAGACTGAAACCTCGGTTGCAATTTAGGTCAGTGTATGGAAGGCGCTGCAGCGCCTTCCTTGTCTAGCAAAAAATATAACAATTACTACCCATAAACAATGCCTTTTGGCGATGGCGCCGTTTTAACTATCAGCTTTTTCACTCCTCTTCCAGCCCTGCGCAATGCGATATTCACTGCGGCTTTGTAATCGGACTGGGTGTGAGTGAGCACTACTTTTTCTTGGTTATCAAAAGTTACGACGACCTGACATTGCTTGTTAAACAAGCCGTGCAGACTATCATCCTGCTTTAAAATAATCGCTACAGAACCAATGCGGTTTTTCACTTTAGCAAATGCAACATGTACTTTACGGCAAATATAGTCTTTAAACCCTGCATCCAGTTTAGCTTGGCCTGTTCGTAGATAGAGTTTCATTCGTATGCCTCCAAAAGCAATCGAGCAACGGTTCCAATTAACCGTCTTTTATTGTTATACCGAAAACCCAATCGAATAAATATTCGATTATAATTACTTATATATTCGGTTTTTTGGATGTTTGACTCATGCATAGGCTCAACTACAATCACCTACTCTATTTCTATACGGTTGCAAAAGAAGGAAGCATTGCTAAGGCATCCGAGCAGCTCTGCTTAGCACCGCAAACGATTAGTGGACAAATCAGCGCATTTGAAAAGCAAATTGGCTTCAAGCTTTTTGAAAGAGATGGGAAACGACTACGCCCATCTGAGCTTGGCCAACATATAATGCAATACGCAGAAGACATTTTCTCGTTAGGGGAAGAGCTAAAGCGCATAATCGATAAACAACAACCCATTCAGCAACACAGTTTCCATGTTGGGGTAACCGATGTCATTCCAAAAGCTCTAGCTTTCCAATTAATAGCGCCTGTGCTCGACCTAAATCAATCCATTCGTATTATCTGTTCTGAAGGAGATCAGCAAACCCTGCTCGCAGAACTGGCTATTAACCGTCTTGATATGATCATTACTGATCAAGCCCTGATACCAGGTGGACAGGTTCGAGCAACCTGTCATAAACTGGCCCAAAGCGATTATTGCTTTTATGCCGCTCCTAGCATAGTTAGAAGCCAGAAGCCTTTTCCCCAAAATCTAGGAGAATATCCCTGGCTTCTGCCAGGCAAGAAATCATCTGTTCGTCAATCACTACTCAACTGGTTTGACCATCACCAGATCATTCCCAAAATAGTTGGTGAGTTTGATGACAGTGCTCTATTAAAGTCTTTCGCTCAAGCTGGATATGGGGCATTTGCTGGCCCAAACCTGATAGAACGTCATATATGCCAGCAGTATGGTGTCAGCGTGATTGGGCGAACAACGGATATTCAGGAAGTTTATTATGCCATTCTGCCATCGAGACGGATCAATCATCCAGCCACCAGCAAAATAATAGAGGCACCAAAAGCCCTCTCGACATAGAAAAAAGAACGCAGTATGAGATCCACTCTAGCGCAAGGTACGTAATAACGGGGACAATTAGCTGGAGAACATGAAAATGAACATAAATGTTATTCAATTTGCATCTGATGATATAGAAAACAAACTGGCATCACTTTCTGATAATGAAATAGATAAACTGGCCTTTGGTGCGATAGAGCTGGATACCTCAGGCCACATTCTCAAGTACAACCAGACAGAAGGTGCGATCACTGGACGATCACCGAGCGAAGTGCTGGGGAAAAACTTCTTCACAGCCGTCGCCCCATGTACTAACACGCCAACATTCAAAGGAGCCTTTGACAAGGTAGTGAAAACGGGTAACAGCACTATGTTTGAATACACCTTCGACTATAAAATGAGCCCAACCAAGGTAAAGGTGCACCTCAAAAAAGCCTTGGTCAACGACAACATCTGGGTCTTTGTTAAGAGACTTTAATGAGCAACTGGTGGTCAAACAGAGACCTGATAGACGCTTACCTAGACGCCTTTGTTCTGGAATTTATCCAACGGACTGGCCGGCTGGCTAGCCTGAAACCAAACGATGCGTTGCAGGCGTTAAAGAATGGAACGCTTGGCTTCGACTCAATAGAACGTATCGAGCTAAGTTCGAAATTAAGCTTAGCCCTGGGACTAGACAAAACAGGGCTATCTGACTTACTCCTGGCCTATCAAGCTCCCGAGAAATGGGTGGATATTTGCCAACAGAGTTTGTCTATCGAAGATAGATCGATGCACTTTTTTTCTTCAGGAACAACAGGGAATAGCAAACCCATATTCAGAAACAACGATCACATGCTGGCTGAAGCACTTTTTTTCCAGCAACTACTCGGCCCGTCATCAGGCGTGGTAAGCACGGTACCTGTTCATCATATCTACGGTTTTATGTGGGGCATCCTGCATAGCTGGCGTCAAGCGACTACCCTGACTATCCGCTCTCCCCTGTTTTTCACGCCGATGTCTATTTTGGAACAACTTAAGGAAGGTGAAACACTGATTGCCACCCCAGATTTTTTGAATTTAGTTATGCGACTGGGCTTGAATTTGCCGAAGGATATCACCCTTATTCTATCGACCTCCCCCTGCCACGAAGGCCTTCGTCAATGGCTCGTCAAGCAGGGAGTCAAAGCTTTCGACATCTTTGGTTCGACGGAAACCGGAGCCATCGCTTATCGTCATATCGGTGATTCACACTATCAAATGCTCGACTACTGGGAATTGGACGGAAACAAGCTGCTGTGTTTTCCAGAGCTGAGCCTTGAAATAGCGCTTCAGGACAAACTATCGTTCAGTTCAAAAGGTGGAGTCACCTTTTCAGGCAGAGAGGATCGCGTGGTTCAGGTGCATGGCCACAACATGGATTTACAACAGCTGGAGTCTATCCTTCACTCTCACCCTGATGTCAAAGATGCCCAAGTTAGAACGTATTCAGAACATGGTATCCTAAAAGTTAAAGCCCTAATTGAAAGTGAAGCAGCACTCCTTGAAAGTACTACTTGGCAACAGTCATTCTGCCAGTGGCTGACTCAACATATCGAACGAATGGAATTGATATCGTCTATTGCGGCAACGGATAAAATGCCCAAAGGCTCACTAGGAAAGCCCTGTGACTGGCATGGCGACCGAGTAATACAGCTTTATCCCTCGGTCACAGGCTGAAAATCCATTAGGAACCAGAGCCATTGTCAGCTTCAGGCGCTTTAACTCGCGCCATGGTTCCTTGAGTTACGGGTATGAAGGTGAGCTTTCCTTCTTTTACTAAATACTTGCCAACAAAATCATTTTTGATTGCTTCGGCATCGCCTTCGGTAGTCGAAAAATCACCAGTCACCGCATTAACACGGTATTGGGTGGAAGAGGTATCCTGAACAACCACGTCCTGGCCACTTTTGAATACATTGATGAAGTTATTATCATCTTTGACGATGGCAAGATCAGCCTCATATTTCTTGCCGTCTTGCGTTGCAAAGTGCATGTGCTTCTTGAAGTTGGCAATGATAGGGTGATATGCCGTGTAGCTGGCCGTCAGTTTAACACCATCAATGGTGACGGTTTTTTGCTGCACCTCACCCGGCTTTAAAAAAATAAATCCAGCAATGAGCAAGCCCAAAGCGACGCCCATCACTATCGCGATGTTAACAACCTTGTTTTGTTTCTTTTGCATGATTTAGACCTTACTGAATTGCTATGAAGAGGCCGGATCATACACAGTAAACAAGCGAATGCCAACGCCTGAAAGGCAAGGCAT
>DFOV01000199.1:16997-20929 GCA_002376965.1 Gammaproteobacteria bacterium UBA3532
AGGCAAGGCATCTGAGCCTATAGCTGAACGGTAAACCCTTCCTCTTCGAGGTATTGTTTAATCGCTTTCATATGGGCTTTACTCGGCGGTTCCAACCCCTCAAGTTCATATTTTTCGCCCATTTCCTGCCACTTGTGCGTTCCTAGATTGTGGTAAGGCAAAAGCTCAATCTTTTCAACATTATCGCGCCCTTTTAGAAAATCGGCTAACTTAGCGATCGACTCCATATCATCACTATAACCAGGGACAACAACATGACGAACCCAGGTGGGAATGGATTTTTGAGTCAAATAGTCAGCAAAGCGCAACGTACGGGCATTACTGACCTTGGTCAGGCGTTTGTGGGCATCTTCGTCAATATGTTTGATGTCGAGCATGACTAACTTGGTATGAGCCAGCATGCGATCCATATCGTCATTATATTTACTGGCATAACCATTGGTATCTAAACAGGTATGAATGCCCTCAGCATCCAATCTTTCAAACAGCTCAGCGATAAACGGAATCTGTAAAATAGGCTCTCCACCAGTAATGGTAACACCACCATCGGCGGACTCGAAGAACGAGCGATACTTCAATATATCGGCTAACACCTCATCCACAGGCTTGAGTTCGCCGGTGTTCAAATCCCAGGTGTCGCGATTATGGCAATACAGGCAACGAAACAAGCAACCTTGAAGAAAGATAACATAACGCACTCCGGGGCCATCGACGGTACCAAAGGTATCAACCGAATGGATTCGCCCACACACCTGAGCATCGGATTGGGTTTTGATTAAACGTGTCGCAGGCACAACCATACAAGCCTCAGAAAAAGAATTAATTGCAGTAAAACACTGGCGCTCACAAGAAGCAATAGCAGTAAAAGAAAAGCCGCCAACTCGGCGGCCTTTCCCAACTAAAGCCTAAGCCAGCTTTCTGGCTCAGAGCTTTATTCCATCTGGCGACTACATCGTTGCATGGAAGGTACGGCTAATCACGTCTTGTTGCTGTTCACGAGTCAACTTAACAAAGTTAACCGCATAACCCGAAACACGAATGGTTAGCTGAGGATAGTTTTCAGGATTATTCATCGCATCCATCAACATATCTCTATCTAAGACATTGACGTTGATATGATGACCGGTTTCCTTGAAGTAGCCATCCAGCAAGCCGCTAAGATTCTTAGCACGCTGCTCTTCCTGCTTACCTAACGTATTAGGAACAACCGACATGGTATAAGAAATACCGTCTTCCGCATCTTTGTAATCCAAGCGAGAAACAGACATTAATGATGCCAACGCGCCTTTCACATCACGGCCATGCATCGGGTTCGCTCCTGGCGCAAAAGGTTCGCCCGCTTTACGACCATCAGGCGTTGTTCCTGTTTTCTTACCATAAACAACATTTGAGGTGATAGTAAGTACTGACTGCGTTGGAATCGAATCGCGATAGGTTGGATGCTTGCGCACATGCTCCATAAAGCGCGATACGATATCTGCCGCAATAGAGTCAACACGCTCATCGTTGTTACCAAACTGAGGATAGTCACCCTCGATTTCGTAATCCACCACATAGCCATCATCGTTGCGCACTGGCTTGACCTTAGCGTACTTAATCGCAGACAACGAGTCAGCAACAATAGACAATCCAGCGATACCACAAGCCATGGTACGAACTACATCACGATCATGCAATGCCATTAATGACGCTTCATAAGCATACTTGTCGTGCATATAGTGAATTGCATTCAGCGCCTTGATATAAACGCCTGACACCCAGTCCATGTAGTAATCCAGTCGACGGAAGACTTCATCATAATCAAGGGTTTCGCCATCAATCGGAGCCATCTTCGGACCAACCTGCTTACCTTTAACCTCATCCATACCACCGTTGATGGCATACAATAAGGTTTTACCCAGGTTACAGCGTGCGCCGAAGAACTGCATTTGTTTACCAATACGCATGGCAGATACACAGCAGGCGATACCATAGTCATCACCAAACTTCTCACGCATCAGGTCGTCATTTTCATACTGGATGGAGCTGGTATCGACAGATACCTTGGCACAGTATTCTTTAAAGTTTTTAGGCAGCGATGGAGACCAAAGCACGGTAAGGTTTGGCTCTGGAGCTGGGCCTAAGTTATACAGGGTATGTAGCACGCGGTAGGAACTTTTAGTCACCAGCGGACGACCATCTTCGCCCATACCTGCGATAGACTCGGTTACCCAGGTTGGGTCGCCGGAAAACAGCTCATCATATTCAGGGGTACGTAAGAAGCGCACCATACGCAGCTTGATCACCAGATCATCGATCATTTCCTGAGCTTGATCTTCAGTCAGTACACCGGCATCGATATCGCGCTGAATATAGATATCAAGGAAGGTAGATACACGACCAACACTCATTGCCGCACCATTTTGCGACTTAACCGCTGCAAGGTAGGCGAAATACGTCCACTGAACCGCTTCTTTAGCATTTTCAGCAGGACGGCTAATGTCAAAACCATAGCTTTTCGCCATTTTGACCATATCCTGTAAAGCACGATATTGGTCAGATAACTCTTCCATCAAACGGATGGTTTTTTCGGTCAACTCATTAGAGTCTAGCGAGTTTTTTTGTTGAAGCTTGTCAGCCAACAGGCGATCAACCCCATACAGAGCAACACGGCGGTAATCACCAATAATTCGGCCACGACCATATGCGTCTGGCAGGCCAGTAATGATACCGGCACTGCGACAAGCACGAACATCAGCAGTGTAAGCGTCGAAGACACCTTGATTATGGGTTTTACGATAGTCAGAAAAGATTTTCTTAACCATAGGGTCAAGCTCACGGCCATAGGCGGCACAAGAAGCTTCAACCATACGCACACCGCCGTTTGGCATAATAGCGCGCTTTAAAGGCTTATCGGTTTGTAGGCCAACAATCACTTCCTGATCCTGGTTGATATAGCCAGGAGCATGAGAAGTAATAGTCGCAGGAAGGTCAGTATCGAAATCAAGCGGCCCACCAATTTTATTTTCTTCTTTCATCAGTTCCAGCACTTGTGCCCATACCGCTTTAGTACGGTCGGTCGGGCCAGCCAGAAATTCATCCGTGCCTTCATAGGGAGTGTAGTTCTGTTGGATGAAATCACGCACATCCACTTTATCTTGCCATACACCACCAGCAAACCCTTTCCAAGGATCTTGCTTAGCATTCATCTCTTTGTTTTCAATGTCTTGATACATCATTCTTCCCCTTGTCTGAAATAAGGAAACTCAACCCAAATATCGCGGAACAACACCAGCATAAAGCAACCTAATAGCTCTATATTGATATAAATCAATTTCCAGGGTTCTAGGCTAAAAAATTTGATTTTTGTCACGAAAGGGTCACCAAAGCTGCCATTTTGAACCTCAAACTATTTACGCCCCGGTTTCCCCCTTGGTGCTTTTTGGAAAAAAGTTAGACTGGTTTCAACGGCCTGTCGAACTTTGTTCAATATTTCGAACATGGCGCCTTAATTATTCCAGCGGGATCAGTGGCCAGGTGACTACCACTCGGATTGTTCTTGTATTTATTTTAGAACCATGCAGAATAGATCGGATACCAAAAAGAGTTATCAAGGCTGTGTAAGCCTTAGCTAGAGCTTTGCTCCAATCACAACAAAAAGCCGCTGCTGCGAATAAATGAAACGCCACGTCGATGAACAACTAACGTTGATCTCGAAAACACGTATCAAGAGGCTTTTACTTATAAAAACGGAGAAAAAATATGTCCAAGACCTTAATGGCCTCACACTTGCTATCGGCAACGCTATTGTCACTAGCTCTCACAGCCTGCGGTGGAGGTGGCGGCGGATCGGGAGATGACACCGCGATTACTGATCCAAACCCAGAGACACCTACTGAGCCAGAACCTGAACCAGCGCCCGAGCCAGAACCTGAACCTGAACCTGAGCCTGA